>JBMOJU010000369.1:0-4978 GCA_049315625.1 Paracraurococcus sp.
GGCGCCGGTCGGCGCCGTTCCGTCGGTTTCGGACAAACCCCGGGCGGCCCCGGATCGGGCGCGGCCGGGGCGCCGGCGGGACCCATCGGCGCCGGTCAGTGCCATTCCGTCGGTTTCGGACAAACCCCCGGCGGCCGCCGGGGAGGCTGCGGCCGATCCGCAGGGACCGGCCGGCGCAAAGCCCCACGCGGCGCGGGCGCCCAAGGACCGCTACCCCTTCACCATCAGCAACGCCTGCACCCGGACATCCTCGACCCGCCTGGTCCAGCCATTGCCGAACTTCGCGAAGTCATCGAGGCCCCGGTAGAATTTCAGCCTGGCGTCGCACAGCGCATTCACCAGCTCGGCGCCGCCGCTGTTCTGCACCGCGTTCCGTGTGGCGGCCAGCGTCGCCGGGCCGATCGAGCCATCCTGCGTCGTCCCGACCGCCTGCTGCAGGATCCGCACCGAGCGGCCCGGCCCGCCATTGACGCCGAAATCGAAGACCAGCAGGTCGATGCCGCGCGGCAGGTCGTCGCAGCGCAGCAGGTTCCAATAGAGCGACCGATAGATCTCCTTGGCTTCCGGCTCCCCCAGCGCCTTCACGTCGTCCGTCGTCACCGCGTGGCCGCGGGCCATGGCCAGGGTCTTGGCGGTGATCCCCATCTTGGTCGCGCCGCCATTGTCGTCCGGGTCGTCGGAGAAGCCGCCCTCCCTGGCGAGCACGAATTTCAGGCAAAGGTCGAAATTCCCCGGCGCACCGGGCAGCGGGGCGGCGGCGCGCGCCGCCGCGGCGGCCGGTGCGGCGGCGGCCGCTGTCGCGGTCGCCGTCGCCGCGGTGCTGGTGGCGATCGCCTGGTTCGCGGCGGCCTGCACCTGCCGCACCGTCTCCGTCGCCTGCGCCGCCTGTGCCTGCTGCAGCGCGACCACCGTCTTGTCCTTGTCGCGCGAGCCCTGGCTGGAGCCGAGCCAGAAATTGATCACCGCGGTGAAGCCGGCGACCAGCGAGCCGACGACGACGTTCAGCAGGGTCAGCGCGGTCGGGTCGGCGCCCACCGGCGGGTCGCGCACCAGCCAGATGACGAAGACGAAGAAGCCGATCATGACGATCGCCGAGATCACCGGCGGGCCGAGCGCCACGGTCTTGGCCGTCCAGCCCTCGGTGCCGAGAGCGCCGATCATCATGTTGCTGGCCCGGCTGCGATCCTCCATGTCGGCCCGCAGCCCGGCGAGCAGCGCCTGCCGCTCGGCCTCGCGGTCCTTGAGCTGGAGTTCGAGATACTCCTTCTTGATAGCCTCGATCCGCGCCGTCAGCTCGGTCTGCTTGGCCGGGTCGGCCGCCAACACCTTGGCGGCCTCCTCCGGGTTGCTGGTGGCGGTCACCGCCTGGACCACCTCGGCGACCTTGCCGGCCACCTCGCCGGCGCGGTGGCCGCCGAACAGCCCGATGATCTCGGGCACCAGGCTGCTCGCCAGCGATATCAGGGGAATCAGCGGAAGCATGGCGCGTGTCCTTCCCAGGCAGGTGCCGGCTCCAGGAAGGTGCCGGCGGGCGGCGATAACGTTCTGGGAAAACCTACCTAGAAAACAGTGTTCAATTCAAGCGGGAAATCTCTGCGTGAGATCGGGCGGATGGAGGTTCGCCGGTCACCCCACCGCCTCGGGCTGCGGCATCGGCGCCTCGGACGGTGCGGGCTGCGGCGCCGGCCAGTCCACCGGCTCCAGCCCGGCCGGATGGGGCGGCTGGATCTTCTCGGCCGGGATGGCGATATGGCATCGCAGCCCGGCCTCCGCCCACTCGTAGCGGACCTCGCCGGCCAATTGCCGCTCCACCGTCGCCGCCACGACGCGGGAGCCGAAACCCTGCTGCTCCGGCACGGCGCGGATCGGCGGCCCGCCGACCTCGACCCACTGCAACAGGAACCAGTCGGGGCCGGCCTCCCTTCGCGGGGCGAATTCCCAGCTGATCCGGATGCCACCCGCCGGCACGGACAGGGCGCCGTGCTTGGCCGAATTCGTCGCCAGCTCATGCACCACCATGGCGACCGATTGCACCGCCTCCGGCCCCAATTGCAGCGGCGGGCCCGCGAGCACGCAGCGCTCGGCGGTGCTGCGGGCGCGGCTGCCGGTGGTGTAGGGCGCGCATTCCTCGCGCAGCAGCGTCACCAGGTCGACGCCCACCCAGCGGCTCTGGGCGAGGAGCTGGTGCGCCCGGGCCAGCGCGGCGACGCGCCCTTCCACTGCGGTGGCGAAGGCGCGCGGGCTGTCCGCCCGGCTCAGCCGCAGGATGGACTGCACCACGGCCAGGATGTTCTTGGCGCGGTGGTCGACCTCCCGCGCCAGCATGATCTGCCGCTCGGCGGCGGCCCTTTCCTCGGTCACGTCGCTGAGCACGGCGACGACCCGGCCGGTGGCCGAGCCGGCGACCGGGAAGCGCCGGTGCCGCACCCGGCGTTCGCTGCCGTCCGGCCGGCGGATGCGGTATTCCGTGTCCAATGCCTGGCTGGCCGGCAGCCGCAGCAGCGGGGCAAGGCGCGGCCAGTCGTCCGGATGGATGATCTCCGCCACGGCCGCATAGGTCGGGGCGGGGCGGCCGACCAGTCGCTGATAGGCCGGGCTGACATAGACCACCCGCTGCCGTTCCGGCTCGACCACCAGCAGCACGTCGTCCACCGCCTCGGCGATCTGGTGGAAGCGGGCGTCGCTTTCCCGCAGCGCGATCTCACGCGTCTCCACCGCCTCGGCCGCCTCGTCGAAGGCGGCGGCGATGCGGAGGAACTCGCTCTGGCCGCCCGGGCGCCCCAGGCGGGTATCGTCGCCCAGCCGGATGCCCGACTCGCCCTCCCGCCAGCGTTCCATCGCCGCCACCAGCAGCTCGACCGGCCGTTCCATGAAGCGCCGGGCGACGAACAGGCCCAGCAGCAGCGCCGCCAGCGCGCCACCGGCGATGAGCAGCATCGCCCGCCGGTTGGCGGAGGCGAGCGCGGTTTCGGTCGGCGCGATGTCCAGCCCGATCCCGACATACAGCCCCGCATGCCGTGTGCTGAACGGCTGCAGCACATAGTTGCGGTGGATGCCATCGATGCCGGTCGCCCGGTTCACCCCGAAATCCCCCGCCTGCAGGGCCTGCATCAGGGAGGGTGGCCCACCTCGGCCGACGAAGCGCTCCGGTTCCGGCCAACGGCCGAGGAAGGTCCCCTCGCGGTCCGTCACCATCACCGCGCCGCCCGGCGGCAGCGGCACCTCGGCCAGCCGCTGGCCCAGCCAGGCCAGGTCGAGCGCCGCGACCACGGCGCCGTCGCGGCCATCGCGCTCCGCCCGCAGGGCGTGGGCGATGTGCAGGCTCGGCTTGCCGGTGAAGCTGCCGATGGCGAAGGTTCCGATCGAGAAGGTCTCGCCCTCCGCCAGGGGCTGGAACCAGGCGCGGTGGGCGGTGCTGTGGCCGACCGAGCGCGGATCGGCGGCGCAGGTGATGCGCCCGGCGGCATCGACCACCGCGAGGGACGTGTAGCGCGCCGTGTGCTCGCTCAGGTGACCCAGCACCCGGCCGCAGGCGGTGCTGTCGGCCCCGGTGGCGGCGTAGAGGCTGGCGGTGGCGGCGAGGAATTGCTGCGCGCCTTCGATCACGCTTTCGAGGTCGGCGCCGACCAGGCGGGCCAGGCGGAGCACGTCGGATCGGTCATCCGCCTCGCGCAGCAGCCGGGCCTCGGTCTCGTGGTGGAGCTGCACGGCCACGGCGGGCAGCAGGGCGGCGCCGATCAACAGCAGCAGTCGCGCACGCAGACGCATCGGGCGGGTTCCGCAGGGCATCGGGCGGGCGAATGTGCCGGCCTTGCGTAACTATAATCGGATGATACGGCGCTGTTCAAAATCACTAAAAAATGAGTGATTCCTAGAACAGCGAAGTCTCGTTGCTTTGTCTATTGTCCACGACCGGTGACCATCACGGTCAAGGTTCGCAACGCCAATGACGTATCCATCACGAACCAGGCCCGCAGGTCGCGCAGCGCCAGGGCATAGGCATGGTCGAAGGCCGCCTTGCTGCGGACGTCGTCGATCGAGGTGTCGTAGCCCTGGTTCACCTGCGCCAGGCCGGTGATGCCCGGGCGGATGCCCGCCGTGCGGTCGGCGAAGAAGGGGATCGAGCGTTCCAGCGCCTGGTAGAAACCGGGCCGTTCCGGCCGCGGGCCGATGATCGCCATATCCCCGGCCAGCACGTTGATCAGCTGCGGCAGCTCGTCCAGCCGGGTCTTGCGCAGGAACAGGCCGACCCGGGTGATCCGCGGGTCGCGCTTCTGCGCCCAGACCGCCCCGGCCTTCTCGGCATCGGTGCGCATGCTGCGGAACTTCATCATCATGAAGATCTCGGTCCGGTCCGGCAGCATCCGGCCGATGCGCATCTGCCGGTAGAGCACGGGTCCGGGGCTGTCGAGCCGGATGGCCAGCGCGATCAGCGGCCAGAGCGGCAGGGTCAGCGCCAGGCCGAGCAGCGCGACGAGGATGTCGAAGACCCGCTTGGCGACGGCGACATGCGGCGGCAGGTGCAGGGTCTCGGTCATGCGGGCGCTCCATCCATCGCCCCGGTGGCCGGGGGGCGGACCGCCTGCGCGGGCCGCCCTCAGGCCGGCGCGGTATCCGCCGCGCGCCGCCAGGGCTGTCGGGGACGGAACAGCAGGTAGCGTGCCACGCCGATCGCGCTGGCGAGGTGGCCGGTGACCAGATAATTGAGGATTGCCAGGGGTTTTGGCGCCCGCGGGCCGAGCAGCCAGCCGAGCGCGGCGAGCAGCACGCCGAACGCCTCGCAAATTGCGAGGATAAGGAAGAAACCTGAGGCGGGCGCCAGGGCCAGCGTGCCGAGTGCTGCGACCAGCAGCAGGAAGGGCATCAGTACCCGCAGCGCCTTGCCGGAGGCGAAGGCCAGCGCGATCCCGCCATGCCGCGGGTGCAGCAGGCCGCGGGCGCGCCAGAGCTGCTGCGCATTGCCGGCCGCGATGCGCCG
>JBMOJU010000370.1:0-4957 GCA_049315625.1 Paracraurococcus sp.
TCATCGTGGTGGATGCCGGCGGCGACCTCGGCATCGCCACCACCGGCGAGCTCATGCTCGGCTGGGCGGCGCGGCGCGGCATCGCCGCCGTGGTGGTGGACGGCGCCATCCGCGACGCGGCGATGCTGGGCGAGATGGAGATCGGCGTCTGGGCGCGCGGCATAACACCCTCCGGCCCCTACAAGGACGGGCCGGGCGAGATCGGCTGCCCGATCGCCTGCGGCGGCCAGGTGGTGATGCCGGGCGACCTGGTGATGGCGGATGAGGATGGCGTGGTGGTTATCCCGCAGGCCGATGCCGCGGCCACCATCGTCGCGGCCGAGGCGCACCAGGCGAAGGAGCAGGCGGCGCAGGCGGCGATCGATGCCGGCACCTGGGAGCGCGACTGGGTTGCCGCGGCGCTCAGGGCGAAGGGCTGCGAGGGCGCCTGACTGGGCCGGTTGCGGAGCACGCCACGCCGAAGGTCGCGCCGGTGAACAGCCAGAGCAGCCCGACCGGCATCGCCCCGCCGGCGCGCAACAGGCGGCCGATTCCGCCCGGATCGGCCAGCAGCATCGCCGCGACGAAGATTGCGGCGATGCCGAAGCCGGTGGCGAGGTGCAAGACGATGGTACGAAGTGGCGGCATGCGTTCATAGCGCCTTGGCCAAGCGCCGTTTCACCCCGCGCGCGGGGTCGCGTGCGGCGCCAGCCAGCCCATGCTAGCGCCCAGCTCGGCATCCGTTGTCGGCAAATAGGGCTTGATGTCGAGCAGCGGCGTGAAGCTGGCGCAGTCGAGGTTGGTCACGCGCAGCACGCCCGGCGCGGCGAAGCCGTGGAAGCGCACCACGGAAAGTGCCACCGGGTTCGGCCGGAACGGCGCGCGGGTGGCAAAGACGCCGCGCGGGGTGCCGTCGAAGGGCGGGGTGAAGACCAGCGCCGGCGGC
Organism: Paracraurococcus sp.; assembly: GCA_049315625.1. Classification (GTDB taxonomy): domain Bacteria; phylum Pseudomonadota; class Alphaproteobacteria; order Acetobacterales; family Acetobacteraceae; genus Paracraurococcus. Next base: position 926 of record JBMOJU010000370.1, read on the forward strand.
GGCGCCCGATCCATCCAGTAGAGCAGGATCAGGTGGCTGAATCCCTCCAGCCCCAGCAGCCCGTCCTGGTATTCCGGCGCCACCACCGCGCGGCATTCCGGCGGCGGGTCGGGCTGGCGGCCGTTGCGCGGGCAATCGGCGGGGGTGGCCCAGGGCGTTTCGATATGGCCGATGGGCGTGAGGGCGATGCCGGCCATGAAGCCTCCCTTGGGGATGCGCGTGCCCCGCTGTATGCCTTCCGCGACGCGGAGGAAAGACATGGTCCGGATCGGACGGCGCGCCCTGCTGGGCACCACCCTGGCACTGCCCGCCCTGGCGCAGCCCGCCTGGCCCAACCGGCCGATTCGCTTCATCAGCCCCTTCGCCCCGGGCGGCCCGCAGGAGATCCCCGCCCGCATCATTGCCGAGCACCTGTCACAGCGCCTCGGCCAGCCGGTGCTGATCGAATCGAAGCCCGGCGCCGGCAGCGCGGTCGGGACGCAATTCGTCGCCCGCGAGACGGACGGCCACACCTTCCTGGTCACCACCACCAGCTTCGCCACCCTGCCGGCGATCATGAAGGATCCCGGCTTCGATCCCTTCGTCGATCTGGTGCCGGTGACGCTGATCTCGGAAAGTTCGCTGCTGCTGGCAGCCCGCGCCGAGGCGCGCTTCGCCGATTTCGCCGGGCTGCTGGCGGCGGCGAAGGCCGCGCCGGGCAGGATCAGCGTCGGCTCGGCCGGCATCGGCAGCTCCACGCACCTGTCCATGGCGCTGCTGATGAACCGCGCAGGCGTCGAGCTGCTGCATGTGCCCTATCGCGGCGTGACGCAGTCGCTGACCGCGCTGCTGTCGGGCGACATCGACCTCTGGATCGGCGATCCTTCGATCCCCGCGGGGCAGTTGCAGGAGGGCAGGATGCGCCCGCTGGCGGTCACCACCGCGGCGCGCAGCCCGGCGCTGCCGAATGTGCCCTCGATCGGGGAGGCGGTGCCGGGCTTCGCCGTGCCCTTCTGGTTCGCCCTGCTCGGCGGCCGCGCCACGCCGGCCGCGGCGGTGCCGACCCTGATGCGCGAGCTGGCGGCGCTGCGCGCGCCGGACAGCGCGCTGATGCGGCGCATGACCGGCCTCGGCGCCACCGTGCTGCTGGATGGGCCGGACGCGCTGACGGTACGGCTGCGGCAGGAGGTGCCGCAATGGAAGCAGGTGGCCGCCGCCGCCGGGATCACCCCGGAATGACCGACGTCGCCGTCATCGGCTTCGGCCCGGTCGGCGCCACGCTGGCGCTGCTGCTGGCCGGCCAGGGGCTGACGGTGCGGGTGCTGGACCGCGAGCCGGCGGCCTACCACCTGCCGCGCGCCGTGCATTTCGACGACGAGGTGATGCGGATCTTCCAGGCGGCCGGCGTGGCGGCGGCTGTGCTGCCGCACACGCATGTCTCCCCCGGCACGCATTTCCGCGCTGCCGATGGCCGGCTGCTGATGGACTGGTCGCGGCCGATGGCGGTCGGGCCACAGGGCTGGCACACCTCCTACCGCTTCCACCAGCCCGACCTCGAAGCGGTGCTGCGCGCCGCGCTGGCGACGCGGCCGGGCGTGACGATCGAGACCGGCACGGAGGTGACGGCGCTGGCGCAGGATGCGGCGGGGGTGTCGCTGGGCGTTGCCGGCGGCACCCGCCGCGCCGGCTTCGTCATCGGCTGCGACGGCGCGCGCTCCTTCACCCGCGGCATCATCGGCGGCGGGATGGAGGATCTCGGCTTCGACGAGCGCTGGCTGGTGGTGGACGTGATCCTGCGGCGGCCGGTGCCGGCGCTCGGCGCGCATACCGTGCAGCATTGCGACCCGGCGCGGCCCGCCACCTATGTGCGCGGCGTCGGCGAGCGGCGGCGCTTCGAGATCACGTTGCACCCGGGCGAGGCCCCCGGCGACCGGCTGGCGGAGACCGCGGTCTGGCCGCTGCTGGCGCGCTGGCTGGGGCCGGAGGACGCGGTGCTTGAACGCGCCGCGGTCTACACCTTCCGCTCCGCCGTGGCGCGGCGCTGGCGTGACGGACGGCTGCTGATCGCCGGCGATGCGGCACACCTGACGCCGCCCTTCCTCGGCCAGGGCATGTGCGCCGGCATCCGCGACGCGTCCAACCTGGCCTGGAAGCTGGCGCGGGTGGTGCGCGGCGCGGCGCCGGAGGCGCTGCTGGAGACCTACCAGGCGGAGCGCGCGCCGCATGCGCGGGCCTATATCGAACTCGCGGTGCGGCTGGGCGGGCTGATCAACACCCGCGCCATGGCGGCCGCACTGGGGCGGGAGGATCCGGGGGAGGAACCGATCCGCATGGCCAGCCTGGCGCCGGCGCTGGGCGGTTTCGCCGCGCCGCTCGGCCGGCCTGTGCCGCAGCCGGTGCTGGCGGATGGCACGCGGCTGGACGACCGCATCGGCCACCGCTTCGCCCTGCTGCTGCGGCCAGGGGTGGCGGCGCCGCCCGGCATCCTGGCGGTGGCCGATCCGGCGCTGCTGCCGTGGCTGGTGGGCCTCGGCGCCGTCGCCGCACTGGTGCGGCCGGACCGGCAATTGGCCGGGCTTGCGACCAATGCGGCGGGGATCGTCGCGCTCGCTCAGGCCGACGGCGCAACTACGGCGCCACCGAGCAGCTGATCGATCTCGGCGTTTGTGTAGCCCGCTTCCGCCAGCACGCCGCGCGCATCGGCCGAAAGCCGCGGCGCGAGGCGGATCTCGTCCGGGCCGGCGGCGGAGAAGGTGACGGGGCGGCCGAGGCCGGTCATCGCGCCCTCGGTCGGGTGGGTTTCGCGGCGCAGCAGCCCGGTTTCCCAGAGATGCGGGTCGTCCAGCAGGCCCTCGATGGTGGCGTAGGGCATGGCGGGGATGTCCCGCTTGCGGAATTCCCTGGCCCATTCGGCGGTCGGGCGCTGCCGCAGCGCCTCCGCGCGCAGGGTGAAGTAGGCATCGACGTTGCGGAAGCGCGCGACCACCGAGTTGAAGCGCGGGTCGTCGCGCAGCTCCGGCCGGCCGATGGCGTCGAAGAAGGCGAAGGCCTGGGCATCGGTATTGGCGGAGACGGCGATGTAGCCATCCTGCGTCGGGATCGGCTTGGCGTCCGGGTTCATCACCCGCGGGTCGCCGGTGGCGCCGGCGGGATCGAAGGTGCGTTTGAACATGTGCTCGGTCAGGACGAAATGCGCCATGCTCTCGTACATCGGCACCTCCACCGCCTGGCCCTCGCCCGTCCTCTCCCGCGAGAACAGCGCCGCGGTGATGGCCTGGGACGCGATGATGCCGGTGATGTGGTCACACAGGACGAACGGGGCGTAGCGCGGCTCCCCGGTAACGCGGCCGAGCGCGGCGGCAAAGCCCGACATGCCCTGGATGATGGTATCGTAGGCTGGGCTGTCGTGGTGGCGCCCCCGGCTGCCGAAGCCGGCAATGACGCAGAAGACCAGGCGCGGGTTGCGCGGCCGCAGCGCTTCCCAGGTGATGCCGAGGCGCTTGAGCGCGCCGCCGCGCATGTTGGTGACGAGGACGTCGGCCTGTTCGGCAAGCCGGGCGAGGACGGCCATTCCCGCCGCGGTCTTCAGGTCGACGGCGATGCTGCGTTTGCCGCGGTTGAAGTGGATGAATTTGGGCGACATGTCGGGCGAGGGCGCCGGGCCGCCGAGCTTGCGCAGCAGGTCCCCTTCCGGGGATTCCAGCTTGATGACGTCGGCGCCCTGCTCGGCGAGCGTCAGGGTGCAGGAAGGGCCGACGACGACGGCGGTGAGATCGAGGATCTTGACGCCGGAGAGGGGGCCGCGAGGGGCGGGGTGGTCTTGCGGCTCGGTGCCCGCCTGCCCGCCACTCATGCTCCACCCTCCGCCACGCATTCGAAAGCCAGCCGCCCGTCGGCATCCAGTGCCCAGAGCCGCGCGCGGCCCGGCGCCTCCACATGGCACGCCAGCGTCGCCGCCCGCCCGACGAACAGCGGCCGGCCGGCCCGCGTAGTCACCTGCCGCAACGGCCCCGGCAGATGCCACTTCGCCAGCTCCGACAGCTTGGTCGTGGT
>JBMOJU010000371.1:0-4955 GCA_049315625.1 Paracraurococcus sp.
CCTCCGCCGCGCCCAGCAGGCTCTTCGCATCCACCGGGAACAGCGCCATGCCGGAGGCGGCGAAGCGTTCCTCCAACTGCCGCACGGTCGCCACGCCGACCAGCGCGTTGCCCTGCACCAGGTGGTCGTCCAGCAGCGCCAGCGGCAAGCCGGGGACGAAGCTGTGCACCCACAGCGACAGCCGCGCCAAATCCACCGCCAGCGGGTTCAGGTCAACGCCGTAGAGGCAGCGCAGCGCGATCTGCCGCCGCAGCAATTGGTCGCGGTCGATCCGCACCGTCTCCGCCAGCGCGCCGAGTGCCCGCGTCGCGCCCTCGCGCAGTGCCGCCAATTCAGCCTCCACCCCCGGCAGCGGCCGCTGCACCAGCAGGGCGGACAGCGTCTGCTCCACCCGGTCCATCGCCGCGACCAGGAAATGCCCGCTGCCCATGGCGATGTCGGCGATGCGCAGGTCGAAGAACGCCTCCGCCGCCGCCGTGTCGTCCAGCGCCGCCAGCCGCGCGGCGTGGCGCGCCAGGGCCGGGGCCAGCGCCGCGTCCAGCAGATGGTCCACCGCGAAGCCCGGCGTGAAGTAGCTGCCGGAGGATTTGCGCGCGCCCGAGCGGTTGTGCAGGTAGGTCCCGCCCGCCGGCACGGCGACAGGCTCCGGCGGCTTCGCCGGGACATAGACCTCCTCCTTCCCCTGCCGCCGCAGCGCCAGGTCCACGTCGGCCACGGCCAACTCGGATTCCAGCAGGCCCTCGTAGATCGTGCCGAATTCGCGCACCCGCAGGCTGCGGAAATCGACCGGTCCGGCGCTCGGGGCGGCCAGGTCGCGGGTCTCGTCCAGCAGCAGGGCGCGCAGCGCCGGCGCGAAGACCGCGTCGGGCAGCGCGATCCCCGCCAGCGCCGCGCCGGCCGGGGAGATCGCCGGGTCCGACTCGAACAGCCGGCCGCCATAGGGCGGCACGCCCCAGGCGGCGTTGCCCTCCCGCACCGCGTCGAACAGCAGCGCGACCTCCTGCCACAGCCCGGTGCCGGCGCCGGCCGGCATCGCGGCCTTCTCGTGCATCTCGCGCGCCTTGGTCTTCAGCGCGCGGTGGCGGTAGCTCTCGTTCGCCGCATAGGGCAGCAGGTCGCGGTCCTCGGCGTAGGCGATGAACAGCAGGCGGAACAGCACGGTGAGCGCCATGCCGTAGGTCAGCCGCAAATCGTCGGCCGTGGGCGCCGCCAGCCCGCGCGCCCGGGCGATGCCGTTGGCCAGCAGCGGCACCACGCGGTCGTAGATCCGGTCGCGCAGCCGGTCGGCCAGCGCCGCCGCGAAGCGCTTGCTGTCGGCCAGCAGGCGTTCCACCGTGCCGCCCTGGCGCAGCGCCTCCGCCGAGAACACCAGGCCCAGCAGCGCCGCCTGATCCTCCCGCACCAGGTCGGTGCGGACCTCGATCCAGGTCTCCGTCCGGCCGCGCCGGCCGACGCCGACGCCCAATTCGCGCGGATACAGCCGCACCCGGTCGCGCTGCACCGTCACCACCCAGGGCAGGCTTTCCTTGTCCGCGCGGTCCAGCGCCCAGGCGATGGGGGAGGCGCGCTGGAACCGCTCGGCCGGCGCTTCCTCCAGCTCATCGGCATGCAGCAGCACGGCGACGGCGCGCTTCTGGTCGCCGGCGCGGAGCACGCTGGTAACCGCATCCAGCCGCTCCACCCCGAAGCCCAGCGCCCGCAGCAGAGCCGCATCCTGCGGCCCGGCAAGCGCCGCCCGGCCCAGCCGCAGCGCCGCGTCGAACTCCGGCGCCTGCTCGTGGTGCCGCAGCACGTGGTCGGTCAGCAGCCCCTCGTTGCGGAAGCCGGGCAGGGCGGTGTCGGTCTGGGTCGCCGGCAGAGCATCCTGCAGGTAGCGCAGCGCGGCGTTGCGGTCCGGCTCCTCCAGCGCGCGGCGGCACATGCGCTCGGCCTGCGCCGCCTCCATCGGAAAGATGCGCGGCATGTCGCCGGCCGGGCCGCAGACCCAGGCGCGGTCGCCGGCCAGCGCCACCGCCAGCAGCGGTGCGGCGCGGCCCTTCTGCCGGTCCTTCCAGGCCTGCCGCAGCGCCGGCGGGCGCGGCGGCCCGTCCTGGTCCAGCACCAGCACCTCCAGCGCCGGGTTGCCCTGGCCGAGCAGGTAGCCGCGCGGCGCGAGGCCCGCGGCCGCGGCCGACTCGGCCGGGCGGATGCGGCGCAGTTCCAGCTCTTCCAGGAAAGCGGCGTGGCCGGTGATGTCCATGCTGGATGCCAAGGAAGCGCACGCTCCGCCGAGAAGGTTCGCGCCAGAGTGGCGGGCGGCCGCGGCGCGGCGTCAAGCCCACCTTCCCAACCCACCCCGCCCCCGCCACACTCCGCGCCGATGACGCCGCTGGCCGCCACCCTGCACCGCCTGGACCGGCCGCCGCGCATCGCCTCCCTCATCATCACCATCTGGGGTGATGCCGTGGTGCCGCGCGGCGGGTCGCTCTGGCTCGGGACGCTGCAGGCCATCCTCGACCGCTTCGGCTGCAACCCGGGCCAGGTCCGCACCGCCATGTCGCGGCTGGCGGAGGAGGGTTGGCTGGTTCGCACCCGGCAGGGCCGCCTCTCCTTCTACCGCCTCGGCCCGCGCGGGGCGGCGAGCTTCGCCGCCGCGTCGCGCCGCATCTACGCCCCGCCGCGGGCCGGGCTGCCGCCCTGGGACGGCGCCTTCCGGGTGGTGCCGGCGGCCGACCCGGCGCTGGCCGAGGCGCTGGCGCCGCGCGGCTTCGTGCCGCTGGAGGGCTGGCTGATCGGCACCGATGGCGCGCCGGCGGATCTGCCCGCCGCGGCGCCCGCGCTGCTGGCCACGCCGCGCAGCGCGGCGGAGGCCGTGGCGCTGGCCGCCCGCGCCTGGCCGGCGCTGGCGGAGGTCGCTGCCGGCTATCGCCGCTTCGCCGCGCTCTCCGGCCCGCTCGCGGACGCCGACATCCCGGCGGCGGAGGCGCTGCCGCTGCGCCTGCTGCTGGTGCATGAATACCGCCGCCTGGCGTTGCGCGACCCGGGGCTGCCCAGCGCGTTGCTACCGGCGGACTGGCCGGGCGGGGAGGCGCGCGCGCTGGCGGCAGGCCTCTACCGCCGCCTGGTCCCCGCCGCCGAGGCCTGGCTGGATGCGGAAGGGCGGGCGGAGGCCGGCCCATTGCCACCGGCCGACCTGGCCGGGCGCTTCGGCGACGTCTGACGCGTTACAGAATTTCTTGATCAGACCGAAAGATTGTGACATATTCGTCGCCTCGCATCCCGGGAGGACGCGGCCGATGTACACCCAGGCCCTGAACCAGAAGGACGCCGCCGCCCCCGTCGTGGCGCCGGAAGACGCAGCTGCCAACGCGCGGTTCGAGGCGCGCGTCGCCGCCGAGGACAAGATCGAGCCGAACGACTGGATGCCGGAGGCCTATCGGCGGACCCTGATCCGCCAGATCAGCCAGCACGCGCATTCCGAGATCATCGGCATGCAGCCCGAGGGCAATTGGATCACCCGCGCGCCCAGCCTGCGGCGCAAGGCGGCGCTGCTGGCCAAGGTGCAGGATGAGGGCGGGCATGGGCTCTATCTGTACGCCGCCGCCGAGACCCTGGGGGTGAGCCGGGAGGAACTGTACGGGCAGCTCCTGTCCGGCAAGGCCAAGTACAGCTCCATCTTCAATTACCCGACGCTGTCCTGGGCCGATGTCGGCGCCATCGGCTGGCTGGTGGATGGCGCGGCGATCATGAACCAGATCCCGCTCTGCCGGACCTCCTACGGCCCCTATGCCCGGGCCATGATCCGCGTCTGCAAGGAGGAGAGCTTCCACCAGCGCCAGGGCTACGAGATCATGCTGACCTTGGCGCGCGGCACGGACGCGCAGAAGGCGATGGCGCAGGAGGCGCTGGAGCGCTGGTGGTGGCCGAGCCTGATGATGTTCGGCCCGCCGGACGGGGAATCGGCGCATACCGACACCTCCATGCGCTGGAAGATCAAGCGCTTCACCAACGACGCGCTGCGCCAGCAATTCGTCGATGCCACCGTGCCGCAGGGGCATTTCCTCGGGCTGCGCTTCCCCGACCCGGCGCTGCGCCTCGACGAAGCGACGGGGCACTGGCAGTACGGCGCGATCGACTGGGCGGAGTTCAAGGCGGTGCTGGCCGGCAACGGGCCGTGCAACCGCCAGCGGCTGCGGACGCGGCGGGAAGCGCATGCGGGCGGCGCCTGGGTGCGGGAAGCGGCCCTCGCCCATGCGGCGAAGCGCCGGGCGCGCGCGGCTGCGCAGAAGCTGGCGGCGGAGTGAGCGCGATGACCGAAGCCGCCATGCCGATCTGGGAGGTCTTCATCCGCGCCCGCGCCGGCCTGTCGCACCGCCACGTGGGCAGCGTGCATGCGGCGGACGCCGCCATGGCGCTGCTCGCGGCGCGCGACACCTACACGCGGCGCGGGGAGGGGCTGTCGATCTGGGTGGTGCCCTCGGGCGCCATCAGCGCCAGCGACCCGGCCGACCGCGACAGCCTGTTCGAGCCCACCGCCAGCAAGCCCTACCGCCACCCGACCTTCTACGAGGTGCCGGACGAGGTGGGGCATATGTGAGATGACCAGCATCCTCGTCGCGCGGGACGCGCCGCCGCTGCTGGCCCATACGCTGGTGCTGGCGGACACCACGCTGGTGCTCGGCCACCGGCTCTCCGAATGGACCGGCCAGGCGCCGATGCTGGAGGAGGAACTGGCGCTGGCCAATGCCGCGCTGGACCTGATCGGCCAGGCACGCCCGCTCTATGCCTACGCCGCCGAGGTCGAGGGGAAGGGCCGGACCGAGGACGACCTGGCCTACCTGCGCGACGCGCCGGACTACCGCAACTGGCTGATCGCCGAGCTGCCGAATGGCGACTTCGCCCGCACCGTGCTGCGGCAATTCCTCACCAGCGCCTTCCTGCATCCCTATTGGCGGGCGCTGATGGAATCGCGTGAC
>JBMOJU010000372.1:0-4943 GCA_049315625.1 Paracraurococcus sp.
GTCACCCGCTCGGGGCGCGCCGTCGCCAGGCGCCAGCCGACCGGCGCGCCGTAGTCGAAGACGTAGATGGCGTAGCGCCGCAGGTTCACCGCCTGCGTGAAGCCGTCGATCACCCGCGCCAGCCGGTCGAAGGTGTAGCCAAACTGTGCGCGGTCCGGGCTGGAGGAGAAGCCGAAGCCCGGCAGGTCCGGCGCCACCACGCGCCAGCGCTGCGCCAGGCGGGGGATCAGGTCGCGGAACATGTGCGAGCTGGTCGGGTAGCCGTGCAGCAGCAGCAGCACCGGCGCGTCGGCCGGTCCGGCCTCACGATAGAAGATGTCCAAGCCATCCACTGCCACCGTGCGGTAGCGCATGGGGTTGGCGGTGGGCGCGGCGAAGGCGGTCGCGGCCGGCAACGCCAGGGCGGCGGGGATCGCGGCTGCCGCGCCGAACAGATGTCTGCGGTTCATGGGCCTGTCTCCTGCCGGTGCGTCCGGCGTGCCCGGAGAATGGGCGTTGCGCTGCCAACGAAGAATACGCTCTGATCGCAAGGCGCCATTGCGTCAGGTGGAATAATGGACCGGCTGGACGAGTTGCGGCTCTTCGTCGCGGCGGTGGAGGCCGGCAGCCTGGCCGCGGCCGGCCGCAAGTTCGGCCATTCACCGCCGGCGATGACCCGCATGGTCGCGGCGCTGGAGGAGCGGCTGGGCGTGCGCCTGCTGGAGCGCAGCACCCGCCATTTGGCGCCGACCGAGGCGGGGCGCCGGCTGGCCGAGCATGCGCGTCGGCTGCTGGCGGACTACGCCGATGCGATGGCCGAGGCGGCGGGCGAGGGCAAGGCACCGCGCGGCCGGCTGCGCGTCGCGGCGCCGCTGGTCTTCGGCCGGCTGCACGTGGCGCCGGTGGTCACCGCCTTCCTCGGGGCGCAGCCGCAGGTCACGGCCGAGTTGCTGCTCTCCGACCACAACACCGACCTGCTGGAGGAGGCGATCGACGTCGCGCTGCGCATCGGCCGGTTGGGCGAAAGCGGCCTGGTGGCGCGGCGCGTCGGCGTGGTGCGGCGGCTGGTGGCGGCCAGCCCGGATTATCTGGCGGCGCGCGGCACGCCGGCGACGCCCGCGGAATTGGCGGCGCACGACATCGTCGTCTTCCACAGCCGGGCGACGCCACCGGAATGGCGCTTCGTCGCCCCCGCGGGCGGCGAGGTCACGCAACGCGTGGCGCCGCGCTTTGCGGTGAACGAGGCACGGGCAGCGGTGGCCGCCGCCGTCGCCGGCCACGGCATCCTCAGCACGCTGTCCTACCAGATGGCGGAGGAGCTGGAGAGCGGCGCCCTGGTGCGGCTGTTACGCGACTGGGAGACACCGGCGCTGCCGGTCTCGCTGGTCTTTCCCTCGGCCCGGCTGCTGCCGCCACGTGTGCGCGCCTTTCTCGATTTCGCCGCGCCGCGGCTGGCGGCGCTGGCGGTGCTGCGGGAGGAGGCGTCAGAACACCGTGCCGTCGCTGGCGACGCGTAGCGGCGGCCCGCCATCGGCGCGGCGTTCGCCGGCGAGGCGCCTTCCGGCCCACCAGGTGCCGCCTTCCAGCACGCGGGCGAGGGGGAAATCCGCTGCGGAGACGCCGAGCCGTGCGCGGACCATCGGCGCGATCGCATCCAGCAGCGCCACCGTCAGCGCCCGCCATTCGACGATCAGCAGGTCGCTCGGCGCGTGCTCGGTCTCGAGCACTGCGGGATCGCGCGGGCGGATGACGCCCATGTCGAGGAAGAGGCCGCCATTGCGGTATTCCGGCAGGCCGGTGAGGGCATCGACGTCGGTCACCGGGACGCCGGCGGCTTCCAGCGGCTCGATCAGCGAATAGGCGAGCCATTGCGACAGCTTGTGGAAGGGGATCAGCCCGGCGGTCTCATCCGCCCGGCGGATGCCGGGGTGGCGCCAGCAATCGCCGAGATTGACGCCCTCCAGGCTCTCCCGCCCCGGCCAGATCGGGCCGAGATGGCGCAGCAGGGCGAGCAGGATGGTGCGGGCGGGGAGGGCGTCGTCCTCCAGCTGCTCGACCAGGCCATCGACCAGGCCGCTCGGTCGCGGCGTGTGGACGCGGGCGAAGATGCCGGGGGCGGCGGCCAGCGTCTCGCCCAGCCGGCGCAGCAGCGCGGCGCGGCCTTCGAGGCCAGCGAGGGGGTTTTCCGGCGTGACCTGGAGACCGGCGCCCAATTCCACGGCCGTCATCGCCCGCAGCCGCGCGGCATCGACGCGGGGCGATTGCTCGTCATCGGCGAAGGCGCCCGAGGCGAACAGCGCGAGGCTGGCCATCGCCAGGCCCTCGGAGCGGGCGTAGTCCTTGCCGGTCGTGGCGTCGCGGTAGCGCCAGGCCATGCCCGCCCCGGCGTCGAGCAGCACGGAGACGATGGTGAGGTCGAGCTGCGCCCGCAGCAAGGTCGCCGGATCGTCGCCGATGCGCCCGGCCATGCGCGCAAGAATCGGCGCGCCGTCTGGCAGGAAATGCCGCCACCGGGCGTGGAAGGGTACCTGCAGGTCGGGGTAGTTCTGCCGCACCACCTCCGCCACCAGGTCGGCGGTCGCGGCCATCGCCTCCGGCTGCACCACCCAGTGCTGAAGGCGGTTGTCGAGGCCGAGGGCGTAGAGCTCGTGCGACCGCTCCCGCACCGCCTCCGGCGTCAGCAGCGCGGCGGCGGGCGAGGCGCGATCGGGCATCACATCTTGTCCAAGGCGCGGCCGATGGTCCGCTTGAGGTCCTCAGCGCTCGGCGTCTCCGGCGCGTAGTAGCCGGCGGCCTTCTTCGCTTCCATCTCGACGCTCGCATCAGGCGGGATGCGGTTGGCGGAGATCGGCACGCGCTCGCCGACCTCGATCCCCTGCTCGACCATGGCGTCGTGCTTCATGTTGGACATCGAGATCAGCCGGTGGATCTTCGTGATGCCCAGCCAGTGCAGCACGTCCGGCATCAGCTGCTGGAAGCGGGCATCCTGCACGCCGGCGACGCATTCGGTGCGCTCGAAATAGGTCGCCGCCTGGTCGCCGCCCTCCTGCCGCTTGCGCGCGTTGTAGACGAGGAATTTGGTCACCTCGCCCAGCGCCCGGCCTTCCTTGCGGTTGTAGACGACGAGGCCGACGCCGCCGTCCTGCGCCTGGCGCACGCTCTCCTCGATCCCGTGGATCAGGTAGGGGCGGCAGGTGCAGATGTCGGAGCCGAAGACGTCGGAGCCGTTGCATTCATCGTGTACCCGGCAGGTCAGCGGCACGCGGCGATTGGCCAGGTTTGCCGGCTCGCCGAAGATGTAGACGGTGATGCCGCCGATCGGCGGCAGGAAGACCGAGAGGTCGGGGCGGGTGACCAGTTCCGGGTACATCCCCCCGGTCTGCTCGAACAGGGTGCGGCGCAGGCTGTGCTCGGCGACGCCGAAGCGCTCGGCGATGCCGGGCAGCCACCAGACCGGGTCGATGGCGGCCTTGGTGACGGAGACGTCGCCGCCGGGATGCAGCACCCTTCCATCCGGCTTCAGCTCGCCGTCGGCGATCAGCGCGTTCAGTTCGGCCATGTTCAGCCGCGCCTTGGTGATGGCGATGGTCGGGCGGATGTCGATGCCCTCGCCGATGGCGTCGCCGAAGGCCTCGCCCACCACATGGCCCCAGGGGTCGAGCGAGACGATCTTCCCCGGTTCGGACCACTGTGGGTGCGGCCCGATCGGCGTCACCGGATGGGTGTTGTTCAGGTCAGGCCGTTGCAGCGGGGAGAGCGTGCCGGCGGAGACGGCGAGTGCGCGGTACAGCGAGTACGAGCCGCCATGGGTGCCGATGACGTTGCGGTCGCCGGGGCGGGTGACGGAGCCGATCACCGGCCCGCGCGCCGCGGGCGTGGCCGCCGCCCAGTCGATCTGCCACCGGTGCGCCTGCTGGTCCGGGTGCGAGGTCAGCCGGATATGACGGGGCTGGTTGATGCTCATGCGCGGAATGTCGGGCGGATGCTGCGGCGCGGCAAGGGGTGAGCCGGGTGGCGTCACCCCGCCGCCGCATATGCCCGACGTATCATCCCCCGGTGCCAGCCCCGAACCTCGGCACCAGCCCGGGGACCGCAGTGCCGATATGGGCCTGCGGGTAGGAGGCCGGGGCGCCAAGCCGCCGCTCGGCGCGATCGACGCAGCCGCGGACCTCCTCGACCAGCGCCTGCGCCAGCGGCGGCGCCTTGCCGAGCGAGGCGATCATGCAGGCGTCGAACACCGTCAGCTCGAACCGCGTGCCGCAGCCGAAGGAGGACAGGTCCGAGCGCGAGGCGGTCAGCACCACCCGGTTCTGCCGCGCCATCACGCCATCGGCGAAGCCGCCGGAATAGCAGCCCGAGGCGACGACGAAGGACGGTGCGTCGCCGCAGCCTTCCGCCAGCGCGGCGTCGAGCGCGTCCGGGCCCAGGGCGCGCCGGCTGCGGATCAGCACCAGCCCGTCCCGCGGCACGCCATGCATGGTCAGGTAGACGAGGCAGCCTTCGCCCGGTGCGGGCCGCAGGGTGCGGATGGCGCCGATCACGGCCTCATAGGTGGCGACCTCCGCGCCCTGCATCTGCCGGTCGACGCGGGCGGTCATGCGGGTCAGCCGGCTTGGCACCAGTGTGCCGCCTGCTTCAAGCCCGCTGGCCAGCCGTTCCACCGCGCGGTCCCAGACTTCGAGGCTGGGGTCGCCCGCGACCAGCACGGCGCGGTAGCGCAGCGTGGTCAGTGCCTCCGGCGCATAGGTCGGGCCGGTATAGGGCGGGCTGGGCGCGCAGCCTGCCAGCACCAGCAACAGGGCGAGGTGGCCAAGCCAGGCCCGCATGGGAATCCCTCCCGTTGCTTCAGGTGCTTCCGGCGAACAAGCGTCTTGCCCGGTCGAAGCGCGGGTCGGGCTCCCCGCTGAAGCGGAAGGTGCCGCTGGCGCGCATCACCGGGACGCCATCGGCCGTAACCAGGCATT
>JBMOJU010000373.1:0-4941 GCA_049315625.1 Paracraurococcus sp.
TGGAACCTGGTGAAGCTGGAGGTGCTCGGCCCGCCGCCCTTCCTCTACCCCGACATGCGCGCGACCTTCGAGGCGCTGGAGGCGCTGCTGAAGGACGGCTTCCAGGTCATGGTCTATTGCTCCGACGACCCGATCGCCGCGAAGCGGCTGGAGGAGATGGGGGCGGTGGCGGTGATGCCGCTCGGCGCCCCGATCGGCAGCGGCCTGGGCATCCAGAACCCGGTGATGATCCGGGCGATCATCGAGAACGCCAAGGTGCCGGTGCTGGTCGATGCCGGCGTCGGCACCGCCAGCGACGCGGCGCTGGCGATGGAGCTGGGCTGCGACGCGGTGCTGATGAACAGCGCCATCGCCCACGCCAGGGATCCGGTGCGGATGGCCCGCGCCATGAAGGCGGCGGTGGAGGCGGGGCGGCACGCCTTCCTCGCCGGGCGGATGCCGCGGCAATACGCGGCCGATCCGTCCAGCCCGCTGCATGCCGGGGTGATCGGCCGGAACTGACGCCGGCGGCCCGCTCCGCCCGCCCGCCCGCCCCTTGCGCCTAGCCGGTTGCGGCCGCAGATGCGCCACCGCAACGGAGATACCGGGGATGCGGGTGGCGGCGGTCGCGCTGGTGCTGGTGGCGGGCGCCGCCTGGCTCGGCGCCGGGCAGGGCTGGCGGATGGCGGCGCTCTGGCTGCTCGGCGCGGCGCTGGGCTTGAGCCTGTTCCACGCCGCCTTCGGCTTCGCCGGCGCCTTCCGCGCCGTCCTGGCGGAGCGCCGTGGCGCCGGGATTCGGGCGCAGATGCTCATGCTGGCGGTCGCCGTGCTGCTGTTCCAGCCGGCGCTGGAGGCCGGGGCGCTGTTCGGCCAGCCGGTGCGGGGCTTCGTCTTCCCCACCGGCCTGGCGCTGCTGCTCGGCGCCTTCCTGTTCGGCATCGGGATGCAGTTGGGCGGCGGCTGCGCCTCCGGCACGCTCTATGCCGCGGGCGGCGGCGGCGGGCGCAACTGGCTGACGCTGGCGTTCTTCGTCGCCGGCGCGACGCTGGCGGCTTGGCAGGCGGAGCTCTGGCAGGGGCTGCCGGCGCTGCCCCCGCTGTCGCTGCCGGCTACGCTCGGCCTCTGGCCCGCCATGGCGCTGGCGCTGGCCGTCTTCGCCGCGGTCGCCGCGGGCAGCGCGGTGCTGGAACGGCGGCGGCATGGCGTGGTCGCCCCGATCCTCGGCCGCGGCGCTCTCCTGCGCGGCCCCTGGCCGCTCGCCTGGGGCGCGCTGGCGCTGGCGCTGCTGAATTGCGCCACCCTGGCGCTGGCCGGCCGGCCCTGGGCGATCACCGGCGCCTTCCCGCTCTGGGGGTCGCTCGCCGTGCAGGGGCTGGGCTGGGACGAGCCGGTCTTCTGGGCCTACTGGGAGGATCCGACCCGGGCCGAGGCGCTGCTGCGGCCGCTGGCGACGGAACGCACCACGGTGATGGATCTCGGCCTGGTGCTGGGCGCGGCGCTGGCGGCGGCGCTGGCCGGGCGGCGCCGCCCGGCCTGGCGGGTGCGCGCGGGGGAGGTGGCAGGGTCGGTCGTCGGCGGGCTGCTGCTCGGCATCGGCGCGGTGCTGGCCTTCGGTTGCAACGTCAGCGCCTATGTCTCCGGCATCGCCTCCGGCAGCCTGCATGGCTGGGTCTGGATCGTCCCGGGCCTGCTGGGCAATTGGGTCGGGCTGCGGCTGCGGTCGCACTTCGGCCTGGGGCAGGAGTCCGGGCCTAAAACTGCGTAAGAAAATCGTGAAATATGCCATATTGCATTGTGGCCGCGGGGTTCGTATTTCCTGAATGATACGTAATGAAGGGATGGCGGAAGCGCTGCCCCGGGGGAGAGAAGAGCTGCCCATGCATCGGTCCCGATTCCTCGCCGCCGCACTGCTCGCGGCGGGACTCGCCGCCGCCGCGTCGGCCCGGGCCGCCGGCCCGGCGCCGCTCGCCGCGCAGGGTTGTCTCGGCTGCCATGGCCCGAACGGCGCCGGCATCGAGGCCGGGGCGCGGCTGTCCGGCCGCGAGGCGCAGGAGCTGGAAGCGCTGCTGCGCGCCTTCCGCGCCAATGAACGGCCGGCGACGATCATGGGCCGCATCGCCCGCGGCTACACCGAGGCCGAGATCACAGCAGTCTCGGCCTATTTCGCAGCCATCCGGTGAGGCGGAGCGACAGGATGCCCACGACCCTGACCCGCCGCGCCGCGCTCGGCGCCGGCCTCGGCCTGCTCGCCGCCCCCGCTTTGTCGCGCGCCCAGGGCGCGGCGCGGCTGCTGGTGATCGGCGGCGGCTTCGGTGGCGCCTCCGCCGCCCGCTTCGCCCGCAGCGCGCACCCGGACCTGCAGGTCACGCTGGTCGAGCCGATGGCCCGCTTCGTCACCTGCCCCTACGGCAACCTGCTGCTGGCCGGCACCAGGCAGCTCCCCGACATCACCCATTCCTATGACGGTATCCGCGCCGCCGGGGTGCGGGTGGTGCAGGACTGGGCGGAGGGCATCGATGCCGCGGCGAAGCGCGTCCGGCTGCGCGGCGGCGAGACGCTGGGCTACGACAAGCTGATCCTCTCGCCCGGCATCGCCATCCGCTACGGCGCCCTGCCGGGCTACGATGAAGCCGCGGCGCAGATCTTCCCGCATGCCTGGCTCGGCGGCGACGGGTCGCAGGTGCAGCTGCTGCGCCGCCAGCTGGAAGCGATGCCGGATGGCGGCGTGGTCGGGCTGGCGATTCCGCCCAACCCCTTCCGCTGCCCGCCCGGCCCGTATGAGCGCATCAGCATGGTTGCGGCCTACCTCAAGCGCCACAAGCCGCGCTCCAAGGTCCTCGCGCTGGATGCCAAGGACGCCTTCAGCAAGCAGGGCCTGTTCCAGGATGGCTGGAAGGCGCTGTACGGCGAGATGGTCGAATGGGTGGCGGCCAGCAAGGACGGCCGGGTGGTGCGCGTCGACCCGGCGGCGAAGCTGTTCGAGACCGAGTTCGGCACGCGCCACAGGGTCGATGTCGGCAACGTCATCCCGCCGCAATCGGCGGCGCGGATCGTGCTCGACAGCGGGCTGGCGGCCAATACCGGCTGGGCCGAGGTGGACCCGGCGACCTTTGCCTCCCGCGCCGCGCCCGACATCCACATCATCGGCGATGCCAACAACGGCGCGCCGATGCCGAAATCCGGCTTCGTCGCCAACAACACGGCGAAGCAGGCGGTCGCCAGCGCGGTCGCCGCGCTGCGCGGCGAGGCGGCGCCCGAGGCGGTCTACTTCAACACCTGCTACAGCCATGTGGGGGAGGGCTACGGCATCAGCGTCGTCGGCATCTTCCGCCCCGGCCCGAATGGGATCGTCGAGGTGCCGAATTCGGGCGGCGTGTCGCCGCGCGGCGACCTGCCGGAGCAGCGGCGGCTCGAGGCCGTCTACGCCGATGCCTGGTACGCCAGCATCACCCGGGACATGTTCGGATGAGCCTGGCGCGGCGCCGGCTGCTGCTCACCCTCGCCATGCTGCCGGCCGGCGCCGCCGCCGCGCCGGCGCTGGAGGCGGCGCAGCGCGCCCTGGTGGGCGATGCGGCGATCGAGGCGGGCGGCATGGTGCTGCGGCTGCCGGCGCTGGCCGAGCATGGCGGCCAGGTGCCGGTGACGGTCACGGTCGAGAGCCCGATGACCGCCGCCGACCACGTGACGCACATCCATCTGCTGGCGACCCGCAACCCGACGCCCGGCCTCGTCAGCTTCACGCTGAGCCCGGCGCTTTCGCGGGCGGAGGTGCAGACCCGCATCCGCCTGGCGGAGGACCAGCAGGTGGTGGCGCTGGCGGTGCTGGCGGACGGACGGGTGCGGCGGGCGGTGGCGGAAACCCGCGTCGTCACCGGCGGCTGCATCGGATGAGCGGCCTGGCCCAGCCGCGGGTCCGCATTCCGCGCACCGCCCGCCCCGGCGAGGCGATCGAGATCCGCACGCTGATCGAGCACCCGATGGAGAGCGGAATCCGCGGTGGCGTCGAGGGTGCGGCGCCGCGCGACATGCTGGTGCGGCTGGAGGTGCGGCTGGATGCCGCGACGATCTTCGCCGCCGATTTCGGCAACGGAACATCGGCGAACCCCTACCACGTGTTCCACGTGCGGCTGGAACGGACGGCGGAGTTCGAGTTCGTCTGGACGGATGAGCGCGGCCGCACCGCCCGCGCCACCGCGCGGGTCGCGGTGGGCTGACCGCCGCCGGAGGGTTCCCGGCCGATTCGCCTTCCGGCAGGGGTTTCACCCGGAGGCCCTGAAGGGTTCCGGGGGAGATTCCGGCCAGCCGTGAGGGGCGCTGGAAAAAAATCCGCCAGGGGGTGATTTTTCGCTTTGCAGGGGTGGGGGAGGCGCCTATATGCCGCCCCAGACGCAGTACGCACGTGCCTCTGGCCCCAGGCCCACGGAATCCCGGCGCTCCTCCACAACGGCGCCAAGTATCGGATCACCGCGGCGCAAGGTTTACGCAACGACGTCAAGCGTTCTGGCAACCCCGTTCGGCAGGCCTCTGGGCTGGTCGCACGGTTCACTTGGTCGCTGGTTCGTTCGACCGTTTCGTCAACTTGGGGCCGCCGTTCCTGTGCTTGGGGGCGGTCCTTCCTGTCTTTGGAGGGTGGTGGCATGACCCCGAAGGTCGCCCGCTATCTGCGCGAATCCGCGCCGGCAACCCCGTGCCTCGTCCTCGACGTGGACCGGGTGGAGGAGAACTATCGCCGCCTGACCGCGGCGATGCCGCTCGCGCGCGTCTACTACGCGGTGAAGGCGAACCCCGCCGCCCCCATCCTCGACCGCCTGGTCAGCCTCGGCTCCTGCTTCGATGCGGCGAGCCTGGAGGAGGTGCAGGCCTGCCTCGATGCCGGCGCGCGGCCGGAGGCGATCTCCTTCGGCAACACGGTGAAGAAGGAAAGCGCCATCCGCGCCGCCTTCGCCGCCGGCGTCCGCATGT
>JBMOJU010000374.1:0-4915 GCA_049315625.1 Paracraurococcus sp.
ACGACGCCGCCGGCATCGCCGGCAGCGCGACCGGCGCGGTCGCCGAGGACGGCACGCTGACGGCCAGCGGCGCCCTCACGATCGCCGATCCGGACAGCGGCGAGGCCGTCTTCGCAACGCCCGCATCGCTGGCCGGCACCTATGGCAGCTTCGGCTTCGATGCCGTGACCGGCGCCTGGAGCTATGCGCTCGACAACGCCGCGGTGGATGCGTTGAACGCCGGCGACCAGGTGACGGACAGGCTGACGGTGACGTCGCTGGACGGCACGGCCAGCCAGGACATCGTGGTCACGATCGACGGCACGACCGACTTCCGCGCCACCGCCGATTTCTGGATCATGTCGAACGGTGCCGGCACGAGCACCGTGGGCAGCTTCAGCGGCACCTCGCTTGTCGGCAACGACGTCATCACGGCCGCCGCCACGAACCGCACGGTGTCGGTCGGCGCCGCCTACACGCTCGATGGCAGCGGGAACCAGGTCGCCGCGAACGACGTCGTCATCTCGGCACAGGCGGATGCCGCGCTCGACAGCACCTTCACGGTGACGCTGACCGGCAACGCCACCTCGGTCTTCCACTTCGACTACACCGTCAGCGCCCAGGTCAACGGGACGCCGGTGAGCAGCACCGGCACGGTGACGGTCGCCCGGGTCGCCACGACGGCAGCCGGCGACACGATCGCGCTGGACGGCAGCACCAGCGTCGCCGGCGCCTTCAGCGCCTACTACGACCGGTCCTGGATCGACGGCAAGGCGGGCACCGACTCGATCGCGGGCGGCACCTCGCTGAACGGCGGCCTCGGCAGCGACACGCTGATCGGTGGCGCCGGCAACGACACGCTGTCCGCCGGCCCGGGCAACGACAGCCTGCTGGGCGGGACAGAGGACGACCGCTTCGTCGCGGGTGCCGGCGACGATTCGGTCGATGGCGGCGCCGGCACGGACACGGTCGTCTTCACCGGAAACATGGACGTCTACGGCTTCGCGATGGCAGCCGGCGGCGGCATCCTCGTCAGCGGCGCGACGGGCACGCAGACGCTGAAGCGGGTGGAGCGGCTGGTGTTCGACGACCAGACCGTGGTCCTCGCCGACCAGACCGGAACGGCGAGCGACGTGACCGCGCTGGCCACCGCCGTCACCGCGGCGACCGGCCTCTCGGGCGGCGTCACCGTGCTGCTGGCCGACGCCACCTATACCCTGGCGTCCAAGCTGAACATCACCAAGGCGGGCCTGACCCTGCGCGGCGTCTCGCGCGACGGGGTGATCATCAACAGCACGGCCACCCGCGGCACCGAGGACCGCACCATCGAGATCAACGCCATCGGCGTCACCCTGCAGGACCTCACGCTGGCGGGCTGGCAGGCGACGACCACCGCGACCACCGCGGGCAAAGGCTACCTGGCCTGGGTGAACAACGCGGCCGGCGACGGCGCGACCTTCGACGGTGTGAAGTTCGTCAACAACGACACCCGCGTCTCCATCTACATCGGCACCGCCGACGACATCACGGTCACCGACAGCCTGTTCGCGGGATCGCTCTACCGCTACGCCATCCGCGGCGCCGGCGAAAGCATGGCGATCACGGACAACCGCTTCGACCTGTCCTTCTACCAGGGCGGCCCGATCTATTTCGAGTACGGCGCCGCGACCAGCGGCGTGATCAGCGGCAACACGTTCAGGCAGTCGGCCGGGGCCACCGTCCTCTCGTCCGATGCGACCGGGCAGTTCAAGTCCGATGGCTCGGACATGTTCGCTATCGCGAATTTCCAGCCGAACCAGATCACCGCCGACGGCCTGGTCATCACCGGCAACAGCTTCGCCTTCCTGAATGCTGATGCGGTGAACTCCGTCACCGGCGCGCGGCCGCAGCCGGTCGCCATCCTGAACGACCCGCAGCTCGCCGCCACCGGCCCGATCACCATCACTGGCAACAGCATCACGGGCTATGGCTACCAGGCCGTGTCGATCGCGCCGGAGATCGTGACCGATGCCGATGCCGCCCGCGGCGGCGTGCTCGATCTCGATGGCTACTTCGGCTACGCCACCTTCGTCATGCCCGACAGCATCGGCGACCGCGGCACGCTGAACCTCTGGGTGAAGCTCGACTCCGACGCGACCGGCCGACGCAACCAGATCGTCGAGGGTCCCGGAAACGGCGCGATGGAGTTCCAGTATCGCAGCAACTCCAGCGGGCAGTTCTACGGCTCGCCCAACCAGGCGGATGCCAGCGGCGCCAACTTCGTCATCATGAGCGGCAGTGCCGGCACCACCGCACAGAGCTGGACCAGCCTGCAATACACCTGGGACAAGAACGCTGGCACCGGCGGCACCATGAAGATCTACCTCAACGGATCCGAAGTGGGCTACGCGACGAATTTCGGCTCGAGCCGCACCGCCTGGAACAACGTCGTCGAGACCCTGAACGGGGTGTTCTCCGTCGGCGCCGATCCCGCCGACGCTTCGCGCATGCTGAAGGGCCGGCTGGACGACCTCGCCTTCTTCAACGAGGTGCTCTCGACCAGCCAGCTCGCCGCGGTGCGGCAGAAGACCGCCGACATATCGACCGCGAATTACGGCTCGCTGGTCACCTACTGGTCGTTCGAGGAGGCTGCCCCCAACGGGGTCGTCGCCGGTAGCGGCGGCACCACGGCTGGCCTCACCCTGTCCTCCCTGCTGCCCCTGGCGACGGCGCCGGTCGTCAGCGCGAAGGGCGGCACCGGCGCCGTGCGGATCGAGGACAACAGCTTCCTGCCCGGCACGGGCAGCTTGGCGGCCTCCCTGACGGGCGGCACGGGCAACGACATCCTCGCGGGGACGCCGGGCGACGACAGCCTGGCCGGAGGCGCTGGCGCCGACACCTTCGTCTTCCGCGGCGACTTCGGCGTCGACCGCATCGCCGACTTCGACGGCTCGGTGGACAGGATCGACATCGAGGGCAGCTTCGACGCGGCAGCCGTCGGCAGCAGCGGCGGCCACATGACCTACACGGTCTCCGCCGGCAACGTGATCCGCTTCACCAACCTGCCGGCCGGCTCGACCGTCGAAGCGGGGTGGTTCGTCTGAACCGCGGCCGCCGCGGCCCGGCGGCGGTGCGGCGGGCGCCGCCGGCCCCGGCGCATGACGTGGCTGAAGGTCGACCCGCTGCTGCTCTCGGGCGCTGCCGGGCACGCCTGACCGGGTTCTGACCGGCGTCCGCTACCCGCCGGCCCGCCGCACCAGCAACAGCGCCAGCTGCGCGCCCAGCGCGCCGGCCAGCATCCAGGCGCCGGTGGCGATGCCGGAGCCGCCTTCGGTCACCCCCGCCAGCACCGTCGCGACCGCCGCCGCGCCCATCTGCAGCGCGCCGATCAGGCCGGATGCGGTGCCCGCCAGCATCGGCCTGACGCTGATCGCCGCCGCCGTCGCGCTCGGCTGCGTCATGCCGTTGCCCACCGCGACCAGCGCCATCGGCAGGAAGAACAGCACCAGGCCCGGCCCCGCCAGCAGCGGCAGCGCCAGCGCCAGCAGTCCGCCCGCCGTGGTGACGGTGGCGCCGAGCCGCAGCATCCGCGCCGTGCCCAGCCGCTGCACCAGCCGCGCCGCGGTGAAGGTGCCGCTGCTCCAGCCCAGCGCGACCGCCATCATCGCCAGCGCATAGGTGGTGGGCGGGTGGCCGAGGCCCTGCACCACCACCACCGGCCCGCCGGCGGCGAAGAAGAAGAACATCGAGGTGGCGCAGGCCATGATCCCGCAATAGGCGCGGAACAGCGGGATGCGCAGCAGCGTGATGTAGCCGCCGAGCATGCCGCCCAGCCCGGGCAGCGCCGCCGGCTGCGCCAGCGTTTCCGGCAGCCGGGCCTGCACCGCCAGCAGCAGCGGCAGGCCGAACACCAGGCAGGACAGCATCGTGGCCCGCCAGCCGAAATGGTCGTGCAGCAGCGACCCGATGATCGGCGACAGCATCGGCGCCACCGCCATGGCGGTGCTGACGTAGCCGAGCACCGAAGCCGCCTTGTCCCGCGGGTAGCTGTCGCGGATCATGGCCCGGCCGAGCACGAGGCCGGCGCAACTGCCCAGCGCCTGCAGCACGCGCGCCACGATGAGCCAGAAGGCGGAGGGCGCCAGCACCGCCGCGACGCTGCCGATCAGGTAGAGGACGAGGCCGGCCACGAGCATCGGCTTGCGCCCGTAGCGGTCCGACAGCGGGCCATAGACGAGCTGCCCGGCCGCGATGCCCGCCAGGAACAGCGTCAGGGCAAGCTGGATGGTGGCGTAGGGCACCGCCAGCGCGATCGCCAGCGCGGGCAGGATCGGGATCAGCATCTGCATGGTGAACGGGCCGATTCCCGTCATCGCCACCAGCAGCCAGATGGCGGGCTTGCGCCGGGCCGGCGGTAGGGCCTGGGACGGCGGGGCGGGATCACCCCCCGGAAGGTCGCGCGGGCTCACGGGGCGGGTTCTAGCCTGCGTTGCGCCGCGGGGGAAACCCCGGCGCGGGGTGTGGCCCATGCAGGCCGGGCAACCGTGCGCCGCCCCGATTGGCCCTCGCGCCGGTGCCTTCATGCGGCTGTAATGGTCGCCTGTCCCATCCGCACCGGAAGCCGCCATGCCCGACACCGCCATCCCGCCCGGCGCCTACCCCGTCACCGAGCGCAACAAGGTTCGCCGGCTGCATGAGCGCGGCCGCTACGACCACGCCGCGGTGCATGCCATCCTCGACGCCGCGATGCTCTGCCACATCGCCTACGTCATCGACGGCCAGCCCTACTGCACGCCGACCGCCTTCTGGCGGGAGGGGCATCACCTGTACTGGCACGGCTCCTCCGCCAGCCGCATGCTGCGCAGCCAGAAGGGCGGCGTGCCGGTCTGCCTGACCGTCACCCATCTCGACAGCCTCGTGCTCGCCCGCTGCGGCTTCAACCACTCGGTCGACTACC
>JBMOJU010000375.1:0-4912 GCA_049315625.1 Paracraurococcus sp.
GGCCGGCCGCGGCAGCTGGAACGGCTGGCTGGAGCTGGAGCGCGAGCCGGTGGACGACACTGCAATGCGGCTGACGGCGCGGGTGATCCGCGACGTCAACGCCGACGTGATCGGCATCGTCGAGGCGGAGAACCGGCCCGCGCTGCGCGACTTCTCCAAGGTCATCCTGCCGCTGGAGGCGGGCGCGCCCTACGAGCATGTGATGCTGATCGACGGCAACGATGCACGCGGCATCGACTGCGCGCTGATGACGCGGGCGGCGCACCCCATCCTGCAGATGCAGTCGCATGTCGACCTGGCGGATGCGGCCGGGCCGGTCTTCAGCCGGGACTGCCCGGTCTTTTACCTGGAAGCGCCGGGCGGCGGCCTCGTCGTGCTGGTGAACCACTTCAAGAGCAAGGGCTTCGGCACGCCGGCCGAGAGCAATGCCCGCCGCCGCCGCCAGGCGGAGGCGGTGGCCGGCATCTACCGCCGCCTGCGGGCGGAGGGCGCGGAGCGGATCGCGGTGCTGGGCGACCTGAACGACACCCCGCCGGACGATGCGGCGGACCCGCTGCACCCACTGCTGGCCGGGACCGATTTGCGCGACGTCTCGACGCTGCCAGGGCACGACGACAAGGGGCGGCCGGGGACCTATGGCGGCGCCACCGCGGCCAACAAGATCGACTACATCCTGCTGTCGCCGGCGCTGCGGCAGCGGGCGCGTGCCTCCGGCATCTTCCGCATGGGCCAGTGGCCCGGCGTGCGGCCGAAGAAGTGGGAGGTCTACCCCGAGATCGACCCGGAGCAGGGCGGCGAGCCGGCGCACGCGGCCTCCGACCACGCGGCGCTGTGGGTGGAGCTTGACCTCTGATAGGGCGGGATGCGTGGAGGCGGACTCGCCGAAGACGCTGAATCCCGCGACCGGATCCAGGCCGGAGCATGCTGCGTGAGCAAGACGAACGCCGCAGGCTCCAGGCGCGCGCTGCTTGCGCTGCCGGCGTTGCTGCTGCCGCGCGCCGGCCGGGCCGGGGGGCGGGCGATGCGGGCGGGGGCCGGCCCGGCACTCGGCCCCGCCGCGGCGCAGGGCGCGCTGGTCTGGGCGCACCAGCACTACTGGGACGGCCCGCCGCCCGATCCGCCGCCCTTCCTCGACCGGCTGCTGGGGCATGGCTGGGATCTCTGGCGGCTGGACCGGATGGCGGAGGCGAGCACCTTCACCCCGGGGCTCGATCCGCTGGAAGCCGGGGCCGCGGCGCTGGCCGAGGGCACCGCGCGGCTGCGGGCGGCGGGCTACCGCCAGGTCGTCGTGGTCGGCGAAAGCCGCGGCGCCTTCATCGCACTGGTCGCGTTGCGGGAGGCCGGGCTGGCGGATGCCGCGCTGCTGCTCGCCCCCGCCGCGCATGGCCCGCGGCCGGAGCGCCGGCCGCTGGCGCTCTCCGCCTTCCGGGAGGCCTGCGCGGCGGCGGCACCCGGCGCGGTGCGGCGCGGCGGGCTGGTGCTGTTCGCCGAGGATCCCTACGACCCCGACCCCGGGGCGCGGGCCGCAGCCTTCGCAGACGGCATGGCGCGGTGCGGTGCGGCGGCGCTGGTGATCGACCGCCCATCCGCGCCAACCGGCCATGGCGCCTCGCGCGACCCGGCCTTCGATGCGCTGTTGGGCGCCCGGCTGGCCGGCTTCCTCGCGGGTCAGCCCTGAGGCGCGAGCAGCGCCCGGCCGCGCGGGGTGGCGGAGACCTCGAGCCCCTGCGACCCGCCGGGGGAGAGCGCGACGAAGCCGCCCTCCACCGCATCCTCCCACACCGTCAGGCGCGGGCAGTTGGTGCGCCAGGCCTCGATCACCTCGGCATAGGGGCGGGGGGCGTCGGCGACCCAGGCAACGAGGTCGCGGACCAGCGGGGCGATGACGTCGGACATGCTTGGTCCTCCTGGCCGCATGGTGCAGCTGGCGGCGGTCGGCGGCCAGCGGTTTCCGGCGCGCCCATTTCCGCCCGTCCCGTTCCGGGCTAGACGCGCCCCCATGCTCAAAGGCGTCCTCACCGTCGGCGGCTGGACCATGGCCAGCCGCGTCCTCGGCTTCGCGCGGGACATGCTGATCGCCTCGCGGCTCGGCGCCGGGCCGATGGCGGATGCCTTCTTCGTCGCGCTCAAGCTGCCCAACCTGTTCCGCCGGCTGTTCGGCGAGGGCGCCTTCAACGCCGCCTTCGTCCCCGCCTTCGCCGGCACCCTCGCCGTCCAGGGCCCGCTTGTGGCGCGGCAACTGGCGGAGCGCATGGCGGCCCTGATGACGCTGTGGCTCTCGCTGCTGGTGATGCTGGGCATCCTGGCGATGCCGCAGCTGATGTCCGTGCTGGCGCCGGGCTTCTCGGGCGACCCGGCCAAATTCGCGCTCGCCATCGAGCTCACGCGCATCACCTTCCCCTACCTGCTGCTGATCTGCCTGACCGCGCTGGTCTCCGGCGTGCTCAACGGGCTGAACCGCTTCGCCGCCGCCGCCGCCGCGCCGGTGTTCTTCAACCTGCTGTCGATGGCCGCGCTGCTGGTCCTCACGCCCTATGTGGCGACACCGGCGCATGCGCTGGCCTGGGGCGTCACGGCCTCCGGCGCGGTGCAACTCGGCCTCGTGCTCTGGGCCTGCGCCCATGCGGGGATGCCGCTGCATTTCCTCCGGCTGCCGACCCTGGCGCCGGAGGTGCGGCAGGTGCTGCGACGGATGGTGCCCGGCATCCTCGGCGCCGGCGTGACGCAGCTGAACCTGGCCGTCGACGTCATCATCGCCAGCTTCCTGCCGGCCGGAGCGGTGTCCTACCTGTATTATGCCGACCGGGTCGGGCAGCTGCCGCTCGGCGTCATCGGCGCCGCGGTGGGGACGGCGATGCTGCCGCTGCTGTCGCGCCAGGTGCGCTCGGGCGAGAGCCTGTCGGCCCACCGCACCATGAATCGGGCGATGGAACTTTCGCTGCTGCTGTGCCTGCCAGCGGCCGCGGCGCAGGCGGCGGCGGCCTGGCCGATCGTCTCCGTCCTGTTCCAGCGCGGCGCCTTCGGGGCGGAGGAGGCGGCGCTCACCGCCGCGGCGCTCTCGGCCTATGCGTTCGGCCTGCCGGCCTATGTGCTGGTGAAGATCTACGCGCCGGGCTTCTTCGCCCGCGGCGACACCGCAACGCCCGTGAAGGTGGGCTTCGCCGCGGTGGGGCTGAACATCGTGCTGAACCTGATCCTGATCCAGTGGCTGGACCATGTCGGCGTGGCGCTGGCGACGGCGATCTCCGCCTGGTTCAACGCGGCGGCGCTGGGCCTCGTGCTGAACCGCCGCGGGCAGATGATCCTCGATAGGCGGCTGCGCCGGCGCATCCCGCGCCTGCTGCTGGCCACCGCGCTGATGGCCGGCGCCATCCTGGTGCTGCGGTCGGTGCTCTTCCCGGTGGAGGGGCCGCTGCGCTTCGCCGCGCTGGCGGCGCTGGTGGTGACGGGGGGCGCGGTCTATTTCGGCGCGGCGCAGCTGCTCGGCGTGATCGACGTGCGGGAGCTGCGCGGGATGCTGCGGCGGCGGCGGAAGCCGACCGCTTGACCTGCCCGGCCTGACGGGCAATCACGCCGCTCCTTCACACGGCGATGGTCTCCACCCCCATGCAGCGCGTCTTCTCGGGCATCCAGCCCTCCGGCATCCCGACCCTCGGCAATTACCTCGGCGCCATCCGCAATTGGGTGCCGCTGCAGGATACGCATGACGCGATCTATTGCGTGGTGGACCTGCACGCCATCACCGTCTGGCAGGACCCCAAGGAGCTGCAGGCCCAGACGCGGGAGATGGCGGCGGCGCTGATCGCCTGCGGGCTGGACCCGGCGAAGTGCATCCTGTTCGTGCAGTCCCATGTGCACGCGCATGCGCGGCTCGCCTGGATCTTCAATTGCGTCGCCCGGCTCGGCTGGCTGAACCGGATGACGCAGTTCAAGGACAAGGCCGGCAAGGACCGGGAAGCGGCGTCCTCCGGCCTGTACGTCTACCCGAACCTGATGGCGGCCGACATCCTGGCCTACAAGGCGGTGCTGGTGCCGGTCGGCGACGACCAGAAGCAGCACCTGGAACTCGCCAACGACATCGCCGAGAAGTTCAACCACGATTACGGCGTGCCGGATTTCTTCCCGCATATCGAGCCACTGATCCAGAGCGTCGCCGCGCGGGTGATGTCGCTGCGTGACGGCACCAAGAAGATGTCGAAGTCGGATGCCTCCGACCAGTCGCGCATCAACCTGACCGACGACCGCGACACCATCGCCCTCAAGATCCGCCGGGCGAAGACCGACCCGGAGCCGCTGCCGGAGCATGTGAGCGGCCTTGAGGCACGGCCAGAGGCACGCAACCTGGTCGGCATCCTGGCGGCCGTCACCGGCAGCCTGCCCGAAAACGTGCTGCGCGAGCATGGTGGCAAGGGCTTCGGCACCTTCAAGGAAGTGCTGGTGGAGGCACTGGTCGACCATCTGAGCCCGATCCAGGCGGAGATGCAGCGGCTGCTGGGCGACCCGGGCGCGCTGGACGCGGCGCTGCGGCTAGGCGCGCAACGCGCGGCGGCGATCGCCGAGCCGATCGTGACCGAGGCGGAGCGGGTGGTCGGGTTCCTGCCGCGGTAGGGCGGCGGAACCCGATGCGCCGGATGAAGTCTCGTTAAGGCTACAGCCCGAGGCGGCGCACCACCGCGAAGATGCGATGCTCAATCCAACCCAGCACTCCGGCAAAGCCGCGGCAGAGCGTCTCCGCCTCCTGCGACAGGTCTCGCAACCCTTCCAAGGCGTGCCGGAACCCGAACAGCATACCGATCACCAGCAGCAGATCGACATAGGTCAGTGCGCTGGGGAGATGTTCTGCTAGTTTCTGACCGCTTAGAGCATTTTCCGATCAGTCTGGATCATACCCTGCGGCGGCAAAGTAGTTGGC
>JBMOJU010000376.1:0-4910 GCA_049315625.1 Paracraurococcus sp.
GGCCATGGCCTGCGCCGGGCCGTTCCACCCGGATGCGCTGTTTGCCGAGGTGACCCGCGCCGCGCCCTATGCCGCGCTGCCGCGGCGGGACTTCGACGACACGCTGCGCTTCGTGGAAGACGGCGGCTATGCGCTGCGGGTCTATGAGCGCTTCCGCAAGCTGTTCCGCGATTCGGAAGGCCTGGTGCACGTGCGGGACCAGCGCGTCGCGCGGCAGCTACGGATGAACCTCGGCACCATCGTCGAGACGCCCATGGTCAAGGTCCGGCTGCGCGGCGGCCCGATGCTGGGGGAGGTGGAGGAATGGTTCGTCTCCACCCTGGAGCCCGGGGATAATTTCATGTTCGCCGGCCAGGCGCTGCGCTTCGAGGCGCTGGATGCGATGAGCGCGGTGGTGACCCGCGGTGGGGAGGGCGAGCTGCGCGTGCCGACCTATGCCGGCAGCCGCATGCCGCTGACCACCTGGCTGGCGGCGCGGGTGCGGGAGATCCTGCACGACCCGAAAAAGTGGCGGCTGCTGCCCGAGCCCGTCCGCGACTGGCTGCGGCTGCAACGCAAGCGCTCCGCCTTGCCCGACCCGGAGGGTCTGCTGGTGGAGACATTCCCGCGCGGCGGCCGCTGGTTCATGGTCGCCTATTGCTTCGAGGGGCGCCTGGCGCACCAGACGCTGGGCATGCTGGTGACCAAGCGCATGGAGCGCATGGGCTACGCGCCGATGGGCTACCTTGCCACCGACTACGTCATCGCCACCTGGTCGGCCTTCGAGCCGACCGACGTCGGTCCGCTGTTCGAGGAGGACATCCTCGGCGAGGATCTGGAGGAGTGGATGGCGGACAGCTCGATGCTCCGCCGCACCTTCCGCAACATCGCCACCATCGCCGGGCTGATCGAGAAGAACCACCCGGGCCAGGAGAAATCCGGCCGCCAGATGACGATGAATTCCGACCTGATCTACGACGTGCTGCGCAAGCACGAACCCGACCACGTGCTGCTGCGGGCGACGCGGCAGGAGGCCGCGGGCGGCCTGACCGACATCGCCCGCATCGGCCTGGTGCTGGCCCGCGCCAAGGGGCGCATCCGCCACATGCGGCTGGACCGCGTCTCGCCCCTCGCGGTGCCGGCATTGATCGAGGAGGGCCGCGAATGGGTCGCCGGCGGCGCCGAGGATGCGCTCCTCGCTGAAGCGGCCGCGCTGGTGGACGAGGTGACCGATGGCGAGGAAGTCTTCGCCGGCCTGCTGGCCGACGTGACCGAGGGCGTGCGCGTCCGCGCCGGCGCGGCGGACAAACCGCGCCAGCGGGACAAGCCGCGCTACAACCGCTTCATCCGCAGCGCGCCGAAGAGCGTGACCGGCGGGCGGCGCAAGGATTAGCCCGCCCGCGCCAGATCCCCGAAACGCGCCCAGTCCAGCCCGGCCGCCACCCGCTGCAGGTCGCCGCGGCTGGCGGGATCGTCGAGCAGCGGGATCGCCCCGCGCAACTCCGCCGCCAATGCCCGAAGCCTTGGCACCCAGGACCAGGGATCGGCCTCGGTGCGGTCGACGAAGGCGAGCGGATCACGCTCGATCCCGGCGGCGATCGCCTCGATCCGGCTCGAACTCAGCGGGTGCGTCACGGCCTGCCCGACCATCACCGCCGCCATGGTGAAGAACAGCGTCAGGCCAAGCGGCATCACGCCGACGCGCCCCAGGGTCGCCAGCGCATAGGCATCCGCCTCCCGCTCCTGCTGCTGCAGCCGGGCGGCGGGGGCGGGCGCGGCATGCGCGTGCCGGATATGGCCGAGCTCGTGCGCGAGCACGAACAGGACCATGCTGTTCAGCAGCTTGTTCGAGACATCCTTGACCCAGGCATCGGCATAGATGCCATCGTCCAGCCCGAACGCGGCGAGCGGCGCCGGCGGCGGCCCATTCTCCGGCGGCTGGGCGAGCAGCATCTCATGGAGGCGGAGCAGCACGGTGCGGCTCGGCGCCGCCCGGCGCTCCAGCGCCGCCACCACCCCGCAATACTGGTCGAGGAAGGCCAGGCTCCGCAGCGGCAGCCAGACCTGCCGCTCGGCCGGCGCGGCGGCGACGTTCAGCACGCAGCCCGGGTCGATCCCCTGCACCGCGGGCAATTCGTCCGGCATCAGCAGGGTGACCGGGTCCAACGCCCGCCGCTCGGTCGGCGGCAGCCGGCCGATGAGGTCGCGCTGGAAGACGCCCCGGGCCCATGGCTCGTAGGTGGCACGCAGGCGCCGCAATTCGGCCGCGGCGAAGGGCCCCTGGGTGGCGCGCGGCGGCGTGGCGGGCGCCGCCAGGCAGAAGGCGGGCGGGGTCATGCCGTCCCGCCGCGTCTGGCGCGGTACCGGGGATCGTCGGCGCGGTACAGCGCCGCGATCTCGGGGTGGGCGTCCGGGTCGCCCGCTTCGAGCCGGGCAAGCGCCGCCGGCGGCCAATGCGGCTGCCAGACCTGCGCGATCAGGGCGACGCGGGCGCGGTGCAGCGCGCCCTCCAGCTCCGCTTCCGGCAGGGCAGCCGCTCGGCCGGCGGCGAGCGCGTTCAGCAGCGCGAGGTCGGCGCGGGCGTGCACGGCGGCCTGCGGCTGCGCCGCGGGCGGGACGGCGAAGACCAACTGCTCGGCCTTGTCGGCACCGGGTCCGCCGGGCCCGAGCCTGAGCGGCGACCGCAGCGCCACCACCCGCACCGCCATGCCGAACAGGGCGAAGATCGAGCCCGGACCGACATGGACGAGCGTGATGGAAAAGGCTGGCAGGGACAGCCTGGCTTCCGCCGCGCGTTCCAGCGGCAGGGTGGCGAACAGCCGGAAGCCAAGCCAGATGCAGAGCGCGGCGACCGCAAGGGTGGCGATCCGCTCCGCCCCGCGAAGCAGGATCGCGGCGCCCGCCGAGGTCACCTCAGCCGAGAGGCGTGACGCCGGAGCGGCTGACGGCGACGCCGCCGCCGATGAGAGTATTGCCGGTTTGGGTGACGCTGGGCGGGCGCTGCGGGACGGGCCAGCCACCCGTGGCGCCCGCGACCTGCGGCTGCACCATCGCGGCAAACTGTTGCTGCCCGGCCGGCGACAACTGCGCTGCAAGCGCCTGCGCCGCCTGCACGAAGCCGAGGAGATTTCCACTCATGATCAGGCCGAGTGCCTGCTGCTGAAATTGCGCGATGAGCTGCCGGTCCTGCTGGGTCGGATCAGGCGTCGTCCCTTGAAATGCCATGACGGTGAACTCCTGTCGCCGGTGGCTCCGGCGGCCGGAATGCTAGAATCCGCGCCTCCGCCGGCGCGACCTCCGTGCTTCAAGCGCGCTTCACCTTCGCGTGCAGGATCACGGCCCCTCGACAGCATGCCTGTCACGGCGCCAAACCGTGGCATCGATGCCGCCCCCCGCCCCGAGTCGTCCCCTCATCCTGGCCGCCGCATGATCCCCGCACCAATTCACGTCGCAGGGGAACGGCTCATGCTCGACCCCGAGGGACTGCTCGCCTGGCCGGCGCAGCGCACCCTGGTGGTCGGCGACCTGCACCTGGAAAAGGGTAGCCACTTCGCCAGAGGGGGGCGGATGGTCCCGCCCTACGACACGCGGGAGACGCTGCAGAAGCTGCATCTCGCGCTGCGCCGCTGGCGGC
Source organism: Paracraurococcus sp. (assembly GCA_049315625.1). Lineage (GTDB taxonomy): Bacteria > Pseudomonadota > Alphaproteobacteria > Acetobacterales > Acetobacteraceae > Paracraurococcus. The sequence goes on from JBMOJU010000376.1 coordinate 3,614, forward strand.
CCGCGCGGCTGATCGCGCTGGGCGACAGCTTCCACGATGCGGCCGGCGCCGGGCGCATGGCGGCCGAGGATGCGGCGCTGCTGCACCGGCTGCTGGCCGGCATCGAGATGGTCTGGGTGCTCGGCAACCACGACCCCGTCCCGCCCGCCGGCCTGCCCGGCACCGCGGTGGATCTCCTGCAGGACGGCAAGCTGGTGTTCCGCCACGAGGCCAGCCGCGGCCCGATCAAGCCGGCCGAGATCTCCGGCCACTTCCACCCCAAGGCCACCATGCCGACGCGCTGCGGCGGGGTGACGCGGCCCTGCTTCATCGCCGATGCCTGGCGCGTCATGCTGCCCGCCTTCGGCGCCTATACCGGCGGGCTGGATGCCGGCGACCCTGCGATCGCCGGCCTCTTCCCGCGTGGGGCGCGGCTGTTCCTGCTCGGGCGCGACCGGCTCTACAGCATGCCGGTCGGCCCCAGCCGCGCCCGGGCGCCGGTTACGGGAACAGGATCTGGGTGATCGGGTGGATCACGCCGTTGGTGGCGATGATGTCCGGCCCGTCGATCACCGCCGGCGCCGGCAGGTTCAACCCGCCGGCGCCGAAGACGCCCGCCTGACGTTCCGGCGCCGGGTTGGTGAGGGTGATGGTGCCGCCCTGCGCGGCGATGCGCAGCACGGCGCCGGAGACCGTCTTGATCTGCTGGTCGCCGACCAGGAGCGCCGAGGTCAGCGCCAGGCCGGCGATGACGTGGTAGCCGATCAGCGAGCGCAGCCGCAGGAAGTCCGGGCTGGCGCCGGACAGCGTGCCGCCGCCGCTGCCGCCGCTGCCCTGCGCCAGCAGGTCGTTCAGCACCGCGGCGTTGGCGGCGTTGAAGGCGGCATCGGTCGGCGCGAACAGCGTGATCGGGCCGGCGCCGCGGAACTGGTCGGTGGCGCCGCCGCGACCGACGAGCTCGAGGAAGCGGTTGAAGCGGCCATCGGCGGCCAGCGTATCGATGACGTTGCGCGACTGCGCCTGCGCCAGGCTCGTGCTGCCGACGAGGCCGATGGCGGCGGCGCCGGCCAGCAGCTGACGTCTGTTCCAGGGACGCATGGAGGGGTGTTCCTTCGGGGGGTTCGGCGGACCGTGACTGGCCTCGCCGTACATGCCCCTGCGCAACGCCACGGCGGCACATCGGTTCGCCGCGGAACCGAGGTGGCGGCATCGCTTTTCCGCAATCGTCCACCGCCCGCCGGGCGGCGCGGAGGATGCCTGAGCCCGCGCGGCGGCCGTCGCCGCATGGGCGGCGTCGGCAACCGGCCGCGGGCGCGCC
>JBMOJU010000050.1:0-21521 GCA_049315625.1 Paracraurococcus sp.
TCACCAGGTTCGCCAAATCGGCGCCCGAGAAGCCGGGAGTGCCGCGGGCAATGGTCTTCGGCTCCACGTCGGAGGCCAGCGGCACCTTGCGCATATGGACGCGGAGGATCTTCTCCCGACCCATCACGTCGGGGTTCGGCACCACCACCTGGCGGTCGAAGCGGCCGGGACGCAGCAGCGCCGGGTCCAGCACGTCCGGCCGGTTGGTCGCGGCGATCAGGATGACGCCCTCGTTCGATTCGAAGCCGTCCATCTCGACCAGCATCTGGTTGAGGGTCTGCTCGCGCTCGTCGTTGCCGCCGCCGAGGCCGGCGCCGCGATGCCGGCCGACCGCGTCGATCTCGTCGATGAAGATGATGCAGGGGGCGTTCTTCTTGCCCTGCTCGAACATGTCACGGACGCGGCTGGCGCCGACGCCGACGAACATCTCGACGAAGTCGGAGCCCGAGATGGTGAAGAAGGGGACGTTGGCCTCACCGGCGATGGCGCGGGCCAGCAGCGTCTTGCCGGTGCCTGGCGGACCGACCAGCAAGCAGCCCTTCGGAATCTTGCCGCCGAGCCGCTGGAACTTCTGCGGATCGCGCAGGAACTCGACGATCTCCTCGAGCTCCGACTTGGCCTCGTCGATGCCGGCCACGTCCTCGAAGGTGACGCGGCCCTGCTTTTCCGTCAGCAGCCGGGCGCGGGACTTCCCGAACCCCATCGCACGTCCACCGCCGCTCTGCATCTGGCGCATGAAGAAGACCCAGACGCCGATCAGCAGCAGCATCGGGAACCAGGAGAGCAGGTAGTGGAAGAGCGGGTTGACGTCGCTCTCCTCCGGCCGGGCGACGACGCGGACGCCCTTCTCGGTCAGCTTGCTGACCAGGGCCGGGTCTTCCGGGGTGTAGGTCTGGAAGGTGCGGCCATCCGAGAGCTGTCCGCTGACGGTGCGCCCCTGGATCACAACGTCGCGAACATGCCCTGCCCCGACCTCGTTCAGGAAATCGGAATAGGCGACCTGCTGTGCCCCGCGCTGCGCAGAGCCGCTCGGTTGGAACAGGTTGAAGAGCGCTACCAGAAGCAGCGCCACGATGACCCACAGCGCCAGATTGCGGCCGAAATTGTTCACCGATTCATATCCCGTTCCCGCCATGACCCGTTGCGGAGCCACGAACCCTTGGGCGCCATGCCCGCGATCCTGCCGCCCTTAGATAGGGAGTGAAGTCCGGCAGTTAATGGGCGGCATGACCCCGCCAATCGGCTCCCCCGGTGAAAGCACCTGCGACCGGGGCGAGAACGACGGGAAAGGCCGCGCAGCTTTGAGGGTCAGGATAGCCGAGGAATGGCACCGCGGCCAGCGTGGTGTTCTGCCGGATCGCCGGCAATCCCCGCAAAACCGCAGCAGGCCAGCCAGGCGCCAGGCGGCGCAGCGCCGGGGACGCAGCGCCCAGCGCCCCCAGGCTGCAACCGGCCCGGCCCGGCCCGAGGAGGCGGAAACGGCCGTCCCAGGCCGCCCCGGCAGATGCCGGCACCGGCGGGGCCAACGCCCCCGGCTCCCGCAGCAGCAGCCAGCGATCGCCGCGCGGCCGCAGCCAGGCGCCGGCCAGGGTCCCGCCGCCGCGCCGGCGCAGCGCGGCAACCGACTCGGCGGGCGGCGCGAAGGCCCCGCCGCCGACCAGGCGCAGCAACGCGCCGAGTGCCGCATCGGCCAGCGAATCCGCGCCCAGGGTTACAGGGTCGATCTCGGCATGGCCGGTCGGGAACAGCCGCACCGCGGCGGCCAGCCGGGCGGCGACCGCGGCCTCCTGCCGCCCGCGCCTCGCGCCGAAGGCCGTCGCCGCGGCGGCCAGCGCCGCCGTGGCCGGGCCGTCGCCAGCTGCATCCCCCAGCGCCGCGCGCAGCGCGATCCGGGCGAAGCGCGGGTCGGCGTTGCCCGGGTCCCGCACCGGGGCCAGGCCGGCAGCGGCCACGACCGCCTCCAGCCGCGCCGGCGGGATGTCCAGCAGCGGCCGCAGGACCAGCGCCGCCGGCATCGCCCGGGCCGGCGCCATCGCCGCCAGCCCGCCCGCCCCGCTGCCGCGCAGCGCACGGAACAGCAGCGTCTCCGCCTGGTCGGCGCGATGGTGGCCGAGCAGCAGCCAGGGGATCCCCGCCGTGGCGCAGGCCGCCAGCAGCGCCGCATGTCGGCCGGCGCGGGCACGGTCCTGCAGGCCGGGACCCGGCGGCAGGCCGAGCGGCAGGAGGCGGGCCTCGATCCCGCGCGCCACCAGCATCGCGGCGACGCCGGCGGCTTCCGCCGCGCTCTCCGGCCGCAACCCGTGGTCAACGATAAAGACCCGCAGCCCGCCGCCGCGCGCCCGCGCCCAACGATCCGCCAGCAGCGCCAGCGCCAGGCTGTGCGGCCCGCCGGATACCCCGGCGGCGATCCGCGGCGCCGAACCGAAGGGCCCGAGCGGCGCCATCAGCGCGGCGAATTCCTCCCCGCCGACTGGCGCGGCGCCCATCCGGGCGTCAGCGGCAGCCGGCGCGCTGCCTGCCGGCGTCCAGCTTCTCCTTCAGCGGGCCACGCAGTTGCGGGTACTCGCTCTGGGTCAGAGCGAAGGCGTCGCAGGCCTCCCGCTTCTGGTTCAGGTTGGCCAGCGCGGTGCCGAAGCCGATCAGGGCCTCCGGCGCCCGGCTGCCCTTCGCATTGGCCTTGTAGGCCTCGCCATAGGCGACCGCGGCATCCTGCCAATTGCGCTGGCCGAACTCGGCATCGGCCAGCAGAAAGCGGGCGTCGTAACCGCGCGGATTGCCGCGCGCCGCCAGCACCTCGCGCGCCGCCGCCTCGGCCGCGGCATAGTCGCGCCGGGCCAGCGCCGCCTGGCCCTCGGCCAGCGCCTTCTCCGGCGGGCGGGCGACGGCGGCAGCGGGTGCGGCGGCCGGCGCCGGGCCGGCGACCGGCGGCAGGGATTGGGCGGGGCCCGGCCCCGGCCCGGCCGCCGGTCGCCCGGGCGCGGCCGGCGCCGCCGGCTTGGCGCCGCCGCCGGTGCCTTCCAGTTGTTGCAGCCGGTAATCGATATCCCCCTGCAGCTTTTCCACCTGCTGCGTCAGGGTGCGATTCTGGAACTCCCCCTGCTCCACCCGGCCGCGCAGCCGGCGGGTCTCCTCCTCCAGCGTCGCCACGCGGTCGAGCAGCGCACCCACCAGCTCGCCCTGCGGCGCCGCCGCGCCGCCGCGCGGCGCGGCCGCCGGTGCGGCCGCGGCCCCGCCACGGCGCAGCAGCTCGATCTCCTGCCGCAGCTGGAGGATCTGGTTCTGCAGGTAGATGCCCTCACGGCTCTCGGCCTGGGCCCAGGCAGCGGGCGCAGCATGCAGCAGCGGCAAGGCGAGGAGCAGGGCGGCGAGCGCGCGTCGCATGGGTGGCTCCGATCGGGCTCTGTGCGGGGCGGGCGGGACGGTCCCGGCCGCTGCCGCCAGGGCCGCGGCCATTTAGCCGCGGGCGGCCACGGGCCAAAGCCCGTGGCGCTACACAAAACAGCGGCGGGGCGACGCCCGCCGCGATGCCTCAGGCTTAGCGGACCACCGTCACGGCGCGGCGGTTCTGCGCCCAGGCGTCCTCGGTCGAGCCGAGCGCCGCCGGCTTGTCCTTGCCGTAGGAGATGGTGGAGATGCGCGCGCCGGCGGTGCCGCCGGCGACCAGCGCGTCGCGCGCCGCATTGGCGCGGCGCTGGCCGAGCGCCAGGTTGTACTCGCGCGTGCCGCGCTCATCGGCATGGCCTTCGACCTGCACGGTCACGCCGGCATTGGTCGCCAGCCAGGACGCCTGCTTCTGCAGGGTCGGGCGCTGGTCGGCGCGGATGGTGCTGGCATCGGTGTCGAAGAAGACGCGGTCGCTGCCGGCGGTGGCGATCAGGTCTTCCTGGCTGCCCGGACGGATGCTGCCGGTGGTCGCCGCGCCGGTGCCGGTCGCGGCGGTATCGGTGGCGGATTCGCAGGCCGCGAGCAGGGCCAGCGCGGCGAAAGCACCGAGCACCTTGGTATTCATCATCCGTCTGATCCTTCCGAAGGGGCAGCATACGGCTGCGGATAATCCGTCGGCGGCGTTACAACCCGCGGTCGGGAGGGTCAAGGATATCGAACACATCTTTGGCAAAGTTGCGGCGCAGCCACGCGAGTCACGCAACCCGCGGCCGCACGGATCATGACAGCAGCGGCGACCAGGCGGGATCGGAGGCGTCGGTCGGCGTGACGATCTGCCGCTCGTTGAACCCGGCGATGTCGATCGACGAGAGGCGGGAGGAATAGCCGCCGCCGCGGGCATCGCGCGCCGGCGTCTCGCGGAAGAACATCATCACCCGGCCATTCGGCGCGAAGGTCGGGCCTTCCATGCCCCAGCCTTCCGACAGGATGCGCTCGCCCGAGCCGTCGGGCCGCATCACGCCGATGCCGAATTGCCCGCCGGCGATGCGGGTGAAGGCGATCAGGTCGCCGCGCGGCGACCAGACCGGCGTCGCGTAGCGGCCGCGGCCGAAGGAGATGCGGCGGATGCCGCCGCCGCCCGCATCCATCACGTAAAGCTGCTGGTCGCCGCCGCGGTCGGAGTTGAAGACGATCTGCTGCCCGTCGGGGGAAAAGCAGGGCGAGACATCGAGCCCACCGCCCGAGGTGAGCTGGCGCTCGCGCCGCGTGCCGATATCGACCAGGTAGATGTTGCTGTCGTTGCCGCGCGTGGCCGAGAGCACCACGCTCCGCCCATCCGGGCTGAAGCGCGGGGAGAGCGTCATGCCGGGGAAATTCCCCAGCGGCTCCGGCCGCCCGCCATCGAGGTTGAACAGGTAGACCTTCGGCTCCCCGCGCGCATAGGACATGAAGGCGATCTGCCGCGCATTCGGGTGGAAGCGCGGCGTCAGCGCCGCCGCGGACCCATCCGTCAGGAAGCGGTGATTCTCGCCATCCTGGTCCATGATCGCCAGGCGCCGGGTGCGCCGGTCGCGTGGCCCGCTTTCGGCGATGTAGACCACCTGGGTGTCGAAATAGCCCTTTTCGCCCAGCAGGCGCTCGTAGATCACGTCCGAGATCAGGTGCGCGATCTTGCGCCAATTGGCGCCGGCGGCGTTGAAGGCGGTGCCCTGGATCTGCTGCTCCGGCAGCACGTCCCACAGCCGGAATTCGACGCGCAGCTTGTCGCCGGTGAGGTCGGCGCGGCCGGTGGTCAGCGCCTGCGCGCCGATCACCCGCCAGTCCTGGAAGCGCGGCAGCGCCGCCGCGGCCTCCGGCGTCTGGATGAAGGCGGCGCGCTCCACCGGGCGGAACAGGCCGGAGTTCTTCAGGTTGTTGATGATGACGCGCGCGATGTCGCGGCCGACCCGCTGGCCGTCGCCCTGGCCGGCGAAATCCGGGATGGCGATCGGGATCGGATCGGTGCGCGCCTTGGTGATGTCGACCACCGAGCTCTGCGCCCAGGCCGGCAGCCCGGTCAGCAGCGGCAGGCCGGCCGCGGCGCCGCCGAACAGCGCGGCCCGGCGCGAGATGAGACCTGCCATCGCCTTGTCGTCCGGGGTCATCGGCACCTCCTGCGGATTGGCGCGCACCATGGCGGGACGCCGCCGCGGGTCAAGCCCGCGGCGCCGGTGTCACCGCAGGCCAAGGTCGCGCGGGTTGAAGCGGAAGACGGTCTCGCGCAGCGCCGCGAGCCTTTCCTTGGGCAGCGGCAGCGGGTTGCATTTCGGATCGAGCAGCGCCCGCCGCGCCGCCTCGTAGACCGAGCGTGCGCGCGGATCGCTCGGCGGCGAACCATTGGCGCGGACGTTGCGCACCGTGCCGCCGGCATCGACATCGACCCGCAGCTCGACCACCACGTCGCGGATGCCCATGCCGCCGCCATCGACCGACCAGCATTCGCTGATCTTGTCGGCGAGGCCCGCCTTCTCCCCGGCATTCAGCGCCGCCGTGCCGGTCGGCGCACCGCCGCCCTGCTGCGGGCTGCCGGCCTGCGGGCTGGGCTTCGCCCGCGGCGGTTCGGTCTGCTTGGCGGTCTGCTGCAGGCGTTCCAGCGTGTTCAGCACGCTGCGGCTGTCGGGCTGCGGCTTCTGCACCGGCGGCGTCTGGCCGGTCCCGGCCTCCTTCGCCGGGGTCGGCGGCGGCGGCACCGGCGGCGGCGGGATCGGCAGCGGCGGGTCGTGCCGCGCCGGTGCCGGCGTCGGCGGCTCCGGCTTCGGCTTCGGCTCGGCCTGCGCCAGCTGCTGTGGCTTCGGCGGTGGCGGCAGAGGCGTGGGCGAGGGCGTGGGTTCGGGCGGCGGCGTGGGCGCCACCGGCTTCGGCTGCGCCACCTGCTGCGGCGCCGGCGCCGGGGCGGGCGCCGGGGGTGGCGGCGGCGGCGGCGGTGGCGGGCTCGGGACGCTTTCCTTCACTGGGGTCGGCGCCGGCGGCTCCGGCTTTGGCGGCGGCGCGACGGCCGGCGGGCCGGCGACCGGCGAGGGCTTCTCGCCCTGGGCGATCTGCGGCGCGGCGACAATCTCCACCGAGATCGCCTCCTCCGGCTCCTCCAGCCGCTTCGGCAGGCCGAAGATCAGGCCGAGCAGCAGCAGCGCGACGTGCGCCGCCACCGAGACCAGCCCCCAGAACCGCATTCCCCTCGGCCGCATCACCGCGCCCCCCGGCGCCAAATCGTCTGTCGATCAGCCCCGCGGCGCCGGCCCGCCCGGGGCGCGCTGGGGCTGCGGTGCCGGCGCGGGCCGGGCAGCGGGGGGGGCGCCGCCGGGCCTCGCGGTGGGTACCGCCGCGGCCGGACGGCCGGCGGGCTGTTCGGCCAGCAGCGCGACGCGGCTGAAGCCGCCGGCGCTGATCGTGCCCATCACCTCCATCACCCGGCCGTAGCTGATCGCCTTGTCGCCGCGGACGAAGATCCGCCGCTCCGGCGCGCCCTGCGGCTGGTTGCGGCCGATCGCCTGCAGCTGAGCCACAAGGCCCTCGATCGGCACCTCGGTCTCCTGCAGGAAGATCCTGCCTTCCGGGTTGACCGTGATGGTGATCGGCTCGTTGTCCTGGTTCAGCTGCGCCGCGCTGGTCTTCGGCAGGTCGACCGGCACGCCCACCGTCATCAGCGGCGCCGCCACCATGAAGATGATCAGCAGCACCAGCATCACGTCGACCATCGGCGTGACGTTGATCTCGGCCATCGGCTTGTAGCGGCCGCGGCCGCCCCGGCCGCCGTTGAGGGAGACGGCCACGGGGCTACTCCGCGACCGGCGCCGCGGCGCGGCCCGGATCGGCCAGCGCGCTCTCGGTCTGGCGCGAGAGGATGCCGCCGAACTCGGAGGCGAAGCCTTCCAGCCGCGCGGCGAAGCGGGCGAGGTCGGAGCTGATCTTGTTGTAGGCGAGCACCGCCGGGATGGCGGCGACCAGGCCGATCGCGGTGGCGAACAGCGCCTCGGCGATGCCGGGCGCCACCACGGCGAGGTTGGTGTTCTGCATGCCCGCGATGGCGGCGAAGGAGTTCATGATGCCCCAGACCGTACCGAACAGGCCGATGAAGGGCGCGACCGAGCCGACCGAGGCGAGGAAGACCATCCAGCGTTCGAGCCGGTCCATCTCCCGCTGCACGGTCACTGCCATGGTGCGGTCGATGCGTTCCTTGAGGCCCGCGGCGACGAGGTCCGAGCCGCCCAGTCGCTGCGCCCCGCGGCGCCATTCGCGCATCGCCGAGACGAAAACCGCGGCCATCGGGTGGGACGGCGTGTCGCCTTCCTTGCGGAAAAGGTCGTCGAGGCTGCCGCCCGACCAGAAGGCGTCCTCGAAGGCGTCGGCCGCCTTGTTGGCGCGGCGCAGGCTGGTCACCTTCTCGAAGACGATGGCCCAGACCCAGACGCTGGCCAGCAGCAGGCCGAGCATGACCAGCTTCACCACCCAGTCGGCCTGGAGGAAGAGGCCCCAGAGCGACAGGTCGTGCATCGCCCCGCCCAGATCCGTCGCCGTCACGCTGCCGCCCACCGCTTCACTCCATCCTGTCTCGCGACCGGTCGCCGACCCGCCGCACGCCTAGGTCCCACTGCCTTGCGCCGCCCTTTGGGCCGCCTGGGCATCGAGCGCGGAGCGCCAGGGCTCCGGTATCCGCTTCGGCCGCAGGCTGTGGCGATCGATGCAGGCCAGCTCGACCCGCAACGCCGCCAGCGGGCCGTCCGCCGCGTGCCCGTCCGGCACCATCCGCTGGTCCAGCACGATGGTGACGCCGCGGACGGCGATGATTCGGGTCTCGACCACGACCGAATCGTCGAGCCGGGCCGGGCGCCAATACTCCACTTCGATGCGCCGCACCACGAGTATCGAATCGTGACCTTCCATGAGCATCTGATGCGGCAAGCCCATGGCGCGCAAGGATTCCGTCCGGGCGCGTTCCGCCCAGCGCAGGTAATTCGCGTGGTAGGCCATGCCGCCGGCGTCGGTGTCCTCGAAATAGACCCGCAGCGGCCAGCGATGGGCGGGGGAGTTGGGCGGTATCTTCACGCCTCGCCGCCCGCCAGCAGGTCGGGCTGGATGGCGAGGCCGGCCGGCGGGCTGAGCCCGAGATGGGTCCAGCCCGACAGCCCGAGCATCCGGCCGCGCGGGGTGCGCAGGATCAGCCCCTCCTGGATCAGGTAAGGCTCGATCACGTCCTCCAGCGTGTCGCGCGCCTCGGCCAGCGCCGCGGCCAGCGTCTCGACGCCGACCGGGCCGCCATTGTGGTGCTCGGCGATCCGCCGCAGGTAGCGGCGGTCCATCGCGTCCAGCCCCTTGCTGTCCACCTCCAGCCGCGTCAGCGCGCCATCCACCATCGCGCGGTCGGCGGCGATGCCGGCGACGCTGGCGAAATCGCGTACCCGGCGCAGCAGCCGGCCGGCGATGCGCGGCGTGCCGCGCGACCGCCGGGCGATCTCCCAGGCACCGTCCTCCGACAGCGGGAAGGCGAGCTTCTGCGCGCCGCGCGTGACGATCCGCAGCAGCTCCTCGGGCGTGTAGAATTGCAGCCGGAGCGGGATGCCGAAGCGATCGCGCAAGGGTGTGGCCAGCAGCCCGGCCCGCGTCGTCGCGCCGACCAGGGTGAAGGGCGGCAGGTCGATCCGCACGGTGCGCGCCGCCGGTCCCTCACCGATGATGAGGTCGAGCTGGAAATCCTCCATTGCCGGATAGAGGGTTTCCTCCAGCGCCGGCTGAAGCCGGTGGATCTCATCCACGAAGAGCACGTCGCGCGGCTGGAGATTGGTCAGGATGGCGGCGAGGTCGCCGGCCCGCTGCAGGATCGGGCCGGAGGTCGCGCGGAAGCCGACACCCAGCTCGCGCGCGACGATCTGCGCCAGCGTGGTCTTCCCGAGCCCGGGCGGGCCATGCAGCAGGACGTGGTCCAGCGCCTCGGCCCGGTTGCGGGCGGCCTGGATGAAGACGGCGAGGTTCTCCCGCAGCGCCTGCTGGCCGGTGAAGTCGGCCAGCACCTGCGGCCGCAACGTCGCCTCGGCGGCATCCTCCTCGGTGCGGACCGGCGTGGTGATGCGGTCGTCATCCACCGGCGCAGCGGACGGCGGCTTGCCGCGGCGGCCGCTCATCGCGCCAGCTCCTTCAGGCTGTCGCGGATCAGCGCCTCGAGCCCGGCCTCCTCGCCGATACGGGCCCGCGCCCGATTCACCGCCGCCTGCGCCTCCGGCCGCTTCCAGCCGAGGTTGACCAGCGCCGAGACCGCATCCGCCGCCGCCCCCGGCAGCGCCGCGGCGGCCACCGGCACGCCGCCGGCGGCGACGCCCGACGGCGCCTGGATGCCGCCTGCCCAGTCGCGCAGCTCCGTCACCAGCCGGTCGGCCAGCCGGGCGCCGACGCCATTGGCCTGGCGCAGCCCGGCGCGGTCGCCGGCGCGGATGGCGGCGGCCAATTCCTCCGGCCCGAAGGCGGAGAGTATCTCCAGCGCCACCTTCGGCCCGACGCCCTGGATGGAGGTCAGCTTGTTGAAGCTGTCACGTTCCTGCGCGGTCGCGAAGCCGAACAGCACGATGGCGTCCTGCCGTACATGCGTCTCGACCAGCACCCGCGCCGCGGCCGGCGCGTCGCGCAGCCTATCGAGCGTCTTGGTCGAGCACGACAGCAGGTAGCCGACGCCGTTGACGTCGAGGATGCAGCCGCCCTCGTGGATGCCGTCCAGCTTGCCGGTGAGGCGGCCGATCATGCCGGCACGTAGCCCCGGGCGAAGGCCAGCTTCGTACCGCGGTGGTGCGCATGGCAGATGGCGACGGCCAGCGCATCGGCGGCATCGGCGCGGCGGATCGTGGCACCCGGCAGCAGGCGGCGGACCATGGCCTCGACCTGCGGCTTCTCGGCGTGCCCGGTGCCGACCACGGCGCGCTTCACTTCCATCGCCTGGTATTCGGCAACGGGGATGCCGGTCAGCGCCGGGGCCAGCAGCACCACGCCGCGCGCCTGGCCCAGCTTCAGGGCCGCGCCGGGGTTCTTGTTGACATAGGTGTGCTCCACCGCCGCCTCATCCGGCCGCCATTGCTCCAGCAGCAGCACCAAAGCGCGGTAGATTACCGAGAGCCGCTCGGCCAGCGGCTGGTCGGCATCGGTCGAGATGACTCCGTCGCCCAGGTGCCGCAGCCGGCTGCCGGCGCTCTCCACCAGGCCCCAGCCGGTGTGCTGGAGGCCGGGGTCGAGGCCCAAAAGTCGTACGGCGCCGTGCACCCCTAGGCCGAGAGCCGCTCGGACACCGCGTCCGAGACCTCGAAATTGGCATAGACGTTCTGCACGTCGTCGCTCTCGTCCAGCCGTTCCAGCAGCTTCAGGATGTCGCGCGCCTTGTCCTCATCCAGGTCGATGCGGACGCCCGGCACCCATTCGACCTTGGCGCTTTCCGGGCTGCCGAAGGCGGCTTCCAGCGCATCGCGGACGGCAAAGAAATCCTCCGGCGCGCAGGTCACCTCGTGGCCCTCCGCGTCCGACTCGACGTCCAGGGCGCCGGCCTCGATCGCCGCCTCCAGCATCGCATCCGCCTTGTCGGCCAGGCCGGGGAACCAGAGCACGCCCTTCCGCTCGAACTGGAAGGAGACGCTGTTGGTCTCCCCCAGCGCGCCGCCGGCCTTGGCGAAGGCGCTGCGGACGTCGCCCGCAGTGCGGTTGCGGTTGTCGGTCAGGGCTTCGACGATCACCGCGACGCCGTAGGGGCCGTAGCCCTCGTAGCGGACCTCCTGGTAATCCTCCCCCTGCCCGGCCATCGCGGCGCGCTTGATGGCGCGGTCGATGGTGTCGCGCGTCATGTTGGCGACCAGCGCGGCCTTCACCGCGGCGCGTAGCCGCGGGTTCATCGCCGGGTCGGGCAGGCCCATCTTGGCGGAGACCGTGATTTCGCGGATCAGCTTGCCGAAGGCCTGGGCCTTCTTGGCGCCCTGGGCCGCCTTCCGGTGCATGATGTTCTTGGCGTGCGAATGGCCCGCCATGGCCGGGACTCCAACGTCTTCAGATTGCGGATGAGGAAAGGCTTATAGCGGCGCCCGCCGCAGCACGCCACCACACTGCCCACCGGCGCCCTTGCACCGCCTGCCCCCCCGGCGCCCTTGCGCCGGCCACCACCACCGGTCCAGGCTCACCGCCCATGGACGCCAACATCCCCGCCGACCACTTCGCCGTCACCACGCTCGACCAGCTCGCGGCGATCTACGACCCGCCGCGCGAGCTGGTGCTGAAGAAGGTGACCCACCGGCTGGAGGCGCGGACGCTGGCCTTCATCGCCGCCTCCCCCTTCGCCATCCTGGCGACCACAGGGCCGCAGGGGGTGCACGCCACCCCGCGCGGCGACGCCCCCGGCTTCATCGCGGCGCTCGACGACCGGACGCTGGCGCTGCCCGACCGGCGCGGCAACAACCGCCTCGACGGGCTGCGCGACATCATCGCCAACCCGGCCGTGGCGCTGCTGTTCCTGGTGCCCGGCGCGGGGGAGGCGCTGCGGGTCAACGGCACCGCGCGGATCACCGCCGACCCCGCCCTGCGTGCCCGCTTCGTCGCGCAGGGGAAGGAACCGGCGACCATCGTGCTGGTCACGGTGGGCGAGGTCTACATGCAGTGCGCCAAGGCGATCATGCGATCGAAGCTCTGGGGCGAACGGGCGCGGCCGGCGGCGGTGCCGAGCATGGGGGAACTGATCGCCGCCCATACCGGCGGCCTGGTCGAGCCCGCCAGCTACGACGCCGAGGCGCCGCAGCGGCTGCTGGACACGATGTACTGACCCATCACCGCCCGGCGATGCGGGCCTGGTCCGCATGGTCGTTGCGCGGCCCGTCCGCCTGCACCCGGATCCGCGGCACGGCATGGCCCCAACCGGCCTCCTGCCGCCGCTCCCGCTCCTCCCGCGCGACCGCGTCGCGCATCAGGCCCTCATAGCTCAGCCCGCACGCGGCACCGCCGAGGACCGAGGCACCAGGCGCGAAAGGGGGGCTCTCCGGGCGTCGCATGGCATCCTCCACGCTGCGCAGGGCCTCTCCGCTCTGCGAGACGGGAGTTTGCCTAAGGTCGCATGACGCAGGCGATGAAAAACGTGTGATTGCGAGAAACTGTAACCCCACCGCTCACGGTTGTCCCGCCCGGCACCGCTACACCGTGGGCAGCGTCTGGGACAGCCGCCCGCCCTGCCGCACCGGCTCCACCCGCAGCGCCAGGCCGGTCGTGTCGTCGGTCTCGACGAAGACGCCGCAGAGCGTCGCCGGGCCCTCCGCCGGGGCCAGCTTCTCGCCCGGCATCTTGCGCCAGAAGCGCAGCGCCGCGCCGCCCTTCTGCATGCCGATCACGCTGTCGTAGTCGCCGCACATGCCGGCATCGGTCTGGAAGGCGGTGCCGCCCGCCAGGATCTGGTGGTCGGCGGTCGGCGTGTGGGTGTGCGTCCCGACCACCAGGCTGACCAGCCCGTCGAAGCTGTGGCCGAAGGCAGCCTTTTCCGAACTGGCCTCGGCATGCACGTCGATCACGCTGGCCTGGATGGTGCCGCCGGCGCCGAGCCGGTGCTTCTGCACCTCCGCCTGCACGGCGCGGAACGGGTCGTCCAGCGCATCCATGAAGAGCCGGCCCATGACGTTGACCACCAGCGCGCGGCGGTTGCCGGGGACGTCCACCACCACGGCGCCGCGGCCAGGCGTGCCGGGCGGGAAATTCGCCGGCCGGATCACCCGCGGCTCCTGCTCCAGGAAGGGGATAATCTCCTTGCGGTCCCAGGCATGGTTGCCCAGCGTGATCACGTCGGCGCCGGAGGCGAACATCGCCCGCGCCATGTCGGGCGCCAGGCCAAAGCCGTGGCTGGCATTCTCCCCGTTCACCACCACCAGGTCGACCCGCAGCGCCGCCCGCAGCTTCGGCAGGGTGGCGACCACCGCGTCCCGGCCGGACCGGCCCACCACGTCACCCAGGAAGAGAATACGCAAACCCGATCGCTCCAGCGCCAGCCCGTTCCGGCCCGTCGGCTCAGCGGGTCTCGGCCTTCCAGATGCCCCGGCGAGCCTCGCGCGCGGCGCGCTCCGCATAGCGGTAGGCGTCGGAAGCCTCCAGCGTCACCCGAGACAGGCCGTTGTAGAGGGCGGCTTCGGCCAAGTCGATGCCGGTCGGCGTCATGCAGCGGTGCCGCGGCGTCAGCGCCACCGGCTCGCAGCTCGCCGTCCCGCCCTGCCGCGCCAGGAGCTCGCCCAGCACCGCCGCATCCCCGTCCTCCCCTGGCGCGATGTCGGCCAGGTCCAGCGCCACCCCGGCCACCATCAGCCGGGCCGGGCCGAGCACCTGGGCCGGGCCGGCCACCGGGCCGGGCGGGATGGGCGGCGGCAGCGGCGCGACGATGGTGGGCGCCGGCGGCGCCTCGCCCGGCGGCGGCGTGGCGTCGGGCGGCCGGACCGGGCTGCGCCACAGCGCCGGCATCAGCACCGGCGGCGACAGCCGGGCCAGGCTGGGCCGCCCCGGGCCGGGCGCCGGATCGAGCAGATCGCCCGGATCGGCCGCCTGCGGCGGCGGCAGCGGCACCAGCGCCTCCGCCCGGCCGGGCATCCGCAGTGGCGGCGGGTTGGGCGTGGCCAGCGCCTGGGCCAGCCGGCGGGCGTAGTCGAGCTGCCCCGGCGTCCCCGGCAGCACCGCATAGGCGCGGCCATCGAGCCGCCCGGGCTGGGCGGCGACGCCGTTGCGCACGCCGCCCGGCGCCTCGCCCGGCAGCGGCAGCACGCGGATCACCAGGTCGCCGCCGCGCGGGCCGATCGCCCCGGCATGCAGCCCGGCGCGGCAGGGGGCGGCGCCGCCGGCATAGGGTCCGGCGCCGAGCACGGGGCCGGTGGCCATCGCGGCGGGTGCGCAACGGCAGGGCTGGATGCCCTCGGCGAAGGCCGCCAGCAGCGGCGGGCAGGCCGGCAGCGGGAAGCGCCCGGGCGGCGGCCAGAAGCGCGGCGGCGGCTCGGCGGGCTTGGCCGCGGCCTGCGGCACCGCCGGCGGCGCCAGGGCGGGGCGGCCGGGCTTCGGCCGCGGCGCCGGCTTGGCCGCGGCCGGCTTCGCCGCCGGGCGCGGATCGGGCGACCGCGCCACGGCATCCGGCCCCCCCGCCAGCAGCGCCGCCAGCAGCAAGGCGAGGCGCCGCCCGCGCATCAATCCAGCGCCACCCGGGCGACCAGCCGCGGTGTCTCCTTCGCGGTGCAGCCGAAGATCCCGTCCAGCGTCTGCACCTCGCTGAGCCGCAGCGCCAGGCTGCAGCCCTGCTGTGCGACGCCGCCGACCAGCAGCGGCGGGCCGCGCTCCAGCGGCCGCAGCGCGACCGTCAGCTCGCTCCGCCCCAGCGTGCCGGTCACCGCCGCCTCGCTGCCGCCGAGCCGCGCGGTGCCGGCGAAATTGCCGCTGGTTGGGTTGATGTCGCGCAGCAGGATGGTGAAGCCGGCGACCGAGGCCGCGACCTCCTGCGCATCGGTCTGGCCGGGGGCGATGATGGACGGCGCGAAGACCGTCACCTGCAGCTCGCGCTTCTGCAGCAGGGTCAGCCGCAGGGCGAGGCTGATCGCCACCGCATCCTGCGAGGCCAGCGCGGTCTCGTAACCCAGCGCGCGAAGCGCCGGATCCTCGCTGCGCATCGCCTGGTCGAGCGCGGCGATGCGAGTGGTGCGGTCGCCCGCGAAGCGGGCGCGGAGGTCGGCGATCTGCCGGACGCGCTCCTCGATCGCCACGCGCTGGGCGGCGGTGCGGCCGGCCGCCTCGCGCAGGGTCGCGGCCTCCAGCGCCTCGGCGGCGGCGCGACGGGCCTCGGCCAGGCGTTCGGTCTCCTCGACGGCGCGGAACGCCGCAGCGCGGTCGGCCTGGCCAAGCAGGGCGCGGGCCGCCGCTTCCCAATGGGCGGCGGCGAGCGCATCGGCCTCCGCCTCGCGGCGGCGGGCTTCGGCGGCGCGCGCCGCCTCGGCCCGGCGGGCCTCGCTCAGCAGCGCTTCGGCGGCGGCCTGGCGGGTCGCGGCTGCCATCGCCTCGGCCTCCGCCGCCGCGCGCTGCGCCGCGGCCTCACGGGCCGCTTCCGCCCGGCGGGCGGCGCCGAGCAGCTCCTCTGCGGCGGCGATCCGCTCCGCCGCGCGGCCCCGCTCCGTCGCGGCAGCGGCCTCCAGCAAGGCCTCCTGCCGGCGGGCCTCGGCACGGGCGAGGGTCAGCGCGGCCTCGGCGCGGGCGGCGACGAGGGCTTCGGCCTCCGCGGCGCCGGCGGCCTGCGCCGCGATCTCGGCGGCGCGGCGGCGTTCGGCCAGTGCCGCCTCGTGCCGGATTTCCGCCGCGGCCTCGGCCAGCGCCGCTGCGCGGCGTTGTTCGGCGACCGCGGCCGCCTCGGTCATTGCCGCCGCCGCCGCGGCGCGCTCGGCGGCGAGCGCTGCTTCCCGGCGTTGCTCGGCCAGCAGCGCCTCGTGCCGGGCCAGCGCCTCGGCCTCGGCCAGCGCGGCGGCACGGCGCTGGGCGGCCAGGGCGGCCGCTTCGGACGCCGCCGCCTCTGCCAAGGCGCGCTCGGCGGCAAGCGACGCGTCGCGGCGCTGTTCGGCCAGCAGCGCGTCGTGGCGGGCTGCCGCCTCGGCCTCGGCCAGCGCGGCGGCACGGCGCTGGGTGGCCAGGGCGGCCGCTTCGGTCGCCGCCGCCTCCGCCGCCGCGCGCGCGGCGGCGAGCGACGCCTCGCGGCGCTGCTCGGCCAGCAGCGCCTCGTGCCGGGCTGCCGCCTCGGCCTCGGCCAGCGCGGCGGCGCGGCGCTGGGCGGCCAGGGCGGCGGCCTCGGTTTTGGCCGCCTCCGTCGCTGCGCGTTCGGCGGCGAGCGACGCCTCGCGGCGCTGCTCGGCGAGCGCGGCAGCCGGCGCCGCGGCCGTTGCCGCCGCCGCAGGTTCGGCAGCGACCGATGCCTCGTGGCGCTGCTCAGCCACGGCGGCAGCGCCACCCTGTTCGGCCGGCGTACCGGCTTCCGCCGCTGCGGTCCGTTCGGGCGCCGTAGCCTCGATGCGACGCGGTGCGGGCAGGGCTTCCGCCTCCACCTCGGCGCCCGCCGGCGCGCGGCGCGCCTCTCCGGGAACCGGGCCGCCCTCGTCCGGGCCAGTGGCGGCAGCGGCCGGCCCGGGCGGTTCCAGCGCCTCCGGCGGCTCCACCGCCACCCGCGTCTCCCAGCCACCGGCGTTCGGGCGCGAGACGGCGCGGACCCGGATGCGGCGGGTCGTGTCCGCCGCCGCCTCCGGCCCGGCGATCGGGGCGACGAGGGCGAGTGTCGCCGCGGCGCGGCTATGGATCTCGGGCGCGGCGGCGGTGCCGAGATTGGCCTGCGCCTCCAGCCGGAGATCGCGCAGCCGCCAGGCGGGGGGCAGCGCAAGGGCGAGGGCGGCGCGCAACGCCGCCTCATCCGGCGGGTCGGCGGCGAGGGCCGGCGCCGCGGCGACGCCGAGGGCCAACAGCAGGGCGGCAAGCCGGCGCCAAAGTGTCGGGCGGGAGGGCGGCGCGACGCGGCCGCCGGCGCCTGGCTTCATCACGGTCCTGGGCACCCCACCGGGAGGGCGGGCATGGAGGACAGAAACCCCTTACCTGTCAAATCCCGGCCGGCATTCGCCCGGGGCTTCACTCGGGGCTTCACTCGGGGCGGATCACCCCGGCCTCGGTGGCGATCGCGTCCAGGCGCCAATCCTCCGGCCCGGCGGGCACCGCGGGCAGCTCCTGGCAGGCATAGGCGCAGCCGATGGCGGTGGCGCCGGGCAGGCCCGGCAGGGTGCGGTCGTAATAGCCGCCGCCATAGCCGAGCCGCCGCCCGGCCCGGTCGAAGGCGAGCAGCGGCACCAGCAGCCAGTCGGGCCGGATCGCCGCGCCGGCGGCCGGATGGCTGGTGCCCATCGGGCCGCGCGCCAGCGCCTCCCCCGGCGCCCAACGGCGGAACGAGAGTGGCAGGCCGCGCTTCGGGGTGACCGGCAGGGCGATGGGGTGGCCGCGGTCGGCGAGCGCCAGCAGCAGCGGCCGGATGTCGATCTCCTGCCCCATGGGCCAGAATCCGGCGACCACGGCGCCGGCGGGCGGCGGCATCGCGGCGAGGAATCGGGCCGCGAGGCGGACACCGAGGGCGGGGTCGCAGGCCTGCCGGCCGGCCAGCGCGACGCGCCGGGCCGCGGCCTTCAGCGCCGGCAGATCGGCAGCGGATGGGGAGTGCGGAGCCAGCATGGCCGTTGGCCTATCATCCTCCCAAGGCCTGCTAGTGCAGGTGGGCACCAGATACCCGGACCAAGATCCGGACAGAGCCAGCTCCCGGAGGATGCTTATTGGCCCTGGGGATGAATTGCCTGACGAACCGGCCAGCCCCGCCTCCAGCATATAGGCGCGCGGGGGGTGCGGGACCAGCGGTGCGGGCGTATTTCCGTGGCGGCCGGCGGCGGGATTTCGTTGCAATTCCGCAGAGTGTGTGCTACGCAGGATCGGTCGCGGGAAAGCTGCGTCCGGACGCCATCGGCTCCGGGCGGTCCCCGTGGGCGGGGCAGCGGTTTGTCCGAAAGCGCGATCGGCGAATCCGGGTTTAAGCCCTTTTGCCCCTCAAACCCTCAAGCGGGAATTGCGCCTCGGCCCTGGCTGGCTGCGGGAAATCGCCGGTTGGGTCCGTATCGGCCTCAATCGGCTTGAATGGTTTGAGGTCAGCTCCGGTCGAGCGTCTGCGCCAGGCCCTCGATCCGCTCGGCGATGCGTGCCAGGCGCTCGGCCAGTTGCGGATCGGACACCGGTGCGGCGGGCGGCGCGGCGATGCCGGCCCGGGCGCGGGCCAGTTCGGCCCGCAGGTCTGCGCCCTCATCGGCCAGCAGCAGGGCGACGTGCAGCAGCATGCGGGATTCGGAGAACTGCCCGCCCATGGCGCGGATCAGCCGCACCTTTTCCTCGATCTGGCCGATCAGGTGGGTGACGTGCTGCTCCTCGCCATCCTTGCAGCCGATGGTGTGCTGGTAGCCGTTGACCCGGACGCTGACCTGCCCCACGCGACTATTCCCCCTGGCTCTCGCCGGTCCGCAATTCCTCGGCCAGCGCCTGGCGCAGCCGGGCAATGGTGGCGTCCAGCCGCTCGGCCATGGCGGCGACCTCGGCACGCGGCACCATGTCCGGCGGCAGGTCGCTCTCCTCGGCCATGGGCCGCGGCCGGCTCAACACCGTGACCAGCGCCTCGACGGCAGATTCCAGCCGGGCCGCCGCCAGTGCCACCGGGTCCCTTGCCTCGTCGCTCATGCCGCTCCCGCAACTGCCGCCGCCGGCCGCGCTGGACGCGGGATTCCGGGCGTGCTGCAAGGCTTGGCATGGCGACCGGGACGGGTCAACGGCAGCGCGGGGGCGCGGAAAGCGAGGCGCCGGGCGGCGATCCGCCCGCCGTCACGGTGCACGCCGCCGCCGAGGCCGCCCTGGCGCTGGCGCTGGCGGGCGCGCGCGGCGTGCTGCTGCTTTCGGCGCCGGGCGCCGCCGGGTTCCTTGGCCCCGGCTGGTTCCTGGCGATCCTGCATGCGGCCCGGACGGCGGCGCCGGGCGTGCCACACAAGGCCGTGCTCGACTGCGCCGACTCGCCCGGCCTGGCGCTGGCGGCGCTGCGGGCGGGGGTCGCGGAGGTGGTGCTGGACCCCGCCTGCCCGGCCTTTGACCAGGTCGCCGCCGCGGCGGCGGAAGTGGGGGCGCTGGTGCGGGCGGTGCGGCCGGCCGCGCTCGACCTCGGGTCGCTCGACCTGCGGCGGGGCGGGGCACGGGCCAAGCTTGCCGCCTGGTTGTCGGCCGGGGCGTCCGGGGCCGGGTGACAGCCTCGCAACCCCGCGCTAAATCGCAGGCCACCGGACCGGTCGCCACGAAAGGGCAAACCCCATGCAGCTCACGCCGAAGGTGAAAGAGATCCTCTCCTGGTATGAGAGCGACAATCCCGGCACCAAGGCGAACCTCGCCCGCATCCTGATGGAAGGGAAGCTGGGCGGTACGGGGCGCGTGGTGATCCTGCCGGTCGACCAGGGCTTCGAGCATGGCCCGGCCCGCAGCTTCGCGCCGAACCCGGCCGGCTATGACCCGCGCTACATGTTCGAGCTGGCGATCGAGGCCGGGCTGAACGCCTATGCCGCCCCGCTCGGCATGATCGAGGCGGGTGCGGCGACCTTCGCCGGCGCAATCCCGACCATCCTGAAGGTCAACAGCGGCAACAGCCTGTCCACCCTGAAGGACCAGGGCGTCACCGGCAGCGTGGCCGATGCGCTGCGGCTCGGCTGCTCGGCGATCGGGTTCACCATCTACCCGTCCTCCGAATACCAGTTCGAGATGATCGAGGAGCTGCGCGAGTTGGCCGAGGAGGCCAAGGCGGCCGGCCTCGCGGTGGTGGTGTGGAGCTACCCGCGCGGCCCGATGCTGGACAAGGTGGGCGAGACCGCGCTGGACATCTGCGCCTATGCCGCGCACATGGCCGCCCTCCTCGGCGCCCACATCATCAAGGTGAAGCCGCCGACCAGCGCGATCAGCCTGGAAGCGGCGAAGTCCACCTACGCCAAGTTCCCGGTCGACGTGAACGACCCGGTGGCGCGCTTCAAGCACGTGGTGCAGGCCTGCTTCGGCGGCCGCCGGCTGGTGGTGTTCTCGGGCGGCGAGGCCAAGGGGATGGACGACATCCTGAACGAGGTGAGGGCGATCCATGCCGCCGGCGGCAATGGCAGCATCATGGGCCGCAACGCCTTCCAGCGGCCGAAGGCGGAGGCGCTGAAGCTGCTCGGCGCGATCATCGAGATCTACCAGAACCCGGCGGCCTGAGGCTTCGCCGCCTGGGCTGATCGATGGCCGGTCCCGCGGGGCCGGCCATTTTTTTGTGTGCTGCGATGGTGCAGGCGGCTGCGGTAGGATGCCGGCATGGACGCCGCCGCCATCATCGCCACCCTGCGGAAACACCAGCCGGCGCTGGCGGCGATGGGCATCCGCCATGCCGGGGTGTTCGGCTCGGTCGCGCGGGGCGAGGCGGGGCCGGGCAGCGACATCGACATATTGGTGGAGTTCGAGCCGGGCGCGGTGCCGGACATCTTCACCTATGTCGGCTTCCAGGAGCAGGTGGCGGGGCTGTTTCCCGGCAAGGTGGACGTGGTGCATGAGGGGGGCCTGCGCCCCGCCATGCGCGACCGTGTCCTCCGGGACCTCGTGCATGCCTTTTGACCGCTCGCGCGAATCGCTCGCTGACATCGTCGAGGACATCGGGCTGGCGCGGGAATTTACCGCGGGGTTCGATCTTGCCGCGTTCAGCGCGGACCGGAAGACCTTCTATGCGGTCGTGCGGGCCATCGAAATCGTGTCGGAGGCCTCCCGCCGGCTGAAGCCGGAGATGCGGGCGCGGCACGCGCAGATCCCGTGGCGGCAGATCGCCGCGGTGGGGAATGTCTATCGCCACGAATACCACTTGGTCGAAACGGAGATGGTGTGGAAGGCGGTGCACGAGGCATTGCCCGTCCTGCTGGCCGCAGTCGAGGCGGAGCTCGCCCGACAGAGCTGACCTCGCTGCATCCGCCGCGGCGCCTGCCGCGTAGCGCCGACATGCTGCCCCTCGCCATCCGGCTCGCCGCCCTCGTGCCCCTTCTTGCCGGCGGGGCGGGCGCGCTGCCCCGACCGGCCTTCCTTGGCGAGGCGGCAGGGCCGGCGACGGCGAGCCACATGCGCTACCTCTCCGGCCTGTTGCTCGGCCTCGGCGGGGTCGCCTGGTGGTGCGCCGGGGATCTCCGGGCGCGGCGGCGGGTCTTCGCCGCGCTGTCGGCCATGGTCGTGGTGGGCGGCGTGGCGCGGCTGCTGGGGGTGGCGCTGGATGGGCTGCCGCCCTGGCCGCATGTCGCGGCACTCGGGATGGAGTTGGGCGTGGTGCCGGCGCTGTGGGTCTGGTCCCGCCGGGCGCATTGAGCGCTTCCCCAGGCCGTTCCGATCTGCTACGGTAGCGGCATGGATGCGTACCGCCCCGCCATGACGCCATCGCCTTCGGCCGCGCCCCCGCGCGCCGCGGCCGGGTCGATGCTGCCGGGGTGCAAACCGATGGGCTGCCCAAGCCCGCGCTGAGGCGCCGTGCCGGGCACGGCGCC
>JBMOJU010000377.1:0-4834 GCA_049315625.1 Paracraurococcus sp.
GGCGCCGGCGCCGACGGGGTCCTGCTCCAGGCGATGGGGGAGGCCGCGTGGTCGACCACCGCCGCGATGGACCTGCTGCTCGGCTTCACCGCGGCCGAGGGCGACCGGCTGCGGCTCTCCGACGCGCTGGCCGATGTCGATGCCGGGACCTACACCGGCCAGGACGGCATCGCCCGCGCCCTGCTCTGGGGCGGCACCACGCGGCCGCTGGCGGCGCTGCCGGTCGGCACCGCGTTGCCGGCACAGCCGAACGGCGCCTACCAGCTCTTCTGGGTCCCGGCGCTGGCCGGCGGCGTGGTGCCGGCCGGTGGCTGGCTGGTGCTCGACCTCGACGGCAACGGCCGCGTCGACGCGACGGATGCGGTTTGGCGCATCGGCTCCGCCACCCAGCCGGTCACCCTCGGGCCGGCGGATTTCGTCGCCGGCAGCTTCCTCTCGGTCCTCGGCGCCGGCGTGCAGCGCGGCGGGACCGCGGGCAACGACACGCTGTCCGGCACCAGCCGGACGGATGCCTTCCAGGGCAGCGCCGGCAGCGACCGCATCGATGGCGGCGCCGGCGCGGCCAATGCGCTGAGCTATGCCGGGCTCGGCGGCAGCGTCTCGCTCCGGCTGACGGCGCATGGCACCGGCACCGCCAGCAAGTCGGCCGGCGGCACGGACAGCGTCGCCGGCATCCAGGCCTTCACCGGCACCGAAGGCGCCGACCGGCTGGATGCCGCGCTCGCCGGCAGCGGCCTCTTCGCCACCAGCCTCGAAGGCCGCGCGGGCAACGACACGCTGATCGGCGCCGGCGGCCCCTTCGTCCAGGCCAGCTACGCCGCCAGCCCGGCCGCGGCGCGGATCGACCTCGCCGCCGGCACGGCGCAGGATGGCTGGGGCGGCACCGATACGCTGGTCGCCATCCGCCGCGTCGCCGTCACCGCCGCCTTCGCCGACACCGTGCTGGGCTCGGCCGGGGACGATGTGTTCCTCTCCGGCGCCGCCGGCGACAAGGTCTTCGATGGCCGCGCCGGGACCGATGAATGGCGCTATGCCGGCAGCGGCGCGGTGACGGTGAGCCTCGCCACGGGCCTCGCCGCCAAGCCGCTCGGCACCGACCGGCTGGTGGCGATCGAAGCCGCCGCGGGCGGCGCCGGCGACGACAGCCTGCTCGGCTCCGCCGGCAATGACCGCCTGGCCGGCGCCGCCGGCAACGACACGCTGGATGGCGGCGCCGGGCAGGACATCGTCGCCTACGACGTCATCGCCCCCGGCTCCGACCTGCCGCTGCGCGGCGCGGTGGTGGACCTCACGGCCGGCGCCGCGACCGACCCCTGGGGCGGCCGCGACACGCTGCGGAACATCGAGGGCGCCTGGGGCTCGCGGCTGGGGGACGATCTCACCGGCCGGGCGCTGGCGGGCATCTACACCACCCTGCGCGGCCTGGCCGGCGACGACACGCTGCGCAGGCCCACGGCCGGGACGCTGGTGCTGGCGGATTACGCCGGCGACCCGGCCGGGGTGGTGGTCGACCTCGCCGCCGGCACCGCGCAGGATGGCTGGGGCGGCACCGACCGGTTGCTGCTGATCGACCACGCCCGCGGCAACGGCTTCGCCGACCGGCTGGCGGGGAATGCCAGTGCCAACCTGCTGCAGGGCGGCGCCGGCGACGACACGCTCTCGGGCGCCGCGGGCAACGACACGCTGCAGCCCGGCCTCGGCGCCGATCTGCTGCAGGGCGGGCCGGGCGACGACCTGTTCCAGCCGGACGCGGATGGCCGCTTCACCGGCAGCCTGACCCTCGACCTCGGCGACGGCACCCAGCGTGTCCTGGCCTTCACCGATGTCGCGCGCTTCGCCGACAGCCTGGACGGCGGCACCGGCTTCGACCGCTGGGTGGCGCCGGCCGGGGCCACCCTGCTCGATCTCCGCACCCTGGCGCCGACCGGCGTGGAACGCTTCGAGGGCGGCGCGGGCGCCGACGCCCTGCTGCTGCCGGCCGGGCTGGCGGAGGCGGTGACGCTCTGGGGCGGGGCCGGCCAGGACACGCTCTCGGGCGGTGCCGCCGGCGACGTGCTGGAGGGCCAGGACGGCGCCGACCTGCTGGCTGGCCAGGGCGGCAACGACACGCTGCGCGGCGGCACCGGGGACGACACGCTTTCCGGCGGCGCCGGCAACGACGCGATGGATGGCCATGCCGGGCGCGACGCGCTGCTCGGCGGCGCCGGGCACGACACGCTGATCTCCGCCGACTGGGCGGCGCTGCTGGATGGCGGGCCGGGCGAGGATTTCCTCTCGGTCAGCCGGGCCGGGGCGACCCGCGGCCTGCGGCTCGACACCATCGCCGGCGGCCTGGCGCTGACCGATGGCGTCGACACCACGCTGCTGCGGGGCGGGGAGCGGGAATCGGTCCTCGGCGGCGGCGCCGACGACTGGCTGCTCGGCCTGCCGGGGGCGGATACGCTGCGCGGCGGCGGCGGCGCGGACACGCTGCTCGGCGGCGCCGGCGACGACCTGCTGGATGGCGGCGCCGGCCTCGACATCGCGATGCTGGGCGTCGCCCGCGGCGACACGCTGCTGACGCGGCAGGCGGACGGGTCCTGGCTGGCGGTGGGGCCGGAGGGGACGGACCGGCTGGTCGGGATCGAAGCGGTGCGCTTCGCCGATCAGGATGTGGTGCTGGCCTAACCCGGCTCCAGCAGCAGCACCCGGCCCTGCGTCTCATCCGTCAGCAGGTACAACAACCCATCCGGCCCCGGCACCACCTGCCGCAGCCGCGTCCGGCCCCAGAGCAGCCGTTCCTCCCCGGTCACCCGGTCACCCTGCGTGCTCAGCCGCACCAGCCCCGGCGGGTTCAGCGCCGCGACGAACAGGCTGCCGCGCCAGGCCGGGAAGGCGCTGCCCGAATAGAACGCGATGCCGGAGGGGCTGACCGAGGGCACCCACCAATGCACCGGCTCCTCCAGATCGGGGCGCGAGGCACCCTCGCCGATCCGGCTGCCGTCGTAATCGACGCCCTTGGTCACCAGCGGCCAGCCGTAATTGGCGCCCGGGCGCAGCACGTTGATCTCGTCGCCGCCGCGGGCGCCGAATTCGGCCTGCCACAGGCTGCCGGTCCAGGGGTTGAAGGCCAGTCCCTGCGGGTTGCGGTGGCCGAGCGTGAAGATCTCGGCCCGCGTTCCGGGCCGCCCGGCGAAGGGGTTGTCGGGCAGCGGCGCGCCGTTCCGCGCCAGGCGCAGCACCTTGCCGGCCAGATCGTCCGGCCGCTGCGCCCGCAGCTTCGTCGCGTAGCGGTCGCCGGTCGACAGATACAGCGCGCCATCGGCGCCGAAGGCGATCCGGCAGCCGAAGTGGTTGCGGCCGGACTCCTGCGCCGGCGTGGCGTCGAGGATCGCCGTCACCCCCTCCAGCGCCGTGGCGTCGGCCGCCAGCCGGGCCCGTACCAGCCGGGTCAGCGCCCCGCCCTGCACCGCCATGGCCTGGCAGAGGTAGAGTTCGCGCGTGCGGTCGAAATCCGGGGCGAGGGCGAGGTCCAGCAGCCCGCCCTGGCCGCGCGCCTCCACCGCCGGCACCCCGGCCAGCGGGGCCGAGACCTGCCCGTTCCGATCGACCACCCGCAGCCGCCCGGGCCGCTCGGTGACCAGCAGGCGGCCATCCGGCAGGAAGGCGCCGCCCCACGGATGGTCGAGGCCAGCGGCGAATTCGGTGACCCGGAAGGCCACCGTCTGGGCCTCTGCGCCGGCGGCAAGCAGCAGGAGCAGCAGGACGAGGCGCGCCATGCGCCCCCGCCGCGCCACCCCCGGCCCCGTCCGATCAGCCGATGTTGCCGGTGATCCACTCCTTCAGCGGCCCCTTCGGCAGCGCGCCGACCTTGGTGTCCAGCAGCTTGCCGTCCTTGAACAGCAGCATGGTCGGGATGCCGCGCACCGAGTACTCGTTCGGCGTCATCGGGTTCTCGTCGATGTTCACCTTGGCGATGGTCAGCTTGCCCGCATACTCAGCGGCGAGCTGGTCGAGGATCGGGCCGACCATGCGGCAGGGGCCGCACCACTCCGCCCAGAAATCGACGAGGACCGCGCCGGATGCCTCCAGCACGTCCTGCTTGAAGGTGTCGTCGGTGACGGCCTTGGTGAGTTCGCTCATCGGTGAAAAGCCTCGCTCTGCGGGGCAGGGCGCCCCTGATCGGCGACAAAAGTCGGTTGTCGCGCAGGCCGGGTCAAGGATGGTGGTGTCGCAGACCCGTCATGCGGCCGGCGCGTGCGCGTCCAGCAGCGCCGCCGGCAGCGGCATCAGCCGGGCCCCATAGGTCCAGACCAGCACGCATTCCACCGCCCGGCCCGGAAAGGCCTGGCGCAGCACCGCGCGGTAGGCCGCCATCTGCCGCAGGTACAGCGCCGGCACCTGCGCCACGCCTTCGGGTGGCGGCCGGTTGGTCTTGTAGTCCAGCACCACCACGCGGTCGGGCGTCACCACCAGCCGGTCGACCTGCCCGGCCACCGGCCGGCCACCGATCCGCCCGGCGATCGGCGCCTCTGCCAGGCTGCCCGGGGCGAAGGCCGCCGCGGCCTCCGGCGCCGCCAGCAGGGCAAGCACCTCGGCCAGCGTCTCCGCCTGCTCCGCCGCGGCCAGGCCATGCCCGGCGCGGCCGAGGAAGCGCCGCGCCGCCGCCTCCCGCGCCGCCACCGGCAATTCCGGCAGGTGCTGCAAAAGCGCATGGACCACCCGGCCACGGCGGAAGCGCCTGCCGCCCGGGTCGGCCACGCCATGCGGCGCTGCGGCCGGGGTCTCGGTCTCGCCCGGCAGGGCGGAGGGGGCGATGGCCAGTTCGATCGCCTCCGGCGGGGCCGGGCGAGTG
>JBMOJU010000378.1:0-4822 GCA_049315625.1 Paracraurococcus sp.
TCCAGATCGGCGTGGTGAACGAGGCCAGCAGATGGCCTGTGATTTTCCACCTGACGCCGATCGGAGCGTCGAAGCAGCGGACGCACAAGTTGGCCCCCGTCGGCCACGCCCATTATCCCATGCCCGTCTGAAGCCGGCAGATGCAGCCTCGGCACGCCGCTTGCGGCTTGCGTCCCGTCGTGCCGCAATGAGGTGGGGATGCCGCCAGGGTCACACGCAAGGGGAGGAATGCATGTCGATCCGCGTGATCCTGTCATTGTGCCTGCTGCTCGCGCCGATTGCCGCTGAGGCGGCGGAATTCACCGCCAGCCGCCCTGTGCGCATCGTCGTTCCGGTCTCGCCGGGCGGTAGCGCCGATGTCATGGCGCGCATCATGGCGCAGGCGCTGACGCCGATGTGGGGCCAGCCGGTGTTGGTGGAAAGCCGCACCGGCGCCGGCGGCCACCTGGCCGGAGAGATGGTGGCGCGCAGCCCGGGCGATGGCCACACTATCCTGTTCGGCACCATCGCCATCCACGGCACGTATGGGATGTACCAGCGACTCGGCTACGCGCCGGCGACCGACCTTGCGCCGATCGTGCTGCTGGTCGAGGTTCCCTATGTGGTCGTCGCCCATCCCACACGCCCCTTCACCACGCTGGCCGCGCTGATCGCCGCCGCGCGGCAGCGCCCGGGGGAGATCACCTTCGGCTCCGCCGGCAACGGCACCTCGACCCACATGGCCGGTGAGCTGTTCATGCTGAGGGCCGGCGTCAGGCTGCAGCACGTGCCCTATCGCGGCAGCAGTCAGGCGCTGAACGATCTCATGGCCAACAACATCGACATCATGTTCGAGAACCTGCCGACCGTCCCGCCGGTCGCCCGCGATGGCCGCGTCCGCCCGCTGGCCGTCACCAGTGTCGCCCGGGTACCGAGCCTGCCCGAGGTGCCGACCGCGGCCGAAGCCGGGCTGCCCGACTATGTGACCAACGCCTGGTTCACGCTGGCGGCGCCTGGCAGCACGCCGCCCGCCATGCTCGAGGCGTTGAACCGCGACGTCCGCGCCGCGATGGCGGAGCCGGCGACGCGGCAACGGCTGCTTGACCTCGGCACCACGCCGCGCGATCTGACCGTCCCGGAAGTCCGCGCCTATTTCGCTGCCGAGACGCAGACCTGGAACCGCGTGATCGCCGCGGCCAACCTGAAGGTGGAGTGAGGATGCTTTCACTCGGGATCGATATTGGCGGCACCTTCACCGACCTTGTGGTGCTGGACCCGGACGACGGGCGCGCGGTCATCTGGAAGGAGAGCACGACGCCGGACGATCCCGCGCGCGGCGCCATGGAAGGTACGCGGCAGGTGCTGGCGAAGGCCGGCGTGGCGCCTGGCCGGATCGGCCGGGTCGTCCATGCGACGACGCTGTTCACCAATGCGCTGATCGAACGCAAGGGTGCGCGCACCGGCCTGCTGACCACCGCCGGCTTCGAGGACTGCCTCGAGATCGGCCGCGAGCGGAAATACGAGCTCTACGATATCTTCATCGAGATGCCGCGGCCGCTGGTGCCGCGCCCCTGGCGACGCGGCGCTGCGGAACGGCTGGCGCCGGACGGCCGGGTGGAACGCCCGCTCGACCTCGACGCCGCGTTGCGCGAGGTGGCGTGGCTGCTGGGGCAGGGCATGGAAAGCCTCGCCGTCTGCTTCCTGCACAGCTACGCCAATCCGGCACATGAACAGGCGGTGGCCGAGGCCGTGGCGCGGCGCTTCCCGGCCCTGCCGGTCTCGCTGTCCTCCGACATCGCGCCCGAGATCCGCGAATATCCGCGCACCAGCACCACGGTGGCCAATGCCTATGTCCGGCCGCTGGCGGAGCTGTACCTGGCGCGGATGGAGCAAGCGCTGCGCGAGGCCGGTATCCCCGGCGGGCTATTCCTGATGCTGTCCAATGGCGGGCTGACGCATGTGGCGGAGGCCAAGCGCGCGCCCGTGCAGCTGCTGGAAAGCGGCCCCGCCGCCGGTGCGCTGGCTGGCGCCTGGTTCGGCCGCAATGCGGGCCTTGAGCACGTGCTGGCCTTCGACATGGGCGGCACCACCGCGAAGCTCGCTTTGGTCGACGGCGCCGAGCCACTGGTCGCCTGGGGCTTCGAGGCGGCGCGGGAGAAGCGTTTCCTGCGCGGCTCCGGCCTGCCCATCCAGATCGCCACGGTCGAGCTCATCGAGATCGGCGCCGGCGGTGGCTCCATCGCGCGGCGCTCGGAGCTCGGCACGCTGCAGGTCGGGCCCGAGAGCAGCGGCGCGCAGCCCGGCCCGGCATGCTATGGCCGCGGCGGGGCGGAGCCGACGGTGACCGATGCCGACCTCGCGCTAGGCTACCTCAACGCCGAATTCTTCCTGGGCGGTGCCATGCGCATCGATGCCACGGCGGCGGCCGGGGCGCTTGGCCAGTTGGCTGGCGCGCTGGAGGTGGAGGCGAGCCGCGCTGCTTTCGGCGTACATGACGTGGTGGACGAGAACATGGCCGGCGCGGCGCGGGTGGCAATCGCCGAACGCGGGCGCATCCCGGCTGAATATGCGATGCTGGCGACCGGCGGCGCCGCCCCGGTGCATGCCTGGAACGTCGCCCGCAAGCTGGGGATCGCCCGCGTCGTCTGCCCGCCGGGCGCCGGCGCCGGCAGCACCATCGGGATGCTGATGGCGCCCGCCCGGGTCGACCGCACCGCGAGCTTCGGCGCGCCGCTGGCCGGAGCGGATCTCGGTGCCGCCTCACGCATCTTCGCGGCGCTGGAGGCGGAGGCAATGGAGGTGCTGCGGGAGACCGGGGCGGAGGTCGCCGCGCGCAACGTCCGGCGGCTGGCCGATATGCGCTATATCGGCCAGGGCAGCGAGATCACCCTGTCCCTGCCGGAGACGCTGACCCAGGCTGGCGTGCAGGCCGCCTTCGAGGCCGCCTACCGCGCCTTGTTCGGCCGCACGCCGCCCGGCGCTGCGGCACAATTCGTCACCCTGCGGCTCTCGGCCACCGCGCCGATGCCGGGCGCCGGCCAGCGGCTGGAACTGCCGCGCCATGCTGGCGACGCCGCGCTTAAGGGCCATCGCCGCGTCTTCTTCGAGGATGGCGGCTGGCTCGAGACCGCGGTCTACGACCGCTATGCGCTGCCGCCCGGCACGGTGCTGGCTGGCCCCGCGGTCTTCGAGGAGGACGAGAGCACCTTCGTCGTCGGCCCGGGCGCGGCAGTGCGGCTGCTGCCCGACGGATCCATCATCGCGGAGCTGACGCCATGAGAACATTCGATGCGATCGAGCTGGAATTGCTCTGGCGCCGGCTGATCTCCCTGGTGGACGAGGCCGCGGCAGCGATGGTGCGGACCAGCTTCTCCACCCTGGTGCGGGAAAGCTACGACTTCTCCTGCATCGTCACCGACGCGACCGGGCAATCCCTGGTGCAGGCGACCGAGAGCATCCCGAGCTTCATCGGCACCCTGCCCGCGACCGTGAAGCACTTCCTGCGATTCTTCCCGGCGGAGACCCTGTCGCCCGGCGACGTGCTGATCACAAACGACATCTGGCTAGGCACCGGCCACCTGCCCGACATCACCGTCGCCAGGCCGATCTTCCGCGACGGCCGCCTGGTAGCCTTCAGCGCCTCCACCGCACATTCCCCCGATATTGGCGGCAAAATCCGCAGCCCGGAGCCGCGCGAGGTCTTCGAGGAAGGCCTGCAGATCCCGCCCCTAAAGCTGATGCGCGGCGGAGTGGCCGACGAGACGCTGGTGGCGCTGATTCGGAAAAATGTCCGCACGCCGGACCAGACCATGGGCGACCTCTGGGCTCAGGTGGTGGCGCTGGACCTGATGGAGGACCGGCTGCTCACGCTGATGCAGGGCTATAACCTGCCGGACCTAACCGACCTGGCGCGGGAGATCCAGGGCCGCTGCGAGGCGGCGATGCGCGACGCCATCGGCGCCCTGCCGGACGGCACCTACCACAGCGAGTTACAGACCGACGGCCTGCTTGATACCCCCGTCACCATCCGCATGGCGCTGACCATCGCCGGCGATGCCATCAGCATGGACTTCGCCGGTACCGACGCGCAGGTCGATCGCGCCATCAACTGCGCCTATTGCTACACCTACGCCATGTGCATGTACGGGGTGAAGGTCTGTACCAGCCCCAACTTGCCGAACAACGAGGGCGCCTGGCGGCCGATCACCGTCACCGCGCCAGAGGGTTGCATCGTCAACCCAGTCTTCCCGGCCTCCGGCGGCTCCCGCATGCTGATCGGGCATTACCTGCCGATGCTGGTCTTCGGCTGCCTCGGCCAGGTGGTGCCGGATCGCGTCATGGCGGCCTGCGGCAGCCCGATGTGGGGGATGAACCAGTCGGGCCTGCGCGACGACGGCAAGCCCTACGCCAACATGTTCTTCTTCAACGGCGGCATGGGCGGGAACGTACGACGTGACGGCGTGACAACGCTGTCCTGGCCGTCCAACGTCTCCTCTACAAGCATCGAGATCAGCGAGACGATCGCGCCGCTGCGCTTCCACTGTAAGGCGCTGCGCCCCGACAGCGGCGGGCCCGGCCGCTTCCGCGGCGGCCTGGGGCAGGAGATCATGGTCGAGAGCCTGAGCCCGACGCCGGTTGCCGTCAGCTTCCTGGCCGAGCGCACGATCTTCCCTGCCTTCGGGATTGAAGGCGGCCAAGCCGGCGCGACGGGCGCGGTGCTGATCAATGGGGAGCGCACCGACCCGAAGCGGCAATACGTGCTGGCGAATGGCGACACCGTGGTGCTGCGCACGCCAGGCGGTGGCGGGCACGGCGACCCGGCGCTGCGGGACTCGACGGCGCT
>JBMOJU010000379.1:0-4807 GCA_049315625.1 Paracraurococcus sp.
TCGCGGACGTTGCGGGTTCGCAGGCTTTTCGTGAACTCGATGCGGCCGAGTTTCTGGGTGAAGCCCGGCACGTCGGGGACGTGCAGTCGCAGGTCAGGTGGGACCACCCGACGATATTCGTACAGGCCAGTTTTCGCCCGTTGTCGACAATAAGCCGTAAGCCGCATTTGGAGCACCGTTTGGAGCACCGAGAGCGGAAAAGCGGCTCAGCTTCAATAAGTTGCCGGGATATCTCGCATTACGAGAATCTGGCGGAGAGGCGGGGATACCCCGCCGCGTGATCGCCGACCGTTCGTTGCGGGATGCGGAGCGCCGGCCGGCGCGTGAGGCGCGCCGCGAATGTCCATGATGGACAACGGTTCCCGCTTGGCCGCGAATACTGCCGATGCTAACGTAAACGTGCTTGCGCGCGGGGTGCGGGGTCACGGCGCGTTTAATCTTTCCGGGTGGCGGCGATTGATGCAAGCGTCCACGCGAGCTCTTGGCACGCAGCCCGATCAGACCCCGGCATCCGAGGCAGACCTCAGCGCGGCCCTGGCGAGCCAGGCTAGTATCCCGAGCGTCACGTTGCCTGGCCGGCTTGACGTCCCCGATGGCGGTGTCCCGGCTTGCGTGACCTGCGTCGCGGAGGAAGCCCCGACCATCATTTGGGCGACTGCAGCGGATGGTGGGCTCATCTACGCCAACCGGCGTTTCGAGCAGGTCTTCGGCATTCCCTCCGCGGCCCTGCGGGGCGATGGCTGGGCGCTGATCCTGTCGCCCGAGGCAGTTGGACCGTTCCGTACCCAATTCGCCGCGGCGGCCGCCACGCGGGATCGATTCCAGGCCGAGGTGCAGGTCCGTACCGCCGGGGGCGCATTGCGCTGGCACCGGCTCGAGGCGAAACCCAAGACCTGCCCGATCGGCACGCTGATCGGCTATGTCGGCTGCAACGTCGATATCACCGAGGGGAAGGAAGCCGAGGCGGCGCTGCGCGAGCTGAATGCCACGCTGGAACGCCGCGTGGCCGAGCGCACGGCGCAGTTGGCTGCGGAGGCGGCGGCCCGCTCGGCCGCGCAGGACCGCCTTCGCCACACCCAGAAGCTGGAGGCCCTAGGTCAGCTCTCGGGCGGCGTGGCGCATGATTTCAATAACGCCTCCGCGGCCGTGCTGGCCGGCATCGCGCTGCTGGAGAAGCGGCACGGCCCGGCCCTGGCGGCGGCCGGGCCGGGCGCGCCCCGTCTGCTCGCCGGCCTGCGGGAAGCTGCCGAGCGCGGGGCCGCCATCTCCCGCCGCATGCTGGCCTTCGCCCGGCGGGAGGAACTGCGCGCCACCGAGGTCGACCCGACCGACCTGCTGCGCAACCTGCGCGCCATCCTCGCCAATGCCATCGGGCCGGTGGTGCGCGTGGCGGTGGATGCGCCGAGCGTGCTGCCATCGCTGCGCGTGGACCGGGCGCAGCTGGAGACCACGCTCATCAACCTCTCGGTCAATGCGCGCGACGCCATGCCCGATGGCGGGACGGTGACGCTCGGGGCAGCGCTCGAGGAGGTGGCGGCCGATCCGGCCGCGCTGGCCGCGCCGCCGGTGAGCCTGGCGCCGGGGCAGTACATCCGCTTTTGGGTCGCCGATACCGGTATCGGCATGGACGCCGCGACCCTGACGCGCGCGGCCGAGCCGTTCTTTACCACCAAGCCGCGCGACAAGGGGACCGGGCTTGGGCTCTCCATGGCCGATGGCTTCGCCGCCCAGTCGGGCGGCACCATGCGCATCGAAAGCGCACCGGGACGCGGTACCACGGTCTCGCTCTGGCTGCCCTGCGCCGTGGAGGTCCGCGCGCCCGATGCGGCGGTGGCGCGGGCGCGCGGTCGGGTACTGATCGTCGACGACCAGCCCATGATGCGGCGCTTCCTGGCGGAATGCCTCGGGCATGAGGGGTGGGATGTGCAGGAGGCGGAGGATGGTGGCCAGGCCTTGGTTTACCTCGATGCCGGCAAGCCCTGCGACCTGCTGATTTCCGACCTGACCATGCCCGGGATGGACGGCACGGCGCTGATCCAGACCGCACGGCAGCGGCGGCCGGACCTGACGGCGGTGCTGCTGACCGGCACTGGCCAGATCGCCGACCTGGCGCCCCTGGCCAAGCGCGGTGGCTACGCCCTGCTGCGCAAGCCGGTGTCGCCCTCCGAGCTCGCCGACTGCCTGGCTGGCCTGGCGATTCCGACGCCGCTGGCCCTGGCGCCTTGACCAGCCTATTTCCCGCCGGCGACCATCGCCGGCCGCGCCTGACTGCCCGCCCGAGGAGGCATCCCGTTTGATCAGTGTCGGCTATGCGAAGCACTCCGATCCGGCGACGGCGGTGCGGAATTGCGCAGCCGCATTGGGGACGGAACAACCCGCGCTGCTGCTTGCGTTCTGCGGCGGCAAGCATGACCCGCAGGCGCTGCGGGCCGAGTTGCGCCGGGTCTTCGGACCGGTACCGGTGTTCGGCGGATCGGCCGCGGGCGCTATCGGCCGCAATGGCTTCGGCTACAGCGGGTTCGAGCTCGGCCTCGTCGGCTTTGTCGATCCGGCGGTGACGCCGCGTGGCGTCGTGACCCGGCAATTGCTGGTGGATGAACGCGCTGCGGGCGCGGAACTCGGGACCCGGGTGGCGGAGATCGCCGGTGAGGGCGATCTGGTCATGCTGTTCTTCGACAGCGTGGCCACGGTCGCGCCGTTGCGCCTGCACCCGGCAAGCTCGATCGTCGATGGGTTCCACGCCGGAGCCGGCGGGCATCCGGTTTGCCTGGTCGGCGGTGGGCTGCTGACCGACATGAACCTGGCCGGCGGCTGGGTCTTCGATGGGGAGGACGTGATCAAGCACGCGGCCATCGCCCTGGTCTTTCCGCCGACGGTGCGGGCGGACACGGTCATCATGCACGGCTGCCGCCCGGTCAGCACCTTCATGGAAATCACCCGCATCGACGGCGCCGAGGTCTACGAGTTGGATGGCCGCCCGGCGCTGACGGTGATCGAGCGCATGCTGGGCCTGCCGCTCGGCGGCGCGCGGGGCCATGAACTGACGCTGACCGCGACGCTGGGCGAGAAGCAGGGCGACCCCTTCGCCCCCTACGACGAAAACGCCTACGTGAACCGGCTGATCCTGAGGGCCAATCCGGAAACCGGCTCGGTCACGCTGTTCGAGCAGGACTTCGCCCGCGGCACCCGGGTACAGATCATGAGCCGCGACAATTCGCTGATGCTGGAGTCGGTCCGGCGCGGCGTGGCGGAGATGAACCAGGCATTGCAGGGCGCCGAGGCGCTGCTCGGCCTCTACATCGATTGCGCCGGCCGCGGGAGCGCCCGCAGCGGTGCACCTGTGGAGGAGGCCGAACTCGTCCAGCGCGGGCTGCAGGCCAATGTGCCCTTGCTCGGCTTCTATTCAGGGGTGGAAATCGCCCCCTTCGCCGGCGGCCTGGCCCGGCCGCTGGACTGGACCGGCGTGCTGACCGTCCTGCGGAGGCGCGACTGATGTCGGAGAACGCGCAGGGCCTGCTGATCGGCCAGCTGGAGCGCGAGCTGGCGTATTATCGACGT
Organism: Paracraurococcus sp.; assembly: GCA_049315625.1. Classification (GTDB taxonomy): domain Bacteria; phylum Pseudomonadota; class Alphaproteobacteria; order Acetobacterales; family Acetobacteraceae; genus Paracraurococcus. Next base: position 3,559 of record JBMOJU010000379.1, read on the forward strand.
GAGTGCAACGACCTGGGCGCGCGGCTGCTGCGCCTGCAGGAGGAGCAGAGCCAGACCTTCCGCGAGGCCCGCCGCAGCCGCACCGTCGCCAAGCTGATCCGAGAAGCCTACCGCCTGGCGGATGGCGACTGGACGCCGGCCGAGATCGGCGTGCCGATGCTCGAGATCATCATCGAGAACGCGTTGTGCGACGGCGCGGCCCTGCTGCGGGAGGATGAGGGCGGCGAGTGCTTCCGGGTGATCCATGCGATCGGCGCCGGGGCCGATGTCACCAAGCAGCCGATCACGCTGCCCTCGCCGCCGGAGTTCTTCTTCACCACGGCGCGGACGCCGATCGAGCCACTGGCCTACGAGCTGACCGGCATCCTGCGGCTGCCCTATGTCCTCTGGGCCTATGACAAGCCGACCGGCCGCGCCCTGATCCTGGGCAGCCGTTCCGAGAGCAATGTCAGCCGACCCTTCGAGCCGGGCGACCAGGAGTTCATCGAGGGCGCACTTTCGGTCTATATCGACATCGTCCTGCGGAAGCAGGCGGAGGTGGAGCTGCGTTCTGCCAAGGCGGTCGCCGAGCGCGCCAGTGCCGCCCGGGCCCGGTTCCTGGCCACCCTGACGCATGAGCTGCGCACACCGCTGAACGCGATTGTCGGCTATTCCGAAATGATTGTGCCGGGGTCCCGGTACGACCCCACGCTGGGTGACCGGCAGCGCTATTCCGGGCTGATCCTCGAAGCCGCGCAGTACCTGCTGAAGCTGGCCGACGGCATCCTGGATTATTCCTACCTGGAGCAGGCGCTGCCGTCCCTGGCCCTGGAATGGCTGCCGGCCGACCAGGTCCTGGCGAGCACCGTGGCGCTCGCTTCAGGCGAAAGCCACAGCCGCGGCGTCGAGATCCGGGTGATGCCGGTCGATCCGGCGCTCGAGATCTGCATCGACCCGGTGCGGTTCCGCCAGGTGCTGCACAACCTGCTCGGCAATGCGGTGAAGTTCTCCCTGCCTGGCTGCCTAGTCGTGGTCACCGCCGAGCGCCAGGAGGATGGCACGGCGGCCGTGACGGTGCGGGACACCGGCGTCGGCATGCGCCAGGAGGACATCCCCCGGGCGTTCGAGCCATTCCAGCAGCTCGATCATGCGGCGGTCCGCACGCTCGGCGGCGCCGGGCTGGGCCTGCCCATCGCCAAGCGCCTGCTGGAGGCGCATGGCGGCGAGCTGTCGATCGACAGCGTGCCCGGTGAGGGTACGACGGCCGTGG
>JBMOJU010000380.1:0-4798 GCA_049315625.1 Paracraurococcus sp.
AGGACAACCTGGCGCCCTTGAAGCCGGCCAGCTCGAATTCCGCGCTGCGCAGGAAGGCCGCGACGCGGGCCGGATCGGTCGAGCCGCTGCGCACCGCGCCCTCTCCCACCGCGCGCAGCGCCAGCCAGGCGGCATGGTCCAGCGGCGTCATCGGCCGGCCGGCCTGGGCGCGGAAGCGGCGCTGCAATTGCGTGGCACCCCATTGCTCATGGATCGGCGACCAGATCGTCGGCACCAGCCCCTGCGTCCCCACCACGGGCCGCGGATCGGTGGTGCGCCAGGCCAGGCTGTCGCCCCAGAGCCCCGCCTCGTCCGCCACCACCAGCACGTCATGGGCCGGCGCCCCCTGGGTGAAGCGTGCCGCCTCGGCCGCGATCGACATATGGCCGGTATCGGTGCGCTGGGCGCCCGGCTCATGCGTCCAGGGCTTGTCGGCGACGATGCGCAGGCCGAATTTCCGCGCCGCGCGCCGCACAGCCTCCGCGTACAGCGCATCGCCCGGCGCCGGCCCCACCGCGAGGAAAAGGCCGCGCCAGCGCTTCACCGCCAGGTACTGCGCCAGCGCATCCGCCAGCATCGCCCGGCTCGGCAGCACGTGGAACAGGTTGCCGCGGCAATCGGCATTGCGCAGCGCGTCGTCGGGCGCGGCGATGTTCAGCAGCAGCGCCGCGGGCTCGGCCGCCGCCTGCAGCAGCACATCGGCCGGCAAATCGGCGACCACCAGCCGGATGCCGGCCGCCAGCAGCCCGCGCAGCGCGTCCAGCGTTTCCTCCGGCGCCTCGGTCCGGCGTTCCTCCAGCACGTAGTCCTGGCCGGCGAAGCGGCCCGTGGTGGCGTTGTCGGCCAGGCCCAGCCGGGCGCCCTGCACGCCCTCATCGGCCGGTGGCGGGTCGAGCAGCGTGGTGGCCAGCGGCCGCTTCGGACGCAGCGCGAGATAGCCGATGCCGAGCGGCGGCGCGGCGCGTGCCGCCAGCGGCAGCAGCGGCGCGGCCAGCAGCGCGCGGCGCCCAAGGGCGAGCGGTGCGGCCAAGCATTCTCCTCCCCGCGGGCAGGCATCCAGCCGGCCCGTCATGCGTAGTCTGCGCGCTGGATCGAAGACCGCGGAGGGGAGATGCGCTCAACACGCCGTGCGGCCTGGCTGCCGCTGCTGCTTGCCCTGGCGATAGGCCCCGCCACGGCCGGCGACCGGATCGCGGTGTTCGATCCGGAGTTGCTCGACACCTCGGGCGAGGGCCGGCGCGAGGACCAGCAGCGCCGCCTGGCGATGATCGGCAACGAGCTGCGCCGCGCCCTGGCGGAATCCGGCCGCTACGCCGTGGTCGACATCGCCCCGCTACGGGCACGGCTGGCGGAAGGTCCGGCGCTGCTCGGCTGCGGCGGCTGCGCGGCGGACGCCGCACAGGCGCTCGACGCCGAGCTCGGCCTGGTCACCGTGGTGCAGAAGGTGAGCAACCTGATCCTCAGCATCACCTTCTCGGTGCTGGAGGCCGCGCCCTCCGGCGTCCGCCGTGCGGTGTACAGCGCCGAGATCCGCGGCAACACCGACGAAAGCTGGCAGCGCGGGTTGCGCTGGCTGCTGCGCAACCGGCTGTTGGCGCCACCGGATGGCGCGGCGGGGACGGCTCAGGACGTCATTTCTGCGTCGCCAGAAAGGCGATGATGTTCTGCCGCTCTGCCTCGTCCTTGATCCCGGCGAGGATCATGCGGTTGCCCGGCACGGTGACCTTGGGGTCCTGCAGGTAGGTGTCGATCGCCGCCGCGTCCCAGGTCTTCCCCGCATCCTTCATCGCCGGGGAGTAGTTGAACCCCGCCGCCGTGCCGGAGGCCCGGCCGACCACGCCATGCAGGCTGGGACCGACCTTGTTCTGCCCCTCGGCGACGGCGTGGCAGACGGCGCAGCGCCGGCCGAAGGCGGTCTTGCCGGCCTCGGCGTCGCCCTCCGCCCGCGCCGCGGCGGGCACCAGCAGGGCCATCGCCGCCAGCAGCATCATCGGTCGCATCCGCATCCCCTCCATCGTCATCCGGAGGAATCCGGGCCGCCTGCCCCGGTTCCCTCGGTGACGCGATGCTGTGCGCACGGACACGCTTCCCGGCCGTGCCATCGCGGATTATTGGTTACAGCGCCAGAATTCCACGGAGGCAGATCGCATGAAAGCCCAGAGCGTCCTCGAGACCATCGGCGGCACGCCGCATATCCGCCTCAACCGGCTGTTCCCCGCCGCCGAGGTCTGGATCAAGTCGGAACGGAGCAATCCCGGCGGCTCCATCAAGGACCGCATCGGCATTGCCATGATCGAGGCCGCCGAGGCCGATGGCAGCCTGAAGCCAGGCGGCGTGATCATCGAGCCGACCTCCGGCAATACCGGCATCGGCCTGGCGATGGCCGCGGCGGTGAAGGGTTACAAGCTCATCCTGGTCATGCCGGACAGCATGTCGGTCGAGCGCCGCCGGCTGATGCAGGCCTATGGCGCGACCTTCGAGCTGACGCCGCGGGCGCAGGGCATGAAGGGCTCGATCGCCAAGGCGGAGGAGCTGGCGGCGGCGACGCCGGGCGCCTGGATCCCGATGCAATTCGCCAACCCGGCCAATATCGCCATCCATGTGACGACGACGGCGCAGGAGATCCTGGCCGACTTCCCGGAGGGGATCGACGCACTGATCACCGGCGTCGGCACTGGCGGCCACATCACCGGCGTCGCCCAGGTGCTGAAGCCGCTCTGGCCGCAACTGAAGGTCTTCGCGGTGGAGCCCACCGCCTCCCCGGTGATCTCGGGCGGCGCGCCCTCCCCGCACCCGATCCAGGGCATCGGCGCCGGCTTCATCCCGGCCAACCTGCACACCGCGCTGCTGGACGGCGTCATCCAGGTCACCGCCGATGATGCGAAGGCGTATGCCCGCCGGTCGGCGACGCAGGAGGGGCTGCTGGTCGGCATCTCCTCCGGCGCCACCCTCGCCGCCATCGCGCAGAAGCTACCGGAGCTGCCCGCCGGGTCGCGGGTGCTGGGCTTCAACTACGACACCGGGGAGCGGTACCTGTCGGTGGCGGATTTCCTGCCGGAGTGAGCGGGATGGGTGGGGCCCCGGCCCCACCCGACAATCACATGCCCAGCGCGCGGCGGTAGAGGTCGAGCAGCGTCTCCTGCTCCTCCACCTCGGCCGGCTCCTTCTTGCGGATCGAGATGATCTGCCGGACCACCTTCACGTCGAACCCGGCGCTTTTCGCCTCGGCGAAGATGTCCTTGATGTCGCTGGCGAGGGCCTTGCGCTCCTCCTCCAGCCGCTCCACCCGCTCGATGATGCTGCGCAGCCGGTCGATGGCGATCCCACCGACCTCCGGGTCCGGATCGGCCGCCTGCCGGGCGCGGCTCGCCCGGGCTTCGTCGTCCACGTCACTCATTCCCTGCGGCCCCCGAATTGAAGGGGGGCGGGTTTACCGGCCGCCGGCCAGGGGGGCAACGCCAATCTCCGCCCGCGACCTCAGTGGCCCGGGTTGGCGGCAGCGAATTTCGCCTTCTGCTCCGCGCTCGCCTCCTTCTGGTGCAGCGCCTGCCAGTCCTTGTAGGGCATGCCGTAGACGATCTCCCGCGCATCCGGGTCGGCCAGGGTGATCCCCTGCTCCGCCGCGCCCTCGCGGTACCAGCGGGAGAGGCAGTTCCGGCAGAACCCCGCCAGGTTCATCATGTCGATGTTCTGCACGTCGGCCCGCGTGCGCAGGTGCTCCACCAGCTTGCGGAAGGCAGCGGCTTCCAGCGCAATGCGGGTCGTATCGTCGAATTCGGGTGCGGCCATGGGAGGGTCCTCCGGTGTCGGCGGTCATTTGGGGCCGGTCGGGGTGGTGCGACAAGGCGGAGCCAGCGGCATTCCCTGAAGGCGGGGCCGCCGCCCTCGCCCGCCGCCCCGGGAGGATCCCCATGGCCATTGCCGGCTTCGACTTCGCCACGCTCCGCCAGGCGCTGGAACGCGGTGACGCGGCGACCCTCGCCGCGCTCTATGCCGAGGATGCGGAGATGACGATCGTCGACCGCAACCGCCCGCCCAGCGCGCCGCTGCGGCTGCTGGGCCGGCCCGCCATCGCGGGCTTCTGGCAGGATGTCTGCGCGCGGGAGACGACCCACGCGGTGGGCGAGGCCGTGGTCGGCGACGACCGCATCGCCTTCGTCGAACACTGCGCCTACCAGGACGGCTGCACCGTCCTCTCGGCGATGACGCTGGAACTGGCGGGCGGCCGCATCATCCGCCACCTCACGGTCCAGGCCTGGGATGAGCTGGGACGCTCCCCCGGCTAGGCGGCCGGGTCGTTGGCGCCGCGGATGGCGGCGATGACCGCCAAGGTCACCTGCTCGGTATTCGCCGTGCCGCCGACATCGGCGGTCAGCACGCCATCGGCGCAGACCCGCTCCACCGCCGCCATCAGCCGGGCCGCCGCCGGCGCCTCCCCGATGTGCTCCAGCATCATCGCCGCGGTCCAGAAGGTGGCGACCGGGTTGGCGACGCCCTTCCCGGCGATGTCGAAGGCCGAGCCGTGGATCGGCTCGAACATCGAGGGAAACCGCCGCGACGGGTCAAGATTGGCGGTCGGCGCCACGCCGAGCGAGCCGGCGACCGCCCCGGCCAGGTCGGACAGGATGTCGGCATGCAGGTTGGTGGCGACCACGGTGTCGATGCTGGCCGGCTTCTGCACCATCCGCGCCGCCATGGCGTCGACCAGCTCCTTCTCCCAGGTCACGGTCGGGAACTCGGCGGCGACCTCGGCGGCGATCTCGTCCCAGAACACCATGCCGTGCTTCTGCGCGTTGGA
>JBMOJU010000051.1:0-21051 GCA_049315625.1 Paracraurococcus sp.
GCGATCGCCGCGCCCTGGCCGGGCCAGCCGGCGGCGCTCGACGGTCAGGACAGCGGCGTGCTGCTGGCCTGCACGCTGCTGCGGCTGCGCGTGCTGCGGCTGGCGCTGGCGGCCACGCTGCGGCGGCAGATGTTCGACCCGGATCCGGACCTCGCCTCGCTGACCGCGCCGCAGAACGGCGTGCCCGGCCAGACGGCGGGCGCGCTGGGAACCGAGATCGCCGCCGCCCTCGGCCTCGAAGGCGGCCGCTTCACGCCGGAGGCGCCGCCCTGGCCGCAGCTGAGCGACGCCACGCCACCCGGCAGCGGCGACCGCCGTGCCGCAAGGGCGCACCAGGCAGCGGAAGACCTCGCCGCCGCCTTCATCGCCTTCGAGGCCAGCTGCGCCGGTGTCGGCCCGGCCTTCGAGCAGGAGCAGGACCAGCATTTGCTGGACCGCGCCGATGCGCTCGGCGGGCGGCTCGGCATGCCGGCCGGTGCCGCCGCCCGGATGCAGGCGCTGCGGATGCAGGGGCTGGAGCTGCACGAGCAGCCCTCGCGCGGCCTGCTTGGCCTGCCCGGCGCGGTGCCCAGCGCCTTCGCCATCACCTCGCTCGGCATCCCGATCGCCGGGCGCTACGCGTCGGAGCAGGTGGCGCTGTCGACCACGCGCAACGAGGCCCGCGCGCCGCGGCTGCGCTACGACCATGACAGCCTCTATGTCGTGCAATGCTGGGTGCGCGTCGCCGGCCGCGATGCCTGCGAGGCCCCGCAACTGCTCTGGACCCTGCCCACCGAGCCCTTCGCCATCGCCGAGCCGACCGACGTGCTCGGGGCGAAGCCGGCGACCATCCAGTTGCCCGACATCCCCCGGCTGATCCGCGACATCCCGCGTATCGCCAAGGCCCGCGCCCGCCCCTTTGCCGCCTTCGCCGCGCCGCCGAACAGCAGCTACCTCACCGGCGACGACCCGAAGGACACCCAGCGCGCCTGGGGCATCGGCTGGATCTGCAGCTTCGCCATCCCGGTGATCACCATCTGCGCCTTCATCCTGTTCAGCATCATCTTCAGCATCCTGATCGTGCTGCCCGGCTTCTTCTGGATGCTGCTGCTGAAATTCTGCATCCCCGTGCCGAAGAGGTCGTCATGAGCGGCAGCCAGGCCCCGTTGCGCGGCATCCGCCTGCCGCTGTGCGGCCCCACCGGCTGGTCCTGGGTGGACGACCCGGACGCCGCCGACCAGGCGGTGCGCGCCGTGCTGCTGACCGAACCGGGCGAGCGGATCGGCCGCCCATCCTTCGGCGCCGGCATCCGCCGCTTCCTGTTCCAGCCGAACAGCCTCGAGACCCGCACCCGCCTGCGCCTGGCGATCGAGGACGCGATGCAGCGCGACCTGCCGCGCCTCGCGCTCGACGGCGTCGAGGTCGCCAGCGTGGCGCGGGAGCCGGAGCGGCTGGACATCCTGGTGCGCTACCGCATCCCCGGCAACGCCGCGCCGCGCGTGGTGGCCACCGGGCTTTCGCTGCAGGGGGGGCGCTAGCCCATGGCGATCCAGCCGCCGCGGCTCGACGACCGGTCCTGGCAGGACCTGCGCGACGAGCTGGTGCGCCGCATCCCGGTGCACGCGCCGGAGTGGACCGACCACAGCCCCGCCGATCCCGGCATCGCGCTGGTCGAGCTGTTTGCCTTCCTCGGCGACAACCTGCTGTACCGGCTGAACCGCGCGCCGGAGGCTGCGAAGCTCGCTTTCCTGAAGCTGCTGAACCTGCCGCCGCGCCCGGCCCAGCCGGCGCTGGCGCAGGTGCGGCTGATGCTGGCCAAGGGCGCGATCGAGCCGCTGACGCCCGATTTCTCCCCGGTGACACCGCGGCTGCAGCTCGCCGCCGGCGACCTGGTCTTCGAGGCGGAGGAGGAGGTCACGGTCCTGCCGGTCGAGCTGGCCGGCTGGACCAAGGCGCCGCATGCCGCAGCGATCCCGGCCGAGGGGCTGGAGGGGGTGAACCAACTGCTGGAGGAGCACCTGGGCAGCCCCGCGCCCGCGCTCTCGGCCTACCAGGCGGTGCCGATGCCGGCGGTCCAGGGCGGCGCGCTGCCGGCCGCGAGCAGCACCGCGGCGACGCTGGATGGCCGGCTCTGGCTCTTTCTGCTGGCGCCGGAGGATGCGCTGGCGACGCTGCGCGCGCTGCTGGCGGCGGAGCGCTTGCAGGAGCTCCGCCGGCGGCTGTCCGGCCAGGTCCTCAGCCTCGGCATCCGCACCGATGATGCGCTGTGCGGCCCGGCCGACGCGCTGCGTTGCCCCGATCCCGGGACCAGCGCCGCGCCCTGGCCGGTGCGGTTCGAGATCTCGACCGGCCGCTTCGCCGGCGCGGCGAAGCAGGTCGACCGCGTGGTCTTCGAGCGGCTGCCGATGGTGGCCGACGGCACCGCCGGCCTGACCCGCACCGGCACAATCCGGGTACGGCTGCCGGATGCGCAGGCCGGCCTGCCGCGCTTCGGCGACTGGACCGCCGACAGCTTCGACCCGCCCGATCCCGACCTGCTCGGCATCGGCCCGCTGCCGCCGCGGCTGGACGACCCGAAGCTGGCCGAGCGCGTGCTGGGCTGGATCAGCCTGCGCCGCACCGATCCCGCCCATCCGCCGATCCGGCTGCGGCTGATCGAGGCGAATGCCGTCGCCACGCAGCAGGCCGCGACCATGGCGCCCGAGTTGCTCGGCTATGGCGAGGGCCGACCGGGGCAGACGCTCAGACTCTCCCGCAAGCCGGTGCTGGCGGGCAGCGAGACGGTGCAGGTGCGCGGCCCGATTGGCTGGGACGCCTGGACGCGAACCGAGGACCTGGCGCTGGCCGGCCCGGACGACCCGGTCTACCTGCTGGACGCGCAGGAGGGGACGATCACCTTCGGCGATGCGCTGCATGGCCGCATGCCGCTGCCGGGCGAGGCGATCCGCGTGCTCGGCTACCGCGCCGGCGGCGGCGCCCGCGGCAATGTCCCGGCCGGCGCCATCAGCCGCGTGCGCAACGCCGCGTTGCGCTGCGCGAACGCCCTGCCGGCCGAGGGCGGCCAGGATGCCGAGAGCCTGCCGGAGGCGGAAGCACGCATCCCCCGCACGCTGCGCACCGGCGACCGCGCCGTGGCCGCCGAGGATTTCGTCGAGCTCGCGCTGGAAACGCCGGGCCGCAAGGTCGGCCGGGCCCAGGTGCTGCCGCGGCACAAGCCGCAGCAGCGGGTGGATGGCGTGCCGGGCACGGTCACCGTCATCGTCCTGCCGGCGCATGACCCGGTGACGCCTGAGACGCCGACGCCCGACCGCGACATGCTGCGCCGGGTCTGCGCGCATCTGGAAACCCGCCGGCTGGTGACGACCGAGTTGTATGTCACCCCGCCGGAATACGTCCCCGTCGATATCTCCGTCGCGGTGGAGGCCGAGCCGGGCACGGGTGGGGAGACGCTACGCCGCTGGGTCGAGCTCGCGTTGCGGCAGCATTTCGCGCCGCTGCCGCCCTATGGCCCGGACGGCGGCGGCTGGCCTTTCGGCCGCGCGGTGCGCGACCGCGATGCCGAAGCCGCGGCGCTGCGCGTCCAGGGCGTGCGGCTGGTGAACGAGGTGCTGGTCACCGGCGAGGCGATCGCCCCCGACGGCACGCGCAGCGCGGTGGATGGCAGCGTGCCGATGCGAAGCTGGCAGCTGCCGGTGATCCGCAGCGTCGGCGTGGTGCTGGGCGAGAAGGCGGAGCCGATCGAGCCGCCGTCGGCCGGGCCGATGGATGGCATGCCCGTGCCGGTCGAGCAGGCGAAGTGCTGAGCATGCGCCAGCCCGGCTTCCAGCACCTGACCGGCAGGGCGATGTGGCGCCGCTGCGACCATGTGGCGACGCGGATCGAGGGCATGCCGGCCCGGGTCACGCTGGCCACGGCGGCCTCGGTGACGCGGGCGCGTCCGCCGCAGCCGGCCGCCTGGCGGGCGGCGATGGGTGGCGCGGCGCTGTTCGACTGTCCGCCCGATCTCTGCGACGGTGCGGCGGTGGTGCTGGGCGACCCGGCGCATGGCCTCTCGGTGCTGCGCGACGGCGCCTGGGTGGCGCTGCCGTTGCCGCCGGCACGGCCGGCGCCGGCCGGGCCGCTCGATTTCGCGCCGGTGCATGCGCCAGCGGCGGCGCCGCCGCCACGGGCCGTGGCGCGCGACCCGGCCGAGCGGCTCTGGCTGCTGGAAGCGCATGCGGTGCGGCTGCTGGGGCACGACCTGCGGGTTGCCGCGGTGCTGCGGCTGCCGGCGGACGCGAAGCCGGTCGCGCTGGCCTGCACCGCCTGGGGCCTGGTGGTGGCGGATACGGCGCGGCCCCGCCTGCTGGTGCAGGCATGGGGCGGCGAATGGCAGGCGCTGGCCCTGCCCAGCCGGCCGCGGGCCCTCGCCGGCGATGCGCGCTTCGCCACCGCCGTCGTGGTGCTGGCCGGGCGGCGGATCGGCGTGCTGCACGGACCCTCGGCCCCCGCCATCCACCGGCTGCCGGCGCTGCACGCGCCGCTGCAGGCGGTGATGCTGGCCGAAGACCGGGTGCTGATCGCCGATCCTGCCGGCCCGCCCGGCGGCCCGCAGGTGACGCCGCTGACCGAGTTCCGCCTGCTGCCGGAAGGGCCGGAGGCCGAGCGCGGCTTCGCCGTGCGTGGCTTCGACGGGCGGGCGCTGTGGCGCGACGCGGCGGGCGCCGTGTTCGCTTCCACCGCGAAGGGCGCGCGCGCCGTCTACCTGGCGGAGCCGGCGCTGGCGACCGCGGGCGTGGTCGAGAGCTTCGCGCTCGATTCCGGCGTCTTCGCCTGCGTCTGGCACCGCGTCTTCGTCGATGCCTGCCTGCCGCCCGGCACCGGGGTGGAACTGGAAGCCCGCACCGCCGACACGCTGCCGCCGCGGGACCTGTGGCGCGGCCCGCGGCCGCCGGCCGATCTGGCGGCAGCCGTGCCCGCCGACCCGGCCTGGCCGCCGCTCGGCAGCCTGACGGAGGAGGAGGCGGTGGGCTGGGTGCCGGTCGGGCTGCTCGACCGCCGCCCGGCCTATGCCGACACGCCCGACCCACCCTTCGGCGCCGCCATCGCCAGCGAGGATCCGCTGCCCCCTACGGCGCGCGGCGCGCAGGATCCGCCGCCCGCCGCCATGGTGACGCTGGAAGGCGTGCTGAAGGCGCCGCCCGGCCGCTGGCTCTGGCTGCGGCTGCGGCTGTCCGGCACCACCCGCCGCGCGCCGCAGGTCTTCGCCCTGCGCGCCACCGCGCCGCGGCCCTCGCTGCTCGACCTGCTGCCGGCCTATTGGCGCGGCGACCCGGTGGCGGCGGAGGCGACCGACCGCGCGCTGGCGCTGTTCGAGGGCTTCGTCACCGAGACCGATGCCCGCATCACCGCGCTGCGCCAGTTGCTGTCCGCCCATACCGCGCCGGCGGAGGCGCTGGACTGGCTGGCCAGCTTCCTCGCCCTGACCTTCGACCAGCGGGTGGCGGAGCCGGTGCGGCGCAGCCTGCTGGCGGAGATCGCCACGCTGTGGCGGCAGCGCGGCACGGTGCCGGGCCTGACCCGGCTGCTGTCGATCCTCGCCCAGGCACCGGTGCAGCTCATCGAGGGCTTCCGGCTGCGACGGGAGAATGCGCCGGTGATCGGCACGGCCGAATGGGGCGTGCTCGGCCCCGGCCTGCAGCTCGGCGCCGACGAAGGCCCGGAGGCGGTGCCGGCGGAGCCCTGGGAGGTGGCGCTCGAGAGCGCGCAGGCGGCGCTGCTGCTGCGCCGCGCCACGACCCGGGCGGAAGGCGGCACCCCCTGCCCCGAGGCCGAGCCGCCCGAGCCGCTCGATCCCGATCCGGTCATCGCCTTCCACCGCCGCCACGCCCACCGCTTCACCGTGGTGGTGCCGGCCTGCCGGACCGCGGACCTCGCCGCCGTGCTCGACCTCGCGGTCGAGACCAACAAGCCGGCGCACACCCTCCACACGCTCTGCTGGCTCGATGCCGGCTTCCGGCTCGGCCAGGGCAGCCTGGTCGGCATCGCCCGCATCGGCCCGCGCCCGGAATTCGCCCCCGCCATCCTCGACGCCCCGCTCGGCGCCGGCCGCATCCTCGGCCGCGCCGTGCCGGAGGACCGCTGGCGGATCGGCGCCACCCCCATCCCGCACCACAGGACTCCACCCGCATGAGCGACACCGACACGCTCTTCGCACCGCTGGAGGGCGCCGATCCGGCCCGTCCGGGCGATCCCTTCTCCCGCCTGCGCTACCAGTACGGGCAGTTGCTGGGGGCCGAGGATTTCGCCGCCGAGCAGCGCTACCACCTGCTGCGCGAACGCCTGCTGACCGCGACGCTGCACGGCCACGGTACGGTCTGGGGCCTGCGGATCAAGGCGCGGGAGGTGGCCGACCCGCCCGGCCTGCAGCTGATCTGCGAGCCGGGCCTCGCGGTCGATGCGCTCGGCCGACTGATCCATGTCGAGCAGGAGGTCTGCCTCGACATCACCGGCCTCGCCCTGTCGCCCTTCTGGAAGGACCTCGCGCCGCCCGAGGGGATGCCGGACGCGCGCCGCGCCCATGTCGTGCTCAGCTACCGCGCCTGCCTCGATGGCCAGGTGCCGGCGATCGCGCCGCCCTGTTCCGACAGCGGGGAGGCGCTGGGCTACTCCCGCGTGCTCGACCGCTGGCGGCTCTGTCTTGCGGCGGAGGCGCCGGCCGACCCGCATGCGCTGGCGCGCGACTGGACGGCGCGCGAACCGAAGGGCGACCTGCGGGCGCAATTGCTGGATTTCATCCTCTCGCCCCCCGCCGCGGTGGCGCGCTTCTGGTCGAATGGCGACGAGGCGCCGCTGCTGCTGGCGACCATCGATCTCGCCCCGGTCGGCGACCCGGCAGAGCTGACGAAGCTGGTCGGCAAGCCGGACAACGCGGTGCGGGCGCTGCTGCCGGACGTGCAGACGGTGGCGTCCATCGCCACCGGGCTGCGGCTGGTCGGGGCGGCGGGCGCGGCCCCCTTCCAGCTGCTCGGCGCCATGGCGACATCCGACGCGGCCGCGGTCACTATCACCGCCGACCTCTCCGCCGCGGCGGCGGAGAAGAGCCTCGGCGCGGCCAGCGTCCGCGTGCTGCGCTTCGACGCCGCCACCGGCTGGGTCGAGCCGGTGGTGAAGAGCCGCGACGCCAAGGACGAGGCCATCGTCATCGTGCTGGACGAGGCCTGGACCGCGCCGACCACCTGGCAGCTCGTGCTCGCCGGCGGCGGCGCCGCCCCGGTTCTGGACGCGCATGGCGCACCGCTCGCCGGCCGCGCCGGCGACCCCCTGCCGCCCACAGGCCAGGGCCGCGACGCGGTCCTGATCGCCAGCTTCACGCCCTGAGGGAGCGACGCCGATGAGCATGGACGCATTGCAGCAGGCGAAGCTCTTCCGCGCCATGGCGCGCCGGCTGGACGACCCGAAGGCGGCGCTGACCGCGACGGAGGAGGCGGCGATCGCCATCTTCTTCCCGGTCGAGAAGGACCCCTCCGGGCTGCCCGCCGGCCCGGCTGGCGATGCGCAGGGGAAAAACGCGCTGCGCCGGACCAACTGGTTCAACGGCCGCTTCCTGACCGCCGAGGCGCTGCGCCGGCAGGACACCTATGGCGACCAGCGCGCCCGGCTCGACGCCCAGGTGCAGATGCCGGGCGTCGCACACGGCCTCGGCCTCTCGGCCATCGGGCTGAACGCGCTGCCGGTCCAGGACGCGCATGCGGAGCGGCCACCGACCGGCGGTGGCTTCGGCAAGGCGGAGACCATCACGCTCTCGCCCGGCCTCGCCTTCGACATGATCGGCCGGCCGATCCTCGTGTCGCAGCCCTTCGACTTCACCCTGGAACAGCTGCTTTCGATCCAGGCAAAGACGCCGCGGCGGGTGGCGCCCGGGGGGACCGAATTCGCCCCCTGCATCTGCCTGGTGCCCGAGCCGGCCGGCCCGACCGGCGGCAGCGCCGCCTTCCGCCCCGGCCCCTATCTGCTGGTGATCGAGCCGGGCGAGACCCCGGAGGGCGAGGCCAAGGTCTATGGCGAGGCCTGCGCCGGCGCGGGCAGCGCCAACTGCCAGGCGGATGCCTGGCGCGGCGGCTTCGGCCTTTCGCTGGTCCGCGTCCCGCTGGAGCTGCCGCAGGAGCCCGGCCTGACCACCGCCTGGGCGCTGCGCGGCACCGCCTCCGCCTGGTGGTTCGACGTCTTCGAGCATTCGCTGATCCGCCGCTGGGACCCCGATTACGCGCTGGATGGCGGCTTCGCCGCCCCGGTCGGCCCGGCGCGGCATGAGGCCGGGGCGGTGGCGCTGGCCATGGTCTGGCTCGGCACGGATGGCTCGGCGATCTTCCTCGACCGCTGGCTCCCCCGCCGCAGCATCGTCGCCACCCAGGCGGAGGACTGGCACCGTACGCGGCTTGGCGCTCCGCCGCGCGCCGCGGCCTGGGCCCGCATCCACCAATTCCAGGCCATGCTGGCGGAGAGCCTGGCGGTGGCGCCGCTGGTCGACCAGCAGCGGGAATTCTCGCTCAACCTCTGGCAGCGCGGCTTCCGGCACATCCCGCCCTACGGCATCCTGCCGCTCGACCCGGCGGCGATCGGCGCGGCGAAGGGCGACGGCGCCAGCACCGGCATCGCCCTGCTGGACCGCATCGTCGCCAAGGGGGGCGGCCGCATCCAGCTCGTCTCCGGCCTGATCGCCGCGGCACGGCGGCAGGCCTTCAGCTATTTCCGCGGCACCACGGTGCTGCCGTACTGCGTCGTCGCGCTGCACGACGACGACGTGCTCGAAGATCTCGGGAACGTCTTCGACAAGGACCCGGTGCGGGTGGCGCGCCGGCTGCCGAAGAACCTCTTCCAGACCGACAAGCAGGCGAGCGACGCGACCAGCACGCCGCCCCGCCCCGCCAACGCCTTCCTCGAGAAGCTCGGCGAGTTCTTCGACGTCCTCGGCCTCGATGAGCTGGTGAACCGGCGCACCGAGATCGTGAAGGTCGTCATCCCGCTGCAAGGGCTGACGCGGGCGCATCCCGTGGTCGGCGTGGTGCCGGAGGATGCGCGCGGCCAGGCCGCGGCCTGGCTCGGCGCCGAGCCGCCCGCCTGGTGGTCCGACCCGGCGACGCTGATGGACGCACTGTCGATGGCGCAGCTCGGCCAGCGAATGCCGCTGGAGATGCTGCCGCGGCATTTCGCGGTCTATGTGAAGCAGCGGATGGTGCTGCTCGACGTGCTGGTGGTGCTGCTGGAATTGCTGCAGGCGGTCGTCACGCTGGCGCGCGACACCCAGCGCGACGCGGCGCTGAAGCAGGAGAGCGGCACCCAGACCTATGGCACTGCCACCTACTACCAGGCCTATGCCCAGCAGCCGGCGGAGCGGCGGGCGATGGCCGAGGCGGTGCTGGCCGAGCCGCTGGTGCAGGCCGCGGTGGCCCGCGCCGCGGTGGCGGCGCTGCCCGATCTGCGCCTGCCCGCCCGGAACGCCGAGTTCAGCGCCAAGCTGGCGCAGGAGGAGACGGCGCTGGCGCGGAGCGTCGCCGACCCGGCCGAGCGGCAGCGCCAGGCGATGGCCCGCGTCGCGGATTCCTATGCCGCCACCTATCCGGGCTTCGCCGTGGTCCAGCTGGTCGCCGCGGTACAGCCGCCGGACCAGGCCAAGGCCATGGTCGCCGCCATCGCCGAGCAGGCCGCGCAGCAGCCACTGCGCGACGCGGTGACCGGCGCGCGCGCCGAGGGGACGGTCGCCGACAGCGTCGCCAAGGACGGCACCAAGGTCTTCGCCGACGCCAAGACGGCCAGCGTCTACGCGACGCTGTACGAGGCCAGCGCCGCAAAGGCCGCCGCAAGCTATGTCGAAGGCGCGCCGGAAGGCATCACCGCCGCCGACATCCTCGCCAAGCCGCAGGCCGAGGCGGCGCAGGCCCTGGGCGGCGACGAGAAGCTGGCCGCCTTCACCGCGGCGATGGCGAAGCAGGCCGAGGCCTCCGCCGCCGCGGCCGAGGCCGTGACCACCGCGGCGCAGCCCGAGGTCGTGGCGAAGCTCGCCGCGGCCGTCGCGGCCGGGCAGGACAGCAGCCAGGCGGTCGAGAGCGTCCGCGCCTCGGTCGGGGCGGACGCGGCGAAGCTGCAATTCCTCGACGGCGCGAAGACGATGATCGACACGCTCGGCGCCAGCCGGGCGCTCGATGTCGCGCGCCTCACGGGGCTGAAGGGGTTCTAGCCCATGGCCGCGCCCAGCGTCGCCATCGGCCATCTCGCCACCCGGGTCCGCGCGCCGGACGCCGAGGCGGCGATGCTGGCCGGGCGGCTGGTCGGTGCGGCGGCCGGGCGGCTGGGTGCGGCGATCGATGCGGCGCTGCCGCGGGCGCTCGCGGCGGCCGGGCTGGCGGAGGATGCGGTGGTGGCGATCCCGCGCCTTGCCCTGCGGCTGCGGCTGGAAGGCGAGGTGACCGAGGCCGAATTGGGCGCCGCCTGGGCCGAGGCGCTGGCGGCGGCGATCGCCGCGGCGGTGCCGGTGGCACGGTCGGAGGACGGCGTGGCGGTCTTCGCCGATGCCTGGGGCGCGGAGGAGTCGCTGCTGCGCGCCGCTGCAGCCGGCCAGCCGCTGCCCTGGTGGGCCGAGGCGGCCGGGCTGGATCCCGGGCAGCCAGGCGTTGCGGCCCGGCTGCTGGCCCGCTGGATCGCCCGCGACGCGGCGCGCGCGATGCGCCGGATGGCGGCGCTGCTGGCACGCCTGCCGGCGGTTGCCACGCTGCTGACCGAGGCGGAGGCCGCGGCGCTGGCCCGGGCGGCGCTGGCTGCGCTGCGAGCGGTGGCGGGCGCCGCGGCCCAGCCTGGTGCGCCGGCGGCCGGCCTGCCGGTCGATGGGGCGGTAGCGCTGCCGGACAACGCCGCGATCGGCGCGATGCTGCCCCGCCTCACGGCGCCGGTGCGGGCCGCCATCGGCGGCCTGCCGCCGGGCCTGCGCGCGCCCTGGATTGCCGCCGCCATCCTGACGGAGGCGCCATCCTGGTCGGCCGGGCTGCCGGCCCTGCTGCCCGGGCTGGCCCACCTGTCGGACACGGCCTGGCGCGACGCCGCCGCGACGCCGCCGGCACCGGGGCGGCAGGCGCGCGAGGTGCCGACACTCCCTGCCGCACGCCCCGTCGCAGCAGGCACGACGGCGGCGGACGCCGTCGGCTCCCCCATCCCGGGCGCCGAGGATTCGCCGCAGACCACCGAGGTCACCGGCGGCGGCCTGCTGCTGCTGCTAAGGCCGCTCGCCACCCTGCAGCCGGAATGGCTGACGCTCGGCGACGGCCTGCCGGACCGGCTGCTTGCGCTCGGCCTGCTGGTGCTGCAACGCCTCGCCGCGCCGCTGCCGCCCGCGGCGCGGCGCGCGGCGCTGGAGCGTGACCGGCCGCTGCTCGCGGTGTTCGCCGGTGCGCCACCGCCGGAAGGGCCGCTGGAGGAAGCCTCCATCTCGCCGGCCCTCGCGCTGGAGGCGGAGGCCGCGCTGGCCCGGCTGCTGGCCGCCGCCCCCGACGGCGTCGCGCATGCCCCGGGCGCGCTCCGCCTCGCCTTTGGGCGCGACCCCTTCGCCGGAGATCCTTCGACCGATGCGCTGTGCCGCCTGGTGCTGCGGCCGGGCCGGCTGCGGCTGGCGGAGGCGCTGGCCGAGATCATCTGGCCGCTCGGCTTCGCCGATCCCGCGCTTCGCCGCGCCGGCTGGGACATCGATCCAGGCTGGCTGCCCTGGCTCGGCCGCCGCATCGGCTTCCGCTACGAGGGCGGCGCGTGAGCCGCCGCGTCTCACCGGCGGCGCCGGCTGAATACCCGCCGGCAGAGCTGGGCGAATACCCGCCGGCGGAGCCGACCGAGTGGCTGCTGGCGATCGCCGCGGCCCGGCTGCTGCTGCACCGGCCGGAGGCCGGGCTGGAACCGCTCGCCGCCCCGCTCGGCCCGCTGCCACCGGCGGCGGCGCTGGTGGCGGGCGAGGCGGCACTGATGGCGGCGCTGGCGGGGACGGAGGCGCCACTGGCCCGGCTGGCCAGGGCGGCGCGGCTGTCCGCCTTCGATTGCGACCTGCTGGGGCTGGCGGCCCTGCCCTGCCTGGACGACCGGGCGGCGGAGGCGGTGGCGGCGCTGTCGGGCGGCCCGCGCCGGCTGACCGCCGGCCGTGCCGCCCGGCTTATCCTGCCGCCGGGCCAGGATGCCGCGGCGCTGCGGCTGGCGCTGCGCGACTGCCCGCTCTGGCGCAACGGCCTGCTGCGCGCCGCCGACCCGGCCCTGCCGCCGGGCGAACGGCTGCTCGACCCGGGCCCGGCGCTGCTGGCTGCACTGGACGGCACCTGGCCGGAGGCGCTGCCCGGCGGCTGGAGCGTGGAGTTGCTGCGCGGCGAGGGCGCGGCGCCGGCAAGCCTCGCCGGCGCGCTCGACGCCATCGCCGCCTGGGCCGCGGGCCGCGGCCCGGCGCTGCTGCTGCTGGAGGCGCCGCGGCCGGACCGGGCCGCCGAGGCGCTGGCGCGCGCCGCCGCCGCCCTCGGCCGGCCGGCGCTGCTGCTGCACGCGCCGGCGGCGGATGCGGCGCCGCCCTGGGCCGAGGCCGGGGTCATCGCCGCCGCGCTCGGCGCCCTGGTGGCGCTGGTGACGGAGGCCGAGGCGCTGCCCGGCCCGGTGGTCCCGCCCCTCGCCCCGGTCGCCGCCATCGGGCCGCAGGTGCTGCGCGGGCTGCGCCACCCGGTGCGGCACCTGACGGTGCCGCGGCCGCGCATGGCGGAACAACGGGCCCTGTGGACCCGCGCCCTGCCCGACCTGCCGGCCGCCGAGGCGACCGCGCTGGCGGCGCAGACCTGGCTGGCGGAGGCCGACATCGCCGGCATCGCCGCCACATCGCGCGGCACGGAGACCGCGGCGCTGCTGGCCGCGCGGATGGCGGTGGCACCGCCGCGCGCCGCGCGCCTCGCCACCCTGACCATGCCGGACCTGCCCTGGGAGCGGCTGGTGCTGGAGCCGGAGACCGAGGCGAAGCTGCTGGATGTCGTCGCCCGCGTCCGCCACCGCGCCACGGTGCGGGAGGATTGGGCGATGGCGCATGGCGGCGCCTCGCTCGTCGCGCTGCTGTCGGGCGAGCCGGGCACCGGAAAGACCCTGGCGGCGGAGGCGATCGCCACGCGGCTCGGCCTGCCGCTGCTCAGCGCCGACCTGTCGCGCATCGTCTCCAAGTACATCGGGGAGACGGAGAAGAACCTGTCGGAGCTGTTCGCCGCCGCCGAGGGCTTCGCCGCCGTGCTGTTCTTCGACGAGGCGGATTCGCTGTTCGGCCGCCGCACCGCGGTGCAGGACGCGCAGGACCGCTACGCCAACATCGAGGTCAACTACCTGCTGCAGCGGCTGGAACGCTTCGACGGCATCGCCCTGCTGGCCACCAACCTGGCGCAGGGCATGGACGAGGCCTTCCTGCGCCGCTTCGACCTGATGGTGCCGATCCCCCGCCCCGGCCCGGCGCAGCGCCTGGCGCTGTGGCGGGCGCATCTGCCGGCCGGGCGGCTCGACCCCAGGCTCGACCTCGGCGCGCTGGCGCTGGGCTTCGAGGTGACCGGCGGCGAGATCCGCAACGCCGCGCTGTCGGCCGCCTTCGCCGCGGCCGAGGCCGGCACGCCGATCGGCGCGGCGCTGCTGCGCGACGCGCTGGGCCGTGAGTTCGCCAAGCAGGGCCGGCCCTTTCCCGCCGGCGCACGCCTGTTCGAAGGAGGCTTCGCATGACCGATATCGCCGCGACCCTGGTCGCCCTGGCCACTGCCATGGCGGCCGACCGCGCCGCCGCCGCTGCCGCGCAGGCGGCGGAGGGGGCGCAGGGCCGCGCCGCCGCGGCGGCGCGCGATGCCGCCGCGGCGCTCGCCGCGCTGGACGCCAAAGCGCGCAGCCGGCTGGACGGGCTGGCGGCCGAGGGGCAGCGGGTGGCGGCGGCGCGCGCCGCCCGGGCCGCGGTGCTGGCCAGCGCCGCCAAGGCGCGGACCATGGGCGCCGCGCCGCCGCTGGCGGATGCGCAGGCCGCGGCGCTGAAGGCGGCGCTGGCGACCGCCCTGGGCGTGCCGGCGGCCGACCTGACCACCAAGGCGGCGCCGGCGGTTGCCAAGATCGATACCGATACGCTGGCCCCGGTGACCGTCGCCGCCGGCGTGCTGGCCGCGGCACGGACGGCGCTCGCGGCGAAGCAGAAAGCGCTGGCGGAAGCCGAGGTCGCCGTCGCGTCGGCACTGGCGGCGGCGGCTGACGCGGCGCCGGCGCTGGCGGGCGCGCTGGATGCGGCGATCAGCCGCCGCGCCACCGCGACCGCTGGCGCCGCCGCCGCAGGCAAGGCGGCGCAACTCGCCGCCGCGGTCGACTGGGCGGATTACGAGGCAGCCCGGGCGGCGCTGACCGCCGCGGCGGCCGATGCGCCGGGGAATGCGCTGGACGGCGCCTGGACCTCGGCGGCGGGGGCGCTGCGCTCGGCGCTGGCGGATGCCGTGGTGGCGGAGGAGGCGGTGATCGCCGCGACGCGCGACCTGGCGGTGCAGCAGGCCAAGGCCACGGCGGCGCAGGCGACCCGCGCGGCGGATGCGGCGGCGGCGGTGGCCGTGGCGCTGGCTCCGCCGCCGGGGCCGCCAGGGCCCTGAGGCATGGCGGCCGCCGCCCAGGCCCGCGTCGCAGCGCCCGAACGCGCCCGCATCGGCGCGGCGCATGACCCGGAGGAGCGGCAGGCCGACAGCATGGCCGATGCCATGGTGGCGCCGCTGGTGCCGGGCCGGATCGGCTGCACTGCCTGCGGCGCGGCGCCGGAGCCCTGCCCGGCCTGCGCCGCTGGCGCGGCCAAGCTGCGGCGGAGCGCGGTTGGGCCGGCGCCGGCCGGGCCGACGCCGGCGGTGGCCCGCGCCCTGGTTGGGCCGGGTGCGCCCCTGCCGGCCGCAGCACGGGCGAAATTCGAACGGCGCCTCGGCCTCGACCTATCCCCCATCCGGCTGCACCGCGACGCCGCGGCGGGCGAAGCCGCACGCAGCGTCAATGCACGGGCCTTCGCGCTCGGGCCGCATATCGCGTTCGGCGCCGGGGCGCCGGGTCCGGAGACGGCGGCGGGCGAACACCTGTTGGCGCACGAAGTCGCGCACACCTTGCAGGACGGCGCGGTGCTGCGCCGGCGCGACCTGGGCGCCGAGGCCGAGGCGAAGGATTTCAACAAGTCCGACACGGCCGACCCGCAGGCGCCTGCTGATACCGTCGACGTCTTCGCGCGCATCGAGGCGATCGTCGGCGCGAACAAGGGCGAGGGCAATTTCTGGGTCGGTCCGCTCGACGAATACGCGGTGGAGGCGCTCTGGGCCAGCCGCGGCGACCAGGTGCTGAACGACCTCGCCGATCCGGCGAAGCGCAATCTGTGGAACCGCAGCATCGAGCGCCGCGCCGAACTGCACAGGCTTCCCGCCATGCGGACGCTCCAGGCGCGCTTCATCACCCAGGTCGCCGGTGTGGCCCGCGGCTACCTGAACGAGAACAAGGCCACCGCAGCGGCGGAGAAGGAGGCCATCGGCGCCGATCCGAACAGCGCGCCCACGCCAAAGCAGATGCAGGCGATCGAGGAGCGCCGCCAGGGGGCGGAGGACATCAAGAGCGCCCGCATGGCGCAAGCGGCCATGGGGCTGCTGCTGGTTGGCTATGACCGGATCGGCATGGCGGGCTGGCAGACGGGGAGCTGCTATCCGACCCTTGACCAGCCGGGCTTCCGCGATTTGCGGCCGAAGCCGTTCCATCCGAACCAGCCGCCGATGTATGCGCCCTTCCGTGATGAATGCCACCCCATGCCGACGCATGCCCAGACCCTGGCGCAGCACAGGAAACTCCAGGCGGCGCAGGAAGGGACGTTGAACCGCTTCCCCTCACTGTTTGGCCTGGCCCAGGCCGGTGACGAGGAGGGCGTCGCGTCCAGCGAGGCGGGCACCACCAACGATGCCGCCCGCATGCGGATGCTGGCGGCGATGGCCCGCGTGCTGGCCAATATCGACGAGACCTATCCGCGACTGGACGGCCACCTGCCGTTCGAACTGCACCCGATCCACCGGCAGCTGTTCGCCGAGGCGCCGTGGAACGCGGGGATCGAGGGCGAGACCGCGCATGCGGTGGTGGACGAGTACCAGAGCGCCGAATTCTGGACCAGCATGGGGCTGGCCGCGGCCGGCCTCGCGCTGTTCGTCGTCGCTACAATTTCCACCCTCGGCCTCGCGGCGCTGGCCTTCGGCGCGGCCGCCGGCGTCGGCGCCGGACAGGCGGCGCGTTCGATCCAGAAGTGGGAGGAGCTGGATGCCGCGAGCAAGACCAACCTGTCGGACGACACGGCACTGGTGTCCTCCGGCCAAGTGAACGCCGCGCTGTTCAGCGCGGTGATCGACACCGCCTTCGCCTTCCTCGACGCCTACCAGGCGGTCAAGGGCGTGGCGACCGTGTCGCGCGGGATCCGTGGCGTCGCGGAGGCAGCGCCGGTCGGCCTGGAAGCGGCGGAACGGGCAGAAGGCAGGTTGATGGCCGAAGCCGAGGGCAAGCTTGCGGAGCAGGCGCAGAAGGCCGCGCCGGACCTGACCAAGCGGCTGTCGACGCCAGGCGCCGTGCGCCTGGTGGAGGACGAGGCGCTGAAGAAGGCCGGGTACCGGCTGGAGGTGGAGGTCGAGCAGGCGGGCGAGAAGCATATCTTCCGCCAGCGCCTGGACCACAGCTGGTGCCGCTTCTCACTGCGTATCTGCGGCATGGCCATGGGGCCCGAGGTCGACCACGCCGCCCGCGCTGCGTTGCGCGAGCTGGAGGCGCCGGTGGAATCGGCGCTCGTCAAGGCGGCAGTCGAAGGGACGGCGCATGAGGCCCCGAGGCTGCTCGACCCGGCGCGCATCCTGGCGGCGACACAGAAGCTCGGTGTCACGTTCCCCGTCCTCGGCAGGCTCAATCCCGGCGCAGTCGAACGCATCGTCCGCGCCGGCTTCGCCCAGGCCGAGGGCGGCGGGATGCGCCGGGCGCTGCGGTGGCCCTCCGCCGTGCGTGGTCAGCTGCTGGAGGAGATCGCGTCCGCCCGCATCCGCGGCCTGCTGGCCAGTGCCGAGGGCCGCGCCGTAATGGGGCTGGAGAAGGAAGGCGGTCAGCTGATCTTCATCGAAGGATCGCGCATCCGCGACGCCGCCGGGCTGCAGATCACCGACGGCGTCATCGCCCGGCGGATCGGGGACCGGATCGAGATCGTCGCGGTGATGGAGAGCAAGGCCGGAAGCTGGGCGTCGGAAGGTCTGGCGGAAAGCCTGCAGGGCCTGAAGCGGATGACGCTGGACGAGATTGTGGAAGGCGTCCGGGAGGGCAGCATCCGCGCCCGACTCGTCACCATCGATCCCGCGCTCGCCGGGCAGTTGTCCATGCGTGCGACCCGTACCCTCGACGAGGCGGGCAAGCAGGCGTTGCGCGACCGCCTGATCGCCGCCATCGGCAAACTGCCTGATGCCGAGCTGCGGCCGCTGAAGGCCATGATGCAGCACGGCGAAGGCCAGATTTCGCGCGACATCGAGCGGCTGTACAACGGCAGGAAGCTGCAGATCCATCCGGGTGACGGCAAGGCGTTGGATGTGACGGTGGCCCTGCCGAAACGGCCGCGCTTCCTGGGCGCCGTGCCGGAAGGCGTGGCACTGGACGCCATGACCGAGGGGCTGAACAAGGAAGGATTCGACTTCGCCAAGCTGGAGATGGGCGACATGACGATGACCCGCGACCAGCTCGACGCCCTGGCGCGGGCGATCATCGGCGATCTTGGCGGCGATTTCGAGAAGGCTGCGAATGCCGCCGGCACGGCCAGCGGCGCGACGGCGCCTTAATCCACCCGCGCGCCGGACGCCTTCACCAGCGGCGCCCAGGCGTCGATCTCCTCGACCACGTAGCGCGCGAAGCGGTCCGGGCTCCAGCCGCGCATGCCGGGCGTGTTCATCTCGTCCAGCTTCGCCTCGATCGTCGGGTCGGCCAGCGCCTGGTCGACGGCGGCGGCGAAGCGATCGACGATCGGCCGCGGCACGCCGGCGGGGCCGAAGATGCCGTACCAGGAATAAGCCTTGTAGTCGGGCAGCCCGACCTCGGCGGCGGTCGGCACATCCGGCAGCATGCGCCAACGCTCCGGCTGGTTGGTGAACAGCACCCGCGCCGTGCCCGCCTCGTGGAACTGGCGCAGCAATGACGGAATGTCGTGGGTGAACTGCACCTCGCCGGAGACCAGCGCGGTGAAGCTCTGCCCGCCGCCGCGATAGGGGATGTGCTCCGCCTGCGCGCCGACCACGCGCAGGAAATTCGCGCTGCCGATATGCCCGGTCGTGCCGATGCCGCTGCTGCCGTAGGAATAGGCGCCGGGCCTTGCCTTCAGCGCGGCGACGAATTCCGGCAGAGTGCGGAAACCCCAGCCACGCTGGGTGATGGCCAGCGCGATGGGGATGAACACCGTGGGTGCCACCGCCGCCAGATCCTTCGCCGGGTCATAGGGCAGGTTGGCATAGAGGCTGGCGGCGATCCCGGTGGAGGACAGCGTGGCGAGCACGAAGGTGTAGCCATCCGGCGCGGATTTGGCGACGAAATCGGTGCCGACGGTGCTGCCCCCGCCCGGCCGGTTCTCGATGATGATGGGCTGGCCGAGGATGTCGCCGAGCTTCGGCGCCAGCAGGCGCATCGTCACGTCGGTGCCGCCGCCGCCGGCGAAGGGCACCACCACGCGGATCGGCCGGTTCGGCCAGGGGCCGGACTGGGCACGCGATACGGCCGGCGCCGCGAGCAGCGTGGCCCCGGTCAGGCGCAGCAGGGTACGGCGGGCTGGCATGCGCGCGTCTCTCCTCAAAAGGATCCGCCGTTCACCGGCAGCACCTGGCCGCTGACGAAGCCGGCAAGGTCCGAGGCGAAGAACAGCACGGCGTTGGCGATATCCTGCGCCTCCCCCATCCGGCGCAGCGCGATGCCGTCGATGACCCGCTGCTGGCCTTCCGGCCCGTAGCCGTCCCATTGCCTGCGCGTGCCGGCGGAGACCGCGAAGAGGCCCGGCGCGATGGCATTCACCGTGATGCCGTGCGGACCGAGTTCCTGCGCCATCTGCCGGGTGAAGCCGACCATGGCGTGCTTGGCGCTGGTATAGGCCTGGATCCCGGTGCGGGAGGCGCGCAGCCCGGCGCCCGAACTGATGTTGACGATGCGCCCCGCGCCGGCCCGCTTCATCGCCGCCGCGGCGGCGCGCGTCAGGGTGAAGGCGGCCGAGAGGTTGACCGCGAGGACGGCGTCCCAGTCCTCGAAGGAAACGTCCTCGATGGGGTGGAATTCGCGGCCGAGCACGCCGCCGGCATTGTTCAGCAGCACGCCGATCGCGCCGCCCGTCACGCGCTCGACCTCGCCGACCCAGGCGGTGACGGTCGCGCGGTCCGTCAGGTCGATCACCCGCGGATGGATGGCGGGGTGCGCCGCGGCGGTCTCGGCGAGGCCTTCGGCGTCCTTGTCGCCGGCGAAGACCTGCGCGCCGCGGGCGGCGAAGCTGCGGGCGATGGCGCGGCCGAAGCCGGTCGCGGCACCGGTGACGAGGACGGTGCGGCCGGCGAAGTCGAGGTCCATGGTCGCGGCAGTCCCGGAAAGCCTGGGCCGGGATGTTTGCACCCGTCCGGGCGGGTGGCAATCTGCGGCGGGCGGAGGAGCAGGGCATGGCGGAGCCGGTGGTGATCTGGGGCGCGGGCGCGATCGGCGGCACGATCGGGGCGCATCTGCTGCGCGCCGGGCGGGAGGTGCTGTTCGTCGACGTGGTGGCCGAGCATGTCACGGCGATCAATGCCGGCGGGCTGCGGATCGAGGGGCCGGTGGCGGCGTTCAGCGTGCCGGCGCGCGCGGTGACGCCGGACCGCATGCAGGGGCACCATGGGCTGATCCTGCTGGCGGTGAAGGCGCACCATACCGAGGCGGCGACGCAGGCCCTGGCGCCCTTCCTGGCGGCGGACGGCGCCGTCGTCTCCTGCCAGAACGGGCTGAACGAGTTGGTCATCGCCGAAAGCGTCGGCCGCCCGCGCACCATCGGCGCCTTCGTCAATTTCGGCGCGGACTACCAGACGCCCGGGCGGATCATGTATGGCAATCGCGGGGCCGTGGTTGTCGGGGAATTGGATGGAGGCACCACCCCGCGCATCGCCGCGCTGCATGCGATGCTGCGGGAATTCGAGCCCGACGCGGTGCTCACGCCGAACATCTTCGGCTACCTCTGGGGCAAGGCGGCCTATGGCGGCATCCTGAAGGCCTCGGCGCTGACCAACGACTCCATCGCCGACTTCATCGCCGACCCGGCGCGGCGGCCGCTCATCCGCGGCATCACGCGGGAGATCCTCCGGGTCGCCGCGGCGGAAGGGGTGACGCCGATCGGCTTCGACGGCTTCGATCCAGCGGCCTTCCTGCACGGCGACGGACCGGCCATCGCCGCCAGCCTCGACCGGCTGGAGGCCTACAACCGCGCCTCCTCCAAGTCGCACAGCGGCATCTGGCGCGACCTGGCGGTGCGGAAGAGGCAGACCGACGTCGCGGCGCAGCTGGCGCCGGTGCGCGCGGCGGCGCGGCGGCATGGCATCCCGACGCCGATGGCGGACCGGCTGGTCGCGCTGATCGGCGATATCCAGGATGACAGGCGGGAGATCGGTGGCGCGCTGGCCGACGAGCTGGGGGCACTGGCATGAGCACGACCTGGTTGATGGTGCGCGCCGTGGTGGCGGATGCGGCCGACCGGCCCCGCTTCGATGCCTGGTACGCGGCGGAGCACCTGCCGGACGCGCACCGCGCCTTTGGCGCAAGCCGCGCCCGACGCTGCTGGAGCCGCACCGACCCGAGCGTGCATTGCGCCTTCTACGAATTCCCGGATGCGGCGACGGCGGAAGCGGCCATCGCCTCTCCCGCGCTGCGCGACCTGGTCGCCGAATTCGACCGCGTCTGGGGCAACCGCGTGACCCGGACGCGGGAATTGCTGGAACTGGCGGGCGAGATCTAGGCCGGGGCCCGCCGCGGCAGGCTGCCGGCGATCGCCACGCCCAGCAGGTT
>JBMOJU010000052.1:0-21037 GCA_049315625.1 Paracraurococcus sp.
GCCAGACCCAGTGCGCAACCGGCGCGTAGATGAAGGTCGACCACAGCGCCGCCTCGGCATAGCTGCCGGCACGCGAGACGAGCACCATGCAGACCGCGAGGCCGAGCGGCCCGCCGATCAGGAAGGGCCGCCGCCCCCAGCGATCCGACCCGGCCCCGGCCATCAGGGAGGCCGCGCCCCAGGCGATGGAGGTCAGCGCCATCAGGTTCGCCACCAGTGCGACCGAGGTCCCGAGGTCGCGCGCCATGTCGATGAGGAAGGGCGCGCGGGTGGTGCCGGAGGCGGAGGCGGCGAACATGCCGAGGCAGGCCGCCGCCAGCAGCGCCCAGGGCATGCGCGGGACGACGGGTACGGGCGGGGCGGGGGGCATGGCGGCGGTCTTAGGGCGGATCGCCGCGCGGCGGGAGGGGCGGCCCCTCCCGCAGCCATGCCGGAGCGTGATGGCTTGAGGCGGAATCGCCGGGAAGCCCGGATCACGCGACCAAACAAACCCAGCATGGGATGCGTGAGCGAACGCTCACGCATCCCATGCTAGTCGAACATGTCCGGCTGGGTCGCGGCGATGTGGTTGTACAGCGTCTGGAAATGCAGCCAGCCGATGAAGTCGCTGCCGACATGCTCCCGGCTGTAGGCCGCCGTCTTGTCGGACAGCAGCTGTGGCTTGATGCCGGTCGCCTCGACCAGCAATTGCTGCTTGCAGGCGCGCTCCAGCGCGATGAACCAGAAGGCCGCGTCGTCGATGCTGTGCCGGCTGCTGGTCAGCAGGCCGTGGTTCTGGTGCAGGATGCCGCGGTTGCGGCCCATCTCCTTGGCCACCGACCAGCCGCTCTCACGCTCCACCGCCACCGCGCCGGCGGAGGCGCCGATCACCGCATGGTCGTTGTGGAAGGCCGCGGCATCCTGGCTGATCATGTCGAGCGGCCGGCCCGTCGCGCACCAGGCGGTGCCGTAGACGGTGTGCGCGTGGCACATCGCCATGACCTCGGGGTATTCCTCATGCACCGCGGCGTGCAGCACGAAGCCGGCGCGGTTGATGGCGTGCCGTCCCTCGACCACGCGGCCCTCATGGTCGGCCAGGATGAGGTTCGAGACCTTGACCTGGGAGAAGTGCACGCACATCGGGTTGGTCCAATACAGCTCCGGGTGCTCCGGGTCGCGGACCGTGAGGTGCCCGGCGAAGCCGTAGTCGAAGCCATGCATGCCGAAGGCGCGCGTCGCCGCCACCAAATGCTGCTTGCGGTAGGTCCGCTCCTCGGCGAAGGAGGCGAAGCTCGGGATCTCCGGGAAGATCAGCCCGTCCTGCTCCGGCTGATAGATCGAGACGCGGTTCCGTCCCTGGACGCTGTCGAGCATCGCTCGTTCCTCTCCCTCACGCGGCGCCGCCGTCATGCCGGGGCGGTCGGCATTTGACAAACGCGATGTGTTCAGCCCGTGATGAATCGGATTCATGGGTCCCCGATGCGCCGCCTGCCCAGCTTCTTCGCGCTCCGTGCCTTCGAGGCCGCGGCCCGGCTCGAAAGCTTCGCCCTGGCCGGGGCGGAGCTGCACCTCAGCGCCTCCGCCGTCAGCCACCAGGTGCGGGCGCTGGAGGAGTGGGCCGGCCGCCGGCTGTTCCACCGCCGCAGCGGCCAGGGGGTCGAGCCGACGCCGGAGGGGCGGGCGCTGCTCGGCCGGCTGACCCCGATCCTCGACGTGCTGGAGGAGGCCTGCGCCACGCTGCGGCCGGAGCCCGGCGCCCAGGCGCTGGCGGTGCATTGCGCCCCCTCCTTCGCGGCAAAGTGGCTCGGGCCGCGGCTGCCCGGCTTCATGGCGCGGCATCCCGGCCTCGGCATCCGGGTGACGGCGAGCGCCGAGCCGGTGGATCTCGCGCGGCAGGCGGAAATCGACCTCGTCATCGCCTATGGCGCAGTGCCGGCACAGCCGGGCGTGGTGGCGGAGCCGCTGGGGACGGAGCGGGTCGTGGCACTGGTGGCGCCGGGGCGCGCGGCCGGGTTCGACCTTGCGGGGCCGGCGCTGCCGCACGGGCTGGTGCTGATCGAATCCGCCGTCAGCCCGGTGCGCTGGGCGGACTGGCTGGCGCTGAATGGGCTGCGGCCACCGGCGGGCGGGGCGCGGCCCTCCTTCGACCGGGCGGCGATGGCGATCTCCGCCGCGGCGCAGGGCGTCGGCGTGGCGCTGGAAAGCACGCGGCTGGCGGCGGAGGAGCTGGCGCGGGGCGAATTGATCGAGCTGGGGGCCGGCCGCTGCCGCGGGGTGGAGCGGGTGCTGCACCATCTCTGTTACCGCGCGGCACAGCGGGGCCTGCCGAAGGTCGCGGCGTTCCGCGCCTGGCTGCTGGAGGCGACCGGCGCGGAGGGGTAGGCGGCGGCCTACCCTAGAGCGGGATGCGTTGAGGCGGAATCGCCGAAAACGCTGAATCCCACGACCAGACAATGGCTGGAGCATGCGCAGTGAGCGCAAGCGAACGCAGCATGTTCTAGGCTGCGCAGGCCTGGCGCAGCGCGTCCCGCGTCCCGCCCAGCGCCTGCAAAGCCACCCGGCTGCGCCGCGCCACCGTCAGCAGCGCGCCCAGCTCGCGCGGCTGGCGCAGCAGCGCCAGCGCCACCCGCCCGGCCGCCGGCCGGCCATCCGGCGTCAGGCCGATCGCCGCCGAGCGCGGCAGCACCTCCTCGGCGGTGTCGGCCACCGCCCGCAGCGCCGCGAAGGGCAATTGCCGCGTGGCGGCGAAGGCTGCCGCCGCCTCGGTTTCCAGATCCACCACCAGCGCGCCGGTCGCCGCCCGCAGTGCCCGCTTGCGGGCGGGTTCGCCGACCACGCCGGGGGCGCCGGCCACCATGCCCAGCCGCGCGCCGCAGTGCCGCGCCAGCGCCGCCGACCAGCCGAGATCGGAGGCATAGGCCCCGCCCGGACCACGCACCCGCGTCGCCACCACCAGGTCGCCGCAGATCAGCGCCGGGTCCAGCCCGCCGGCGATGCCGAAGCTGAGCACGCCGGTCAGCCCCTGCGGCGCCGCGCGGAGCAATTCGCGCAGCCGCACCGGATCGCCGCCGCTGACGATGACGGGCATCTCCGGCGGGAGCAGCGCCGCCTCGGACCGCATGCCGACAACGGCAAGGATCGTGGAGATGGTCATGGACAGGGCGTGTCCTCCCGTGATGCTGCGCTGCATTATAAGCAGGTCGGTAGCATGCTGGGCACCCGGAATTCCACATTTCGGCCGCAATCTCGGCCGGGTGGCATCACAAGCCGTGCGACACGTGCCGGGAATTGCTCCGACGCAGATTCCGCAGCCGGGCCAATGCCCATAACGGGAACAGCCGCGCGTAGCCGTGATACCGCAGGTAGAAGACCCGCGGGAAGCCGGTGCCGGTGTAGTCGTCCTCCGGCCAGGACCCGTCGGCCTCCTGCCGGGCGAGCAGCCAGGCGGCGCCGCGCTCGACTGCCTCCTCCTCGACCGCGCCGGCCGCCATCAGCGCCAGCAACGCCCAGGCGGTCTGGCTCGCGGTGCTCGGCCCCATGGCCAGGTCGGCATCGGCGCGGGTGCCGCCGCGGCGGGGGTAGGTGAAGCCATCCTCACCCCAGCCGCCATCGGCATTCTGCTGGGCCTTCAACCAGGCCACCGCGCGGCGCATGGCCGGGTGTCCCGGCGGCAGGCCGGCGGCGTTGAGCGCGGTCAGCGCCGACCAGGTACCGTAGACGTAATTCACGCCCCAGCGGCCATACCAGGACCCATCGGGTTCCTGTTCGGCCAGCATGTAGTCGATCGCCTGGCGCATCGCCGGGCTGTCGGGCGCGTGGCCCAATTGCGCCAGCATCGCCAGGCAGCGGCCGGACACGTCGCTGGTCGGCGGGTCGAGCAGCGCGCCATGATCGGCAAAGGGGATGGAGTTCAGGTGGTGGTGCGTGTTGTCGGCGTCGAAGGCGCCCCAGCCGCCACCCTTCGACTGCATGCCGAGCACCCAGTCGGTGGCCAGCGCGATGGACCGCGCCACCGCCGGCCCGGCGGGGCCGATCTGCTTCTCCGCCCGGTCGAGCGCGAGCACCACCGCGGCGGTGTCGTCCACGTCCGGGTAGTGCGGGTTGGCGTATTGAAAGGCCCAGCCGCCGGGCGGCACGCCGGGCCGCGCCTCGGCCCAGTCGCCGGCGACGTCGGTGATCTGCCGGTCGAGCAGCCAGGCCAGGCCGCGGGTGACCGCGGCTTCCGCCGCCGGTTCCGCGGTTTCCAGCAGGGCGTGGCTGACCAGCGCGGTGTCCCAGATCGGCGACAGGCAAGGCTGGACATAGGTCTCGCCCGGGTGCTCATCCGTGTCGGGCCGGTCCATCACCAGCTTCTCGATCGCCGCCCAGGCGGTGACCAGGCGCGGATCGTCCTCCGCCACGCCGAGGCAATGGTACATCCAGATGGCATTGGCCATGGCCGGATAGATCGCGCCCAGCCCGTCCTCGCCGTTCAGCCGTTCGGTGACGAAGGCCTCCGCCTTGGCCTCGGCCCGGGCACGGATGCTGGCCGGGAACAGGTGCTGGGTGCGCTGCAATTCCTTGTCCAGCCGGGCGAAGATGCCCTTCCAGGGCTGCGCCGCATGGGCGCCGCCCGGCCAGCGCCTGACCTGTTCGGGCGGGGTGCGGAACAGGCCGCGCAGCGACACGTCGATCGGCGCCAGCGGTGGCGGCCGTCGGGCCATCACCACGGTCAACGGCACCAGCACGGTGCGGGCCCAGTAGCTCACCTTGGACAGATGGAAGGGGAACCAGCGCGGCAGCAGGGTGATCTCGGGCGGCATCACCGGCACGGCGTGCCACGGCACCTGGCCGAACAGCGCCAGGGTGGCGCGGGTGAAGACGTTGCAACGTTCCGCCCCGCCGGCAGCGAGGATCGCGGCGCGGGCGCGGGCCATGTGCGGCGCGTCCTCCGCATCGCCGATCAGCCGCAGGGCGAGATACGCCTTCACCGAGCAGGAGATGTCGATGGGCCCGCCATGGAACAGCGGCCAGCCGCCGTTGCAGGCGGCTTCCTCCTGCGCCTGGATGCGGCGGAGGTAGCGGCCGATCCGCGCCTCCCGCACCGGGTCGCGCCGGCCGAAGAAGCGCTTCAGCATCACGTATTCGGCGGGGATGGTGGCGTCGGCCTCCAACTCGAAGACCCAATGGCCATCGGCCTGCTGGCGGCGCAGCAGATGGTCGGTGGCACGGCCGATCGCGGCGTCGAGATGGGGCTGCGGCGGGACGGTGACGGGTTCGGCCAGGGCAAGATCCGGCCGCGCCGCCACCGCGGCAAGGTCCTGCATATTCGACAACGCGAACACTCTCTCCTGGCTCGCCTCGCCGCATGCTGCGGGCGCGACGCGGCGCTGTTCCATTCCACATCGCATACGTCGGTTTTTTGCGCTTGCGAAGTCCACCAGGCCCAGGTGGTGCGACTTTAATGCGGCAGTGTGTTTCGATTCGTGGCGGAATTGGCTCCCGCTTCCGGGCGCCGCGGATCGATACGGGGACCGGCCTCGCCCTTCCACATGCCGCCCCGCCCGCGCCATTCGGCCAGCGCGGAATCCAGGGTGAACGCCATGTAGGCGGCGGCGATGCCGGGCAGGGCGAGCCCCCGCAGCGGCGAGAGGCCGAATCGCCACAAACTCGGCGCGAAAGACACAGCCATCGCCAGCCAGGCGAGGCCACCGAGCAGCGCCGGCGGGCCGGCGGCGAACAGCGCCAGCAGCGGCGGCGCCAGGAAGACCAGCGCCAGGGCGGCGAGCATCCCGACCAACGCGACCACCTGGTAGCCCAGCTGGGCATAGGCGGTGCGCGCCACCATGCGGCGGATCGGGCCGATAGTCTCATAGGGGCGCAGGCTCTCGACCCGGCAGCTGGGGGGCGGCCGATTCAGACCTTCGGGGCTGGCGCCCCTCCGGTCATCGGGCGCGCTCAACCCCGTCCAGATCGGCCCCACCGCCTTCATGCGGCGCGCCAGGGCGCAGTCATCGATCAGCGCACCGCGGATCGGGGCGAGGCCGCCGGCGCGCTCGAAGGCCGCGCGGTCCAGCAGCACGCAGCCGCCGGCCGCCGCGGCGGTGCGGGCGCCTGGGTCATTCGACCAGCGGAAGGGGTAGAGCATCTGGAAGAAGAAGATGAAGGCCGGGATCAGCCAGCGTTCGGCCGGGCTCTCGCAGCGCAGCCGGGCCATCAGGGAGACGAGGACGCGGTCCTCCGCGGTTGCCCGCCGTACGAGCATGCGCAGGCTGTCGGGTGCGTGGCGGATATCGGCATCGGTGAACAGCAGGTAATCCGGCGCCCCCGGTAGCGCCTGCCGCAGCCCCTGTTCCAGCGCCCACAGCTTGCCGGTCCAGCCCGGCGCGCGCGGGCCGCCCTGGATGACGGTGAGGCGTGGGTCGCCCGCGGCGGCGGCGCGGGCGAGGTCGCCGGTGCCGTCGGTGGAGCGGTCATCGACGACGATGAGCCGGAATTCGCCCGGGTAGTCCAGCCCGAGGAGGGAGGCGACGGTGGCGCCGATGGTCTCCGCCTCGTCCCGCGCCGGGACGATGGCGGTGACGCGCGGCCAGGCGGCGGGGTCGGGCAGCCGGGGCGCGTCGCGGTCGTCGTCGCGGGCCAGCCAGAACATGCCGCGGCCGAACAGCAGCACTGCCCAGGCGAGGCAGGCGGCGACAGCGATGAGCCAGACCATCATGCCGGTCGTCTCCCTCCCCCGCGCAGCGGGGAGCTGGACGCATGCGCCCGACAGGGGTGGGGGTGCTGCCCGGTCGGTCGACAGCGTTCCAACCATTCCTGCCCTGCTCGCGGAGCCAGGGTGACCACTACGCTCATCGCCGCAGCATCCCCTGCTCGCGGAACCAGGAGACGGCGTCCGCCACGCCCTCCTGCCAGGGCCGCGCGCGGTAGCCCAGCACCGCTTCCGCCTTGGCGCTGGCGAAATACATCCGGTGCCCGGCCATCCGCAGCCCGTCGAGCGTCAGCATCGGCTCCCGCCGCGTCACCCGCGCCGCCGCCTCCGCCCCCAGCGCCAGCGGCCAGAGCGGCCAGCGCGGCAGCCGCACCGGGCGCCGGTGGCCGAAGAGCGCCGCGATCCGCGCCAGCAGGTCGCCGAGCGGCACGTCCTGCCCGCCCAGGATGTGCCGTTCGCCCACCGCCCCGCGGGTCAGCGCGGCGACGCAGCCGGCGGCGACGTCCTCCACATGCACCAGGTTCAGCCCGGTATCGACATAGGCGGGCATCTTCCCCCGCGCGGCCTCCTGGATGATCCGCCCGGTCGGGGTCGGGCGGCGGTCGCGCGGACCGATGGGGGTGGAGGGGTTGACGATCACCGCCGGCAGCCCGGCTTCCGCCACCAGCCGTTCGACCAGCCGCTCCGCCGCCGTCTTGCTGCGCTTGTAGGGGCCGATGGCCTCGTCCGGCCGGGCGGCATCGGCCTCGGTCGCCGGGCGGCCATCGGCGCGCGGCTTCAACGTGGCGACGGAGGAGACGTGGACGACGCGCCCGCACCCCTCGGCCAACGCGGCGCGCATCACCGCCCCGGTCCCCGCCACGTTCACCGCAGTCATGCGCGCCGGGTCCGGCACCCAGATGCGGTAATCGGCGGCGCAATGGATCACCGCGGCGCACCCGCGCACGGCGGCGCGGAGGCTGTCGGCATCGGTCAGGTCGCCCGGCGCGAATTCCACCGGCACGCCCGCCAGCACGTCCCGCGGGGTGCCGGGCCGGGCCAGCGCCCGCACCTCATGCCCCGCCGCCACCAGGGCGCGGGCGATGGCGGAGCCGAGGAAGCCGGTCCCGCCCGTCAGCATCACGCGATCCGCCATGCACCCCCGCCCCTTGCCGGGCTGGGGTAATGGCCCGGCCGGCGCGGCTTTTCCAGCCGGCTTGATCGCGCCCCCGGTCGCCGGCCCGGCGCGGCACGTGGTAAGCCGCCCGGCATGACGACCCTGCCCCGCCGCCCGATCCTGCTCCTCGCCGCGTTGCTGCCGGCCGCCGCGCATGCCCAGGCCGCGCCGGCCACTGTGGTCGAGGCCTTCCACGCCACGCTGCTCGACATCATGCGGAACGCCCGGGCCTTGGGCATCCGCGGCCGGGAACAGCGGCTGCGGCCGGTGATGGAGGCCGCCTTCAACCTGACGGCGATGACGCGCCTCTCGATCGGCCCGGCCTGGACGCAGATCCCGCCCGAGGGCCAGCAGGCGCTGGTCCGCGCCTTCTCCGACTGGTCCATCGCGACCTTCGCCGGCCGGTTCGACGGCTTCGCCGGCGAAAGCTTCCAGACCCAGGGCGAAAGCACGCTGCAGAGCGGCGACCGCCTGGTGCGCACCCAGCTGGTCCGCCCGCGGGAGGAGCCGGTGGCGCTGAACTACCTGCTGCGCGACTTCGGCGGCAGCTGGCGCGTGGTGGATATCTACCTCAGCGGCACGGTCAGCGAGCTGGCCAGCCGCCGCGCCGAGTTCACCACGCTGCTGCGCGACGGCGGCGCACCGCGGCTGGAAGCCGAGCTGAAGCGGCGGACGGAGACGCTGCTGCGCGGCGCTTGACCCTGCCCGCGGCGCGGCAGCACGATCCCGCCCGGCAGCGCCAGCGGGGGAAACGCAGATGGTCAATACGGCGGATGCCGGCGATCCGGAACGGCTGCTGCTGTTCGGCAGCTTCACCAGCAGTTCCTCCTACAAGCCGATGCTGTTCCTGTCGCTGTCCGGCCTGCCCTTCGGCTTCCGCACGGTGAACCTGAAGAACGGCGTACAGAAGTCGCCGGACTACCTCGCGGTGAACCGCTACGGCCAGGTGCCGGCGCTGCGCCACCGCGGGCTGACCGTGGTGCAGTCCAACGTCATCCTCGACTACCTGGCGCGCGCCACCGGCTGCTTCGAGGGCGCGACGGAGCAGGCGCGCTGGACCGCGCGCGAATGGCTCTCCTGGGAATCGGATGCCATCACC
Organism: Paracraurococcus sp.; assembly: GCA_049315625.1. Classification (GTDB taxonomy): domain Bacteria; phylum Pseudomonadota; class Alphaproteobacteria; order Acetobacterales; family Acetobacteraceae; genus Paracraurococcus. Next base: position 8,926 of record JBMOJU010000052.1, read on the forward strand.
AACGTCGCCAAGGTGCGGCACTACAGCCGCTTCCGCGCGGTGGATCCGGCGGTGATGGACTACTTCCGGCCGCTGGCGGAAGCGTCACTCGGCTTCGTCGATGCGGCGCTGGCGGATGAGCGGGACTGGCTGGTCGGCGGGGAGGCGCCCTCCATCGCCGATATCGGCTGCTGGGGCCGCATGGTCTTCATGGCGGAAGGCGGTCTGGAGATCGGCCGCTGGCCGCATCTCCAGGCCTGGGCGCAGCGGCTGATGGCGCTGCCCGGCTTCGCCCTGCCCTACGACCTGATCCCGAAGAAGGACACGGAATTCTCCGGCCGCTGAGTCGGGCGCGCCGATTCAGACCTTCGCGCTGTCGGGCGCCTCAGGCCGCCTGGGCCACCCGCGCCGCTGCCCGGACCAGCATTGCGCCCTTCTCGGCGATCATGATGGTCGGCGCATTGGTGTTGGTGGAGGTCACCGCCGGCATCACCGAAGCGTCGATCACCCGCAGCCCCTGCACCCCATGCACGCGCAGCTGGTCGTCCACCACCGCCATCCGGTCCGGGCCCATCCGGCAGGAACAGGTGGCGTGGAAGACGGTGGTCCCGGTCTGCCGCGCATAGGCGAGGAACTCGTCATCCGTTTGCACATCCGGGCCGGGCAGTGTTTCCGCCACCAGGTAGCGCCGCAGCGCCGGCGCGTTGAACCACTCCCGCACCTTCCGCATGCCGGCGATAATGGTGCGGCGGTCGCGGTCCTCCGCCAGGTAGTTGGGATTGATCGCCGGCTGGTCGCGCGGGTCGCCGGTGCGGGCCAGCACGCTGCCGCGGCTTTCGGGGCGCATCTGCCAGAGGCCGGAGGTCATGCCCGGCTTGGTGTCCAGCGCGCGCGACCCGCCCGGCGCATAGCTGGCCGAGGCGAACAGCGCCTGCACGTCGGGCGTCGCCGATTCCGGCAGCACCTTCACCGAGGCCGCGACGAGCGAGGCGGCATAGGTCAGGATACCGCGTCCGGCGGCGACGTACTTCAGCACTTCCCCGGCGAAGCGCAGGCCGCGGGAGCGTTCGTTCAGCGTGGCGATGTCCTTCACCTCGGCCTGCACGCGCACCAGGAAATGGTCCTGGAAATTCCGGCCCACGCCGGGCAGCGCGTGCCGCACCGGCACGCCGATCCGCCCCAGGTGGTCCGGGTCGCCGATGCCCGAGAGTTGCAGCAGATGCGGCGAGCCGATGGCGCCGGCCGAGAGGATCACCTCGACCGCCGCATCCGCGCGTTCCGTGCTGCCGCCGCGGGAGAATTCGACGCCCGTCGCCCGCGTGCCGTCCAGCACCACACGGTGCACCAGCGCGCCGGTGATGACCTGCAGGTTCGGCCGCCCCATCGCCGGCCGCAGGTAGGTGCGCGCGGTGGAGGCCCGGCGCCGGCCGCCGCGGGTCTGCTGCACCCAACCGACATGGTCGCCGAGCCCATGCGGCAGGTCGTTCAGATCCTCCCGCCGTTCCCAGCCCAGCTCGGTGCCGGCGCGGATCGCCGCCTCGCACAGCTCGGGCTGGTCCCGGGTGCGGGAGGTGAAGAGCGGCCCGTCCGTGGCATGCACCGCATCAGCCGGGCCTTCCCAGCGTTCCGACTTGCGGAACAGCGGGAATACCTCCTCGGATGACCAGCCGCGATTGCCGAGCTGCGCCCAGTGGTCGTAATCCTCCGGCTGCGAGCGGATGTAGATCATCCCGTTGATCGAACTCGATCCGCCCAGCACCTTGCCGCGCGGATAGGGGATCTCCCGCCCGTTCAGGCCGGAGTTCTTGTCCGCCTTGAAGCCCCAGGTCAGCGTCGGGTGCTGCAGCAGCTTCATGTAGCCGGCGGGGATATGGATCAGCGGGTTCCAGTCGCGCCCGCCGGCCTCGATCAGGATGACGCGCGTGGCCGGGTCCTCGGTCAGCCGGTTGGCCAGCACGCAGCCGGCCGAGCCGGCGCCGACGATGACGTAGTCCGCCCGCAGGGTCGCCATGGCCGGGCTCAGTGGAAGACGCGGCCGGAATCGATGACGATGGTCTGGCCCGTCATCGTCCCGGTGCGGCACATGGTCACCACCATGTCGGCGCAGTCGTCCTTGTCGGCCGGCTTCTTCAGCAGCGACCCGGCGGCCGAGCGCTCGATCATCTCCGGCCGCAGATTGGCGGTGGCGCGGGTGCCGTCCAGCAGGCCGGGCGCCACGCAATTCACCAGGACCTCCGGCGCCAGCGCCACGGCCATGCAGCGCGTCAGGTGGATCAGCCCGGCCTTGGAGACGGCATAGGCGATCGACGACCCGACCGGATGCAGCCCGGCGACGGAGGAGATGTTGACGATGCGGCCCTGGCCCTGCGCCTTCATCACCGGCGCCACCGCCTTGGTCAGGCGCATCGGGCCGGTGAGGTTCACCGCCATGATCTTCTCCCAGACCTCCGGCGTCAGCGCATCGAGGTCGGCGAAGGGGATGGCGTGGTTGTAGGCCGCGTCGTTGACCAGGATATCCAGCCGGCCGAAATGCCGTGCCACCGCGCCGACCATGGCATCCACCGCCGCGCCATCGGTGATGTCGCACTGGAAGGCCGCGGCGTTGACCTGGTAGCGGGCGGTGAGGTCGGCGACCACGCCTTCAGCCTGGTCGCGGCTCTGCGCATACATGACGGCGATATGCACGCCCTCGCGCGCCAGCGCGTGGCAGATGCGCTGCCCGAGCCCGCCATTGCCGCCGGTGACCAAGGCCACCGCGCCGTTGAGGTCCATGGTTGTCCTCCCGTGTCGTGGCAGAGAGTGCGGCCGGTGCGGCATGGCAGGCAAGCCGAGCCGTCCGCACGGCCTCAGCGCGGGTCGAAGCGGGCCGCGGCCAAGACCGCGCCCGGCCCGGCCACCAGCGATGCCGGCAGCGCCACCGCGTCGCGCGGGCCGAGCCGCCCGCCATCCGCCAGCGCCGCCGTGCCGGAGAGCAGTACGGCGAAGCCGGCATCGGGCGGCTGCCCGGTGATCGTCACCGCATGCGACCAGCGGGCACGTTCCGAGATCGCGTTCAGCACCACGCAGGGGCCGGACAGCAGCCGGCAGCGGCAGGGCCAGCCGCCGTCAAAGGGCGTCGGCCGATGCAGGCGGTCCACCACCACCGCGCTGCCAGCCGCGCCGTCCAGCACGAAGCCGGCGCCCTCCAGCAGGGTGATGGTGCGGTCCTGGCCGGTGTAGTCGGAAAACGCCGCGTCGCCGTCGAGGAAGGCGAAGCCGAGCAGCCAGCCCGGGCCGGTGGCGATATCCGCCTTGCGGCCGAGGTTGTTGCGCCAGGGTGAGATGGCAAGGTCGGCGAAGCGGATCATGGCAGCTGCACCAATTCGACCGGAAACAACGCCGCGAGGTCGTCGCATTCGGCGACGTGGTAGACGGAAAAACGGTAGGCCGGGCCGGCCAGGATCTCCGGCGGGGTGAAGGGGAAGGCGAGGTTGCCGCCGGTGGAAAGCCGCCCGGGAAAGCCGAAATGCAGCATCGCCTGCTTCGCCACGCCGACCACCGCCTTCGCCAGATCCGCCGTCGGCGCCACGCATTCCAGCAGAAAGCACATCTCGCCCGGCTCGCCGATGCCGGTGGCGGCGCCGGGGAACAGGTTGCCGGCGCCGGCGCCGTAGCCCCGCACGCGGAAATCGTAGGTTTCGCCCGGCAGGATCTCGGCCACCGTGCGGGTCACGCCGGCCACGATCAGGGCACGGTTGGCGATCACCGCTGGATCGGCGGTGGTGGCCAGCGCCACCGCGCGCTCCCCGCACCAGGCAGCGCCTTCCAGCTTCACCGTCGGCTGCGCCGCCGGCGTCCAGGTCGCGCCGCTGACCCGCACGCGCCGCGCATCCAGCGCCTCGAAGCGGGCGGCGGCGACATGCAGCGTGCCCTCCGGCTCCTGCACCAGCAGCGGGTCGGCCTGCTCGTACAGGCTGTGCGCCGCGACCGAGACGGGCGTCGCGGCGCGTACCGGATTCATACTCTCGATCTCGAAGCCCTCGGCATCCAGCGTGCCGAGCATCGCGTCCCGCCCGCCGGGGATGCAGCAGATCGAGGTGCATTCGATGATCTTCGCCATATGCGTCGCCAGGCCGGGATCGAAGCCCAGCAGCAGCGGCACGGCGGCGAAGATCGCGGTGTCGCAGGCGCGGCCGGCCAGCACGATGTCGGGCTCCAGCGCCAGCGCGCGCAGGATCGCCTCGGTGCCCATCTGGCCGACGATGCGGGCGGAGCCATCGACCGTATCCGGCGTCAATTCGGGCATCGCACGGCCGATCGAACGCACCCGCCCAGCACCCACCATGGCCTTCAGCCAGCCACGGTCGATCTCCGCCTGGATGACGGCGACGCGCAGCGAAAGCCCATCCTCCCGCGCGATGCCGCGGATCAGGTCCAGCACCGCGGCGACATGCGGCGCGCCGCCGGCGGTGCCGGCGCTGCCGATGATCAGCGGCACGCCCGCTTCCCGCGCGCCACGGATCACCAGCCGCAGGTCGCGCCGCGTCACCGCCTCCGACGTCGCCATGGTGCCGCCGCCGAGATAGGCGGGGCCGGGGTCGATCGAGCCCATGTCGCAACCGACGACATGCGGCTGCCGCGCCAGCCCGGCCCGCAGCGCCGCTTCCGGGATGCCGTTGCCGAGCTGGCCGGAGGCGGCGAGGACGCGCAGCGCGCCCTGGCCGGGGCGCGGCGCCGTCTCCCGCAAGCGGGCGACGACGCTCACAGCACCAGCCCCAGCAGCGGACGGTGCTGCTGTGCGCCATAGACATCGGTGTCGCCGGGCGAGCCGGCGATCACCGGCCTGTCCATCACCACCTTGATCGCATGCGCCGCGGCGAAGGGGATGACCGCCACGCTGTCGGCGCCGACGCCGTAGAGCCGCGCGATGGACGCAGCCGACAGCGCCGGCGACTGCGCGGCGATGCCGAAAGCCGCGGCATCGGGGAAGAGGATGTCGAGCGTCAGGTGCAGCGGCCCGGCATTCTTGCTGCGGATGACCGTGGCGAGGTCGACCAGCCGGCGGGAGTTCGTCATCCGCGCGCGCCGCTCAGCCGACCACGCGCCACTGTACCGGCGTGTAGGGCGGCGAGGCATCGTCATGCGGCTCGAACACCGCCTCGACCTCCGCGCCGATGGTCACCGGCGCGTCCGCGGCGCAGAGCAGGTTGCCGACCATGCGGATATTGTCGGCGTCGGGCAGCTCCACCAGCACGATGGTGTAGGGGCCATGGCCGTTCAGCGCCGGATGCACCGGGTGGTGCGGCCGCTGCCAGGACCAGATCCTGCCGCGTGGCGCCACCTCCTCCCAGCCCAGGTCGAAGGAATGGCAGCGGTGGCAGACCCATTCCGGGCCCCACTGGTGCTTGCCGCAGCCGCGGCAGCGCTGCACCACGAGCCTGCCGGCGCGGGTGCCGTCCCAGTAGGGCTGGGTCAGCGGCTCGATCGCGGGGGCCGGCAGTCCGGCGGGAAGGGCGGTGCTCACAGGCTGGCCTCCGTGCCGAGGACGAGGCTGCTGACCGGCGTCACCATCGGGCCGCCAAGCACCACGGCGACGTTCGCCCCGGCCACCTGGTTGCAGGCGGTGCCGCGCAGCTGGCGGACATTCTCGTTCACCATTTCCAGCCCGTGCATGTAGCACTCCGCCAGGTTGCCGCCGCTGGTGTTCATCGGCATCCTGCCCGTGCCTGCCTTGAGGTTCTCGAGGGTGAGGAAATCATTCGCGGTGGCCGGATCGACGAAGCCGTGCTCGACCAGGCTCAGCAGCACGCCACCGGTAAAATTCTCATAGGCCTGGACGACGTCGACATCCTTGGGGCCGAGCTTCGCCATGTCCCACATGTTCTTCGCCACCGTCTTGAAGTGCGCGCTGGCATAGTCGGGCGCGTTGTGCACCGGCGCGGCGCTGCGGTGATGCCCGCCCTGCGCCGCGCCGAGCAGATAGACCGGCTTATGCGGCAGGTCCTTCGCGCGGTCGGCCGGCACCACCAGCACCGCGCCGGCGCCGTCATTTTCCTGGCAGCAGTCGAACAGCCGGTGGAACGGCTCGATGATCCAGCGGGAGGCGTCGTATTTCTCCTCGGTCAGCGGCCTGCCGTACATCACCGCGCGCGGGTTGGTCTGCGCATGGTGGTAGGACGCCAGCGCGATCGCCCGCAGCGCCTCATGCCGGATGCCGTTGTCGGTCATGAAGCGGGTGATCTTCATGGCGAAGCGCTGCGCCGGCGACATCAGCCCGTAGGGCGCCAGGAAGGCGTCGTCGCCGCTGACCGAGGCCAGCGTGTTGGCCCGCCCGTAGCGGGCGAACTGCCCCTGCGCGAGGGAGCGGAAGGCGATGACGCAATTCGCCATGCCGGAATGCACCGCCGCCGCCGCATTGGCGACCGAGGCCGCGACGCCGCCGCCACCGCCGCCCCAATGCATGTTGGAGAAGCGCAGCTCATGCACCCCGAGCGCCGCCGCCAGCCGCGGCGCGTCCGAGCGGTCGCCGCCATAGGAGGCGAAGCCGTCCACCTCGCGCGGGTCGATCCCGGCATCCTGGCAGGCGGCGAGGATCGCCTGCAGCGCCAGCTTGAATTCCGCATCGGGCGATTGCCCGTGCTTGTAGTAGATGGTCTCGCCGATGCCGGCGATCGCCACCTTTCCCCGCAACGTGCGCTCGCTCATGCGCCCTCCCCGTTCTTCGATGTCGTCACGTTCAGCGCAGCCTGGCGGTGATCCAGCCATCCACCAGCTTCGCCGTCTCCGTGTTGTTCAGCTCGGAGGGGATGCCGTGGCCGTTGCCGTGGATGCCGCGCTGCTCCAGCCGGATGTGCTCGTTGGCGGCACCGGCCTGCGTCAGGTAGCGCGCGGTGCAGTGGTCGTAGGGCGCGTGGTAGGACGCTTCCCCGGTGACGATGGCGATGGGGATGCCGCGCAGGTTCGGCAATTGCCGCGGCGTGCCGGATTGCAGCCAGCACGGCACCAGCCCCGGCCCCTCGGGTTCCGCCTGGCGCTCGACCTTCAGCTCGGCCGGGTCGGCGACGGGCGGGTCGTAGGTGATGCGGATATCGGTGGGGCCCCAGGGACGGGATCGGCCGGTGGCATTGATGTGGTTCTCGAAGGGCGGGCCGGAGGGCTCGATGGCGACGATGGCCTTCACCAGCTTCGGCCGCGCATCCGCCAGCAGCCAGCCGAAGGGGCCGGCCTGCGAATGGGTCAGCACGATCGCCGGGCCGATCCGGTCGAGCAGCGCGGTGCCGGCCTGCTGCACCAGCTCCTGCGTCTCCGCGTTGCTGGCCAGGTAGGGCACGGTCCGGGCGAAGCCGGCATCGAACACCGCATTGCCGCGGCGGCCACGGTCCGGCCCCTCCCCCGGGTACTGCGTGTGCAGCCTGGCCTGCGGCCAGCTGCCCTGGTTGCGCACGTCGGTGTTGTTGCGCTCGGTCCCCGCGACGTTGGCGGCGATCTGCCTGCCCTGCTGCGTCGCGTGGTACGCGGAACGACCGCGCGCCGGCTGGTCGGTCAGGTAGACGACGTAGCCCATGTCGACGAACAGGTGCGCCCAGCCCTTGCGGCCATCGGGCGTCTGCATCCAGGTCGTCGCTGTGGAACTCGCGCCGTGGAAGAAGACGATGGGGTAGGGGTGCTTTACCTCGCGCGGCGCCCAGACCTCGACATACATCTGGCCGGTCATCACCTCCTTGCCTGGCTCGCCGACATAGCGGCCGCCGACATGGAAGTAGCCCTGGCGGGCGACGTTGCTCTCGACCGCCTTCACCCCCTCGGGCAGCGCAGCCGGGGTGCCCTGGGCGGCGGCGCCGCCGGCGGCCAGCAGGGTGGTCGCGCCCATGGCGAGCAGGCTGTCTCGGATGGTCGGCATCGGCTTCCCTCCCCCGGCACCTTCGGTGCCTTGGGGGTCAGACTATCCCATTCCGCCCGGCCCGCCAGCCGCCCAGCGTCAATGCCCGAGGAAGGCGCCGCCGTTCACATGGATGGTCTGGCCGGTGACGTAGCCGCCCTCCGGCCCCACCAGCATGCGCACCACGGCGGCGATCTCCTCGACAGAACCCTTGCGGCCGAGCGGGATGCCCGCCTCCCGCAGCGTCTTCGGCATCGGGCCGGCGGCGGCGCCGCGCACCGTGTCGATGGCGCCGGGGGAGACGCAATTGCAGCGGATGCCCTGCGGCGCCAGCTCCACCGCCATCGCCCGCACCAGGCCTTCGAGGCCCGCCTTGGAGGCCGAGACATGCGCCCGGTTCGGCGTGCCGACATGGGTGGAAATGCCGGACAGCGCGACGAAGGCGCCACCACCGCGGCTTATCATCCGCGGCACCACCGCCTGGGCCAGGATGAAGGCGCCGTCGAGCGCGACCGACATGATCTCCCGCCACTCGGCCAACGACATGTCGAGGAAGGCGGTCTGCCGCCGCAGCCCGGCATTGGAGACGGCGATGTCGATGCCGCCCAGGGCAGTCGCCGCCGCTTCGGCCATGCGCGCCACCGCGTCAGGGTCGGAGACATCGGCCAGGAACGGCATCGCGCGGCCGCCGAGCGCACGGATCTCGTCCGCTACCGCCTCGATCGCCGCCTGGTCGGCGCGGCCGTTCACCACCACCGCGGCGCCGTCCCGCGCCAGTTGCAGCGCGATGGCGCGGCCGATGTTGCGCCCCGCGCCGGTCACCAGCGCCACCTTGCCGTCCAGCCTGCCCGCCATGCCGCGTTCCCCCGTCCTGCCACCCTTGTAGCCGCGGCGCGGACGCTTGCCACTGCCGCCGCGACGCGCCAGCGTGCCGGGACAGGGGGAAGGAACCGGCAGGATGAAGCTCGGACTCTCGATCGGCTATTCCGGCGCGCAGCTCGACATCCCCGTCGCGCTCGTGCAGCGGGCCGAGGAACTCGGCTACGACACGGTCTGGACCGCCGAGGCCTATGGCTCGGACGCGGTGACGCCGCTGGCCTACCTGGCCGGGCTGACGAAACGCATCCGGCTCGGCACCGGGATCATGCAACTGGCGGCGCGGACGCCGGCGAATGCGGCGATGTCGGCGGCGACGGTGGATGCCATGGCCGGCGGCGGCCGCTTCATTGCCGGGCTCGGCGTCTCCGGTCCGCAGATCGTCGAGGGCTGGTACGGCGAGCCCTGGGGCAAGCCGTATTACCGGCTGAAGGACTACACCGAGATCATGCGCAAGATCTTCCGGCGGGACGCGCCGGTGACGCATGCCGGCCGCGAGATCAGCCTGCCCTACATGGGCGAGGGCGCCATGGGCGTCGGCAAGCCGCTGAAATCCATCCTGCACATGAACCCGGAGATCCCGATCTACCTGGCCACCGGCAACGAAAGCACGGTGAAGCTGACCGCCGAGATCGCCGATGGCTGGCTGCCGATGGGCTTCGTTCCCGGCGCGATGGAGGAATATTCCCCCTGGCTGGAGGAAGGCTTCCGCCGCGCCACCGAACGCACGGGCACGCCGAAGTCGCGCGCCGACTTCACCATCCAGGCCTCGGTCCATGTGCGGGTGGCGGACGACGTGCAGGCGGCGCTTGCGGCGCTGAAGCCGGAGGTCGCGCTGTATGTCGGCGGGATGGGCCACCGCGACAAGAATTTCCACAAGGACCAGATGATCCGCCGCGGCTTCGCCGAAGCGGCGGAGCGGGTGCAGGAGCTGTACCTGGCCGGCCGCAAGGACGAAGCCATCGCCGCCGTGCCGGATGAATGGGTGGACTGGAAGTCGCTGGTCGGGCCGCCGGCGCGTATCCGCGAACGCTACCGCGCCTGGGAGGAAAGCGGCGCCGATGCGCTGACCGTCCGCTCCCGCCAGCCGGAGGCGATCGAGGTAATGGCGCAGGCGGCGCGGCTGAACTGAGCCGCCTCAGCCCCGCCGCATCCGCCGCTGCACCAGGATGTGCGACAGCGTCGTCAGCAGCAGCGTCGCCGCCATCAGGATGAAGGCGATGGCGCCGCCGAAGGGCCAGTTGTTCTGCTCGATGAACTGGCCATAGACCAGCGGCCCCATGGTCTGGAAGCGCGGCCCGCCCAGCAGCACCGGCGTCGCATAGGCATTCATCCCGAGGATGAAGGTGAGGATGCAGCCGGCGAGGATGCCGGGCATCGCCAGCGGCAGCAGCACGTGGCGCAGCATGGCGGCGGGCGAGGCGCCCATGTTGAAGGCCGCTTCCTCCACCGACCGGTCGATGCTCTCGATCACACTCTGCAGGCTGAGCACCATGAAGGGCAGGTTGACCGCGGTGATGCCGATGACGACCGCGGTTTCGGTGAACATGATGTCGATCGGCCGGCCGATCAGCCCGAGCCCCATCAGCGAGGCGTTCACCGCGCCCTTCGCCCCGAAGGCCACCATCCAGCCCGCGGCGCGCACCGCATTGCCGACAAACAGCGGCAAGACCACGGCGATGATCAGCAGGCTCTTGGCCCGGCTCTGCGTGCGGGCCAGCACATAGGCCAGCGGGAAGCCGGTAATCAGGCAGATCAGCGTCACCAGCGCGGCGATGCGGACGGTCCGCCACAGGATGGCCAGGTAGAAGGGGTCGGTGAAGAACTTGACGTAGCTGGCGGCCGTCAGCGCCTCGACCATGAATTGGCCGGGGACGAAGGCATTCAGGCTGTAGCGGAACAGCAGGCCCAGCGGCAGCAGCAGCGCCACCACGACGAAGAGGCTGGCGGGCACGACCAGCGCGCCCGCCCGCAACGTGCCGGCTGCCATCTCCCTTGGCATCAGCCCTTGAAGACCTTGTCCCACCATTCCTTCATCGCCGAATTCTCCCGCGCGAGGTAGGCGTAGTCGAGGTCGACGAGGCGCTTCTTCTCCTCCTCGGTGAAGCCGATGCGGGCATGCAGCTCCGGCGCCACCACGGCGTTGGCGACGGTGGGGTTGAAGCCCATGTCCACGGCGAAGGCCTCCTGCGCCGCCTTCTCCAGCATCGCATCCATGTAGGCATAGGCGCCGGCCTTGTTCGGCGCGTTCTTCTGGATGGAGAAGCCGGAGATATACAGCGGGATGCCCTCGACCGGCGCGACCATCTCCAGCGGGATGCCGGCATTCTGCCACTGCACGCCGCGCGCCTTCCACATCACGCCAAGGCCGATCTCCTCGGTCTTCATCGCCTGGGCGAAGGCCTCGTTGGTCGGGTACAGCCGGGCGCCGGCCTTCTTGGCCTCCAGCAGCACCGCCTTGCCGGGTTCGAGGTTGGAGACGCTGCCGCCGGCGGCCAGCGCCGCGGCCACCATGACGAACTGGTACTGGATGTCGATGAAGCCCAGCTTCGACCCGTGCTTCGGGTCCATCGCGTCGCGGAAGCCGGCCGGCTTCTCCACCAGCTTCGGGTTGAACAGCACCACCTTGCCCGAATAGATGTGGCCGATGCCGAAGGGGTAGCGCATCAGCGGCAGGATGTTGGCGGCGTTCTTCAGCTTGGCATAGTCGATCGGCTCGGCGACGCCGGCCTCGCCCATTTCGTAGATGTTGGCGGCCGACAGGCCCTGGATGTCCACCGTCCCACGCGGCAGCCGGCGCTCCGCCACCATCTTGGCGCGCCGCGGCGCGTCGGAGGCCTGGTCCTGCACCACCTCCAGCCCCTGCTTCACCAGGAAGGGCTCCTCGATGTTCTTGTTCAGCAGGCGGGCATAGTCGCCGCCCCAGGTGCCGACGACGACGCGGCCGCCGGCCTGCGCCGCGGCAGGGCGGCCGAGCATGGGCAACGCGGCGGCGCCGAGCAGCGCGTGGCGGCGGGTCAGGGACGGGATGCGCATGCGGTCGGTCTCCGGGTCAGGGGGTATCGAGGAAGATCATGCCGGTCTCGCGCGGCCAGCCCAGCGTCACGGCCTCGCCGGGCGCCGGGGCGCGCAGGCCGGCATGGTTCGGCACATGCACGACGACGCGGTCGGCAGCGGAAAGCCGCACGTGCAGTTCCAGCAGCGGGCCGAGATAGGACAGGAATTCGATCTCGCCGGCCAGCCGGTTCGCCGTCTCCGGCGCCGGGTCCAGCCCGATCGCCTCGGGCCGCAGCGCCAGCGTCGCCGGGCCGGTGCCGGGCGTTTCCCGGCAGGCGATGCGGAGCCCGCCCGCCGTCTCGAACACCCCCGGCGCGGTGACGCGGCCGGGCAGGAAGGTGC
>JBMOJU010000381.1:0-4752 GCA_049315625.1 Paracraurococcus sp.
GGTGGCGGCTTCCCGCAATGGAACTCCGCCGGCCCCGGCTGCCGCCGGGCACTGGCCGGCGATCCGGCCGCCCCCGCCCGCAGCCAGGCCTCGCTCGCCGTCTCGGCCGATGGCCTGCGCTGGGCGCTGCTCAACGCCTCGCCCGATCTGCGGCAGCAGATCATCGCCACGCCGGCGCTGCATCCGCGCCCGGCGCCGGGGGAGATCCGCCATTCCCCGATCGCCGCCGTGGTGCTGACCGGGGCCGAGGTCGACACCATCGCCGGCCTGCTGACCTTGCGGGAACGCCACCCCTTCGCCCTCTACGGCGCCGACCGGGCGCTGGCGGTGCTCGCGGCGAACCCGATCTTCACCGCCGCCAACCCCACCATCGTGCCGCGCCGCACCCTGCCGCTGGCCGCGCCGCTGGCGCTGGCGGATGCCGCCGGCGCCCCCCTTGGCCTGACCGTCGAGGCCTTCGCCGTCCCCGGCAAGGTGCCGCTCTTCCTGGAGGATGCCTCCGGCGTCGATCCCGGCCGGGCGGAGGCGGGCGAGACCATCGGCCTCCGCGTCTCGGCCGGCGGTCGGGCGCTGTTCTTCATCCCCGGCTGCGCCGCCTTCCCGCCCGAGCTCGCCGCCCGGCTGGAGGGGGCCGACTGCGTCTTCTTCGACGGCACGCTCTGGCAGGATGACGAGATGCTGCGCGCCGGCGCCGGGCCGAAGACCGGGGCGCGGATGGGGCATATGAGCATCGAGGGGCCGGGCGGGACCATCAGCGCCTTCGCGTCGCTCGGGGTGCGGCGCCGCATCCTCATCCATATCAACAACACCAATCCCGTCCTGCTGGCGGACAGCCCGGAACGCGCCGCGGCCGAGGCCGCCGGCTGGGAGGTCGCGCAGGACGGCATGGAGGTGACGCTGTGACCGACGACGCTTTGCTCTCGGGCGAGGAACTGGAACGCCGCCTCCGCGCCATCGGCGAGGAGCGCTACCATATCCACCACCCCTTCCATCATCTGCTGCACGGCGGGAAACTGACCAGGCCGCAGGTCCAGGCCTGGGCGCTGAACCGCTACTACTACCAGGCCTCCATCCCGGCGAAGGACGCCGCGGTGCTCGGCCGGCTGCCGACGCCGGAGCTGCGCCGCGAATGGCGGCGGCGGATCGTCGACCATGACGGCGACGGCACCAAGCCGGGCGGCGTCGAGCGCTGGCTGAAGCTGACCGACGGGCTGGGCCTCGACCGCGACTACGTCGTCTCGCTGCGCGGCCTGCTGCCCGGGACGCGGCACGCGGTCGATGCCTACGTCAACTTCGTGAAGTACAAGTCGGTGCTGGAAGCGGTGGCGTCGTCTCTCACCGAGATGTTCTCGCCCGACATCATCTCCCAGCGCGTCGCCGGCATGCTGCGCGGCTACGACTTCGTCAGCCAGGAGACGCTGGCCTATTTCACCCCGCGGCTGACCCAGGCGCCGCAGGACGTCGAATTCGCGCTCGGCTACGTCAAGGCGCACGCGCATACGCGGGAGCAGCAGGAGCAGGTGATGGACGCGCTGCGCTTCAAATGCGACCTGCTCTGGGCCCAGCTCGACGCGCTGCACTATGCCTATGTCGCGCCGGGCAACATCCCGCCGGGCGCGTGGCGGCCGTGATCGACGGCGCCAGCACCCCCCGCCTCGGCCGCGGCATGAAGCTGCGGGAGGACACCGCGCGCGGCCGCTGGGTGGTGATGGGGCCTGAGCGCATGTTCGTGCCCGACGACATCGCGCTGGAAGTGCTGCGCCTGGTCGATGGCGCCCGCAGCGTCGATGCCATGGTGGATGAATTGGCCGCCCGCTTCGCCGCACCGCGCGGCGAGATCATGACGGATGTCGTGGCGATGCTGGACGATCTGGCGGCGAAAGGCGTTGTCGTCACATGACCTCTCCCGCCGCCCCCCTGGCGCTGCTGGCCGAACTCACCCATCGCTGCCCGCTGCGCTGCCCCTATTGCTCCAACCCCACCGAGCTCACCCGGGTGGCGGCGGAACTCGACACCGCCACCTGGGCGCGGGTGTTCCAGGAAGCCGCGGCGCTCGGCTGCCTGCAGGTGCACCTTTCGGGCGGCGAGCCGACGGCGCGGCGCGACATCCTCGACCTCGTCCGCGCCGCCAGCCAGGCCGGGCTCTACACCAACCTCATCACCTCCGGCGTGCTGACCGGGGAGACGAAGCTGCAGGCGCTGGTCGAGGCCGGGCTCGACCATGTGCAGCTCTCGGTGCAGGACGCCGAGGCGGGTTCCGCCGACCGCATCGGCGGCTACCGCGGCGGCCATGCGCGCAAGCTGGAATTCGCCGGGCTGGTGCACGACTCCGGCTTGCCGCTGACGCTCAACGCCGTGGTGCACCGGCAGAACCTGGACCGGCTGCCCGACCTCATCGCCCTGGCGCTCGCGCTCGGCGCCGGGCGGTTGGAGGTGGCCCATGTGCAGTATTACGGCTGGGCGCTGGCCAACCGCGACGCCCTGCTGCCGACGCGGGACCAGCTGGAGGCCGCGACCGCGACCGTCGAGGCGGCGCGGCGCGACCTCAAGGGCCGGCTGGTGATCGACTACGTGGTGCCGGACTACTACGCCAAGCGGCCGAAGGCCTGCATGGGCGGCTGGGGGCGGCAGTTTCTCGCGGTCTCGCCGGCCGGCCGGGTGCTGCCCTGCCACGCCGCGGAAAGCCTGCCGGGCTTCGACTTCCCCAATGTCCGCGACATGTCCCTGCGCGACGCCTGGGAGAATTCCGAGGCCTTCAACCGCTACCGCGGCACCGCCTGGATGCCGGCACCCTGCCAGGGCTGCGAGCGGGCCGAGATCGACTGGGGCGGCTGCCGCTGCCAGGCCTTCGCCCTGCTCGGCGACGCCGCCGCCACCGACCCGGCCTGCGCCCTGTCGCCGCACCATGCCGTGCTGGCGGTGGCTGTCGGCGCCGCGGCCGGGGCGGGGGAGGGCTTCACCTACCGCGAGCCCCGGCGGGACCCGCACGCCGTGCCTGGCTGACCGCGGCCTTGCGGTTGTCGTCCGGGGCGCCACTATTCAGGCCTCAGCTCAAGGATGATCCGGATGTTCCTGCCACGTTGCAATCCGCTCGGCCTGCCGGGGCCCATGACCATGGCAGGCACCGCGATGGGCGGTATGGCCGTGCTGGCGGGCATCGGGCCGTTCCTCGCCGGCATCGGCGTCGGCGCCGGGATCGTCGGCGGCGCCATCCTGGCGCGGAAGGCGATGGATCGCCGCTCCGGCTGGAAGGACGACGCCGACAGCACGCTGGCCGACCTGCCGGATGAGGGCGACGCGATGGTGCCTGCCAACCCGATCTAGCGCGGATCGCCGTAGGGCGGCACCGCCTGAAGGCGTGAATCTGCTCTGAAAACAACACGTTGGAGCGTGTCGCCCGATGCGAAACGGGCGCACGGCGCTCCAGGCGCTCAGGTCGGGGACTCGCCGCCCCGGCCGGAGATCGCCGTGCCGCTGGCATGGCCGGTGCGCAGCGCCTCCCGCGCCCAGCGCGGGGCGGTGGGCAGCCAATCCGGCAGGGCCTGCCCGGCCAGGCCCAGCCGGACGCCATGGGTGTAGCAGACGCCCGACAGCGCCTCGTCGAAGGCACGGCCGCGGCGGTTCTCCAGCGCCGCGCGCAACGGCGCGTCGTTGATCCGGCGCGCCGATGGCCCTGGCCCGGCCGCTGCGGCGCCGGCGCCGTAATCCCCGTCCATGTCGTTCTCCCGCCGCTGGACGGAGCCTCCGCGTCGTGGTTGCGCGGGTCCAATCACGGGCGGTCCGCTTCGGCGGAATGTGATGCCGCGGCAACCAACCTCCCGCGCCGTGGCGGCGCGGGTTAGGCTGGGCGGACGCAACCAAAGGGGAGGGGCCGCATGCCCGGCGAGATCCAGGTCGAGATCCGCGAGGCGCCGGCGACCGGCCGCGTCGCCTTCGTCACCATCGCGCATGAGGCCAAGCTCAACACCCTCAACCCGGAGCTGATGCGCGACTTCGCCGCCGCCATGGCGCGCCTCGGTACGGATGACACGTTGCATGCCGCGGTGCTGACCGGGGCCGGGCCGAAGGCCTTCGTCGGCGGCGCCGACATCAACGTCATGGCCGGGCTGGCGGATGGCGCGGCGGCGCGCGAATTCATCACCCTGGTGCATGGTTGCTGCCGCGCGGTGCGGGATTGCCCGGTGCCGGTGATCGGCCGGATCAATGGGTGGACCCTCGGCGCCGGGCTGGAACTGGCCGCCGCCTGCGACGTCCGGCTGGCCGCCGACCACGCCCAATTCGGCATGCCGGAGGTCCGCGTCGGCATCCCTTCGGTGGTGGAGGCGGCCCTGCTGCCGGGGCTGATCGGCTGGGGCCGCACCCGCCGCCTGCTGCTGCTGGGCGAGACCATCGGCGCCGCCGAGGCGCTGGATTGGGGCCTGGTGGAACGCGTCGTCCGGGCGGAGGACCTCGACGCCGCGGTGCAGGATTGGCTCGGCCATCTCGGCGCCGCCGGGCGGCAGGCGCTGCGGCGGCAGAAGGCGCTGATCCGGCAATGGGAGGACCTGCCGCTGGGCCAGGCGGTCGCCGCCGGCATCCCCGCCTTCGCCGCGTCCTGGGAGACCGAGGAGCCGCGCCGGATGCTCGGCGCCTTCGCGCAGCGCCGGGCGAAGCCGGGTTGACCCTGCAGCGCTGCACCGCGGAATTGTTGGCCGATCTCGCCGGGCTTTGAAGTGGATCGGCGCCGTCCGCGCCTATCCTCGTCCTGCGTCC
>JBMOJU010000053.1:0-20921 GCA_049315625.1 Paracraurococcus sp.
TCGGGGAAGTCGATGTGGTGCGCGATGCGCGAGCGCATGCCGGGGTTGGAGCCGAAGAATCGCTCCATCCGGTCGGCATAGCCGGCCAGGATCACCACCAGGTCGGTGCGGCGGTTTTCCATCACCTGCAGCAGGATCTCGATCGACTCCTGGCCGTAGTCGCGCTCGTTCTCCGGCCGATAGAGGTAGTAGGCCTCGTCGATGAACAGCACGCCGCCCATCGCCTTCTTCAGGATCTCCTTGGTCTTCGGCGCGGTGTGGCCGATGTACTGGCCGACCAAATCGTCGCGCGTGACGGAGACCAGCTGGTTGGTGCGGATATAGCCGAGCCGGTGGAGGATATCCGCCATCCGCGCGGCGACCGTGGTCTTGCCCGTGCCGGGATTGCCGGTGAAGGACATGTGCAGGGTCGGCGCCTCGCTGGTCAGCCCCATGTCGCGGCGCAGCCGGTCCACCAGCAGCAGCGCCGCGATCTCCCGGATGCGGCGCTTCACCGGGGCGAGGCCGACCAGGGTGCGGTCCAGCTCCTCCAGAACGGCGCCGAGGCCTGAGGCCTCGAACGCCGCGCGCAGGTCGACGGTCGGCGCCGCGCTCATGCCCCGTACCGCGACCCCGTGGGCTGGTTCGCCGCATAGGCACGGGTGGTGTACTGGATGCCGCGGCCGGCGACCT
The DNA here is from genome assembly GCA_049315625.1 of Paracraurococcus sp. Classification (GTDB taxonomy): domain Bacteria; phylum Pseudomonadota; class Alphaproteobacteria; order Acetobacterales; family Acetobacteraceae; genus Paracraurococcus. Next base: position 673 of record JBMOJU010000053.1, read on the forward strand.
CCGTCCGCTCCAGCGCGAAGCCGGGTTCCTCCGCCGGCCTATCGGTGATGAAGGACAGCCGCAGGCTTTCCCAGGTATGCGTCGCATCGAAGGCCGAGAGCCGGATATAGGCGCGGCCGCCATGCACCTTGCGGCATTCGCCGAGCGCGTACAGCACCCCGGCCGGGTCTTTGAGGTCGAACATCGGCAGGCCCCACATCTCCCAGTAGGTGTTCCGGGGATGCGGGTCGTCGGTGTACTCGATGTTCACCGCCCAGTTGTTGCGGATGCAGTAGGCGACCTGTGCGGCGATCTGCGCATCGGTCAGGTCGGGCAGGAAGCTGAAGGTGCCTTGGGTGAGGCGCATCGCGTTCGCTCCTTCAGGACACGGAGACGGTGGGGACGAAGTCGGGCGTGTCGGTCGACGCGTAGTTGAAGGTGATGTCCTTCCAGAGGTCGAGCGCCTGCGCCAGCGGCGTGCAGTGGCGCGCGGCGGCCTGCAGGATTTCCGGCCCTTCGGCCATGATGTCGCGGCCCTCGTTCCGCGCCAGCACCATGCATTCCAGCGCCACGCGGTTGGCGATGGCACCGGCGGCGATGCCCATCGGGTGGCCGATGGTGCCGCCGCCGAATTGCAGCACCACGTCTTCGCCGAGCAGGGTCAGCAGCTGGTGCATCTGCCCGGCATGGATGCCGCCCGAGGCAACCGGCATCATCCGGCGCGTCCCGGCCCAGTCCTGCTCGAAGAACAGCCCGTGGTCGAGGCGCTGCGCATTGAACGGCTCTCGGCAGATGTCGTAGTAGCCGGCGGTCGTCGCCGGGTCGCCTTCCAGCTTGCCGACCACGGTGCCGGCATGGATGTGGTCGACGCCGGCCAGTCGCATCCACTTGGCGATGACGCGGAAGCTGACGCCATGCGATTTCTGCCGCGTGTAGGTGGAATGCCCGGCGCGGTGCAGGTGCAGGATCATGTCGTTCCTGCGCGCCCATTTCGACATGGACTGGATCGCGGTGTAGCCGATCACCAGGTCGATCATGACGATGTTGGAGCCGAGCTGCTTGGCAAATTCCGCCCGCTCGTACATGTCCTCCATCGTCCCGGCGGAGACGTTGAGGTAGGTGCCCTTGACTTCGCCGGTCATCGCCTGGGCGCGGTTCACCGCTTCCATGCAGTACAGGAACCGGTCGCGCCAGTGCATGAAGGGCTGGCTGTTGATGTTCTCGTCGTCCTTGGTGAAGTCGAGCCCGCCCTTCAGCGCCTCGTACACCACGCGGCCATAGTTGCGGCCGGAAAGGCCGAGCTTTGGCTTCACCGTCGCGCCCAACAGCGGGCGGCCGAATTTGTCGAGCCGCTCGCGCTCCACGACGATGCCGGTGGCCGGGCCGTCGAAGGTCTTCACGTAGGCGACCGGCAGCCGCATGTCCTCCAGCCGCAGCGCCTTCAGCGGCTTGAAGCCGAAGACGTTGCCGATGATGGAGGCCGAGAGGTTGACGATCGAGCCCGGCTCGAACAGGTCGAGGTCGTAGGCGATATAGGCGAACCACGCGCCCGGCGTGCCGGGGACGGGATCGATCCGGTAGCACTTGGCGCGGTACTTGTCGGCCGCGGTCAGCCTGTCCGTCCACACCACCGTCCAGGTGGCGGTGGAGCTTTCGCCGGCCACGGCGGCCGAGGCTTCCTCCGGGTCCACGCCATCCTGCGGCGTGACGCGGAAGCAGGCGAGGATGTCCGTCTCCTTCGGCTGGTAGTCCAGGTCGAAGTAGCCCATTTCCTTGTACTTCATCACGCCGGCGTCGTAACGGCCGCGCGGGGGGCTGGCGACGTTCATCCTCGGGTCTCCCTTGATGGGGTCAAGCGGCGCGGGCGGCACCACCGATGACGGGGTCCAGCGCGCCGCGGGCATAGAGCGCGGCCATCGCCGGCAGCGGCATGGGCTTCAGCTTCGGCGCCTGGCCGGCGGTGCCGAATTCCTCGAAGCGGCGGGCGCAGAGCGCGGTCAGCGCCGCCATGGCCGGCTTCATGAAGGCGCGCGGGTCGAATTCGCCGCGCTTCTCCATCGCCACCTTGCGGAACTGCCCGGCCATGGCGATCCGGCAATCGGTGTCGATGTTGATCTTGCGCACGCCGTGGCGGATGCCTTCCTGGATCTCGGCCACCGGCACGCCCCAGGTCTGCGGCATCTGCCCGCCGAACGCGTTGAACACGTCCTGCAGATCCTGCGGGACGGAGGAGCTGCCATGCATCACCAGATGCGTGTTCGGCAGGCGTTCGTGGATCGCGCGCACCACGTTCATCGCCAGGATGTCACCGGTCGGCGCGCGGGTGAATTTGTAGGCGCCGTGGCTGGTACCGATGGCGACGGCCAGCGCATCCACGCCGGTGCGGGCGACGAAATCCTTCGCCTGGTCGGGGTCGGTCAGCAGCTGGTCGTGCGAGAGCACGCCCTCGGCGCCGTGGCCGTCCTCCTTCTCGCCCTGGCCGCTTTCCAGCGAGCCGAGGCAGCCCAGTTCGCCCTCGACCGAGACGCCGACGCTATGCGCCATTTCCGTCACCTTGGCGGTGACCGCGAGGTTGTAGTCGTAATCGGCCGGCGTCTTGCCGTCCTCACGCAGCGAGCCGTCCATCATCACGCTGGTGAAGCCGTTCTGGATCGCCGAGAGGCAGGTGGCCGGGCGGTCGCCGTGGTCGAGGTGCAGGCAGACCGGAATCTCCGGCCAGGTAGCGACCGCGGCCTGCACCATCGCCGTCAGCATCAGGTCGCCGGCATAGGCGCGGGCGCCGCGGCTGGCCTGGATGATGACGGGCGAGGCGGTCTTCGCCGCCGCCTCCATGATGGCGCGGAGCTGTTCCATGTTGTTGATGTTGAAGGCCGGCACGCCGTAGCCCTGCTCGGCGGCGTGATCCAGCATCTGGCGGAGGGTGACGAAGGCCATGGATCAGGTTCCCGATATGTCGGCTCAGCGCGCCCGCCGGCTGCGGTCGATGAGCTGCAGCACCATCGGCGTCATGATGAGCTGCATGGCAAGGTCGAGCTTCGAGCCCGGAATCACGATGGAGTTCGCCCGCGACATGAAGCTGTCCTGCAGCATCGCGGTCAGGTAGGCGAAGTCGATGCCGCGTGGGCTCTTGAAGCGGATCACCACCATCGATTCGTCGGGTGTCGGAATCCAGCGCGCGATGAAGGGGTCGGAGGTATCGACCAAGGGCACGCGCTGGAAATTCACGTCGGTTTCGGCGAATTGCGGGCAGATGATGCGGACATAATCCGGCATGCGGCGCAGGATCGTGTCCATCACCGCCTCGGTCGAATAGCCGCGCGTCGACTTGTCGCGATGGATCTTCTGGATCCATTCGAGGTTGATGACCGGGACGACGCCGACCTTGAGGTCGGCATGGCGGGCGATATCCACCCGCTCGGTCTTCACCGCGCCGTGCAGGCCCTCGTAGAACAGCAATTCGGTGCCGCGCGGGAAATCGTCCCAGGCGGTGAAGGTGCCGGGCGGGGCGCCATAGCGGGCGGCTTCGGCCTCGTCATGGATGTACTGCCGGGTGCGGCCGTTGCCGTCGCGCGCATAGGCGCCGAACACCGCTTCCAGCTCCTCCAGCAGGTTCGCCGCCTCGCCGAAATGGCTGAAATGGCGGTTCCCCGCGGCCTCGGCCTCCTCCATCACCCGGCGCATCTCGGCGCGGTCGTAGCGGTGGAAGGCGTCGCCCTCGATCCAGGCGGCGGTGATGCCCTCTCGGCGGAAGATCTGCTCGAAGGTGTGCTTCACCGTGGTGGTGCCGGCGCCGGAGGAGCCGGTGACTGAGATGATGGGATGGCGGACGGACATGCGGCGCCTCCTCAGGACCGGAACAGGCCGCGTGGGCCGAAGAGCGGGCGCTGCCCGGCCGCCGGCACGCCATCCATGTGGAGCGAGACGACCCGCGCCACCTTGTCGTGCGAGCCGAAGATCAGCGGCACGCGCTGATGCAGTTTCTGCGGCGCGATCTCCAGGATCGGCACGAAGCCATCCGTCGCCGTGCCGCCGGCCTGTTCCATCAGCATGGCGATCGGATTCGCCTCATAGACCAGGCGCAGCCGGCCGCGGCCGTAGCCCGGCCGCGCATCGCCGGGATACAAATAGATGCCGCCGCGCAGCAGCACGCGGTAGGCATCCGCCGCGACGCAGCCCAGCCAGCGCATGTTGTAGTCCGTGCCGCGCGGCCCTTCGGCGCCGGCCACGCATTCCTCGATGAAGGCGCGCACCGGCAGCGGCCAGTGCCGGGCGTTGGAGGCGTTGATGGCGTATTCCCGCCGCGCTTCCGGCACCCGCACCGCCGATCGCGTCAGGCGGAACTCCCGCGCGCGGCGGTCCAGGGTGAACATCTCGACGCCCTGGCCGAGGGTCAGCATCAGCACCGTGTGCGGCCCGTACAGCACGCAGCCGGCGGCGAGCTGGCGGTCGCCGGCGGCGGCGAAGGGCAGCGCCGGGTCATCGTGCCGCTCGCTCGGCAGCAGGGAGAACAGCGTGCCCAGCGGCCCGTTGATGTCGATGTTGTTGGAGCCGTCCAGCGGGTCCATCGCCACCGCGATGGGGGAGGCGCCGCGCAGCATCACCGGGTCGGGCATCTCCTCCGAGGCTACGGCGGCGACCGGCGCGGTGCGCAGGTGGTCGAGGAAGAGGTCGTTGGCGCGAACGTCGAGCGCCTTCTGGCCGTCGCCGTCGTCGCTGGCGCCGACCACCCGGCCGAGCTCCCCGGCGAGCGGGCCTTCGGCCACCAGCTCGGCCAGCTCGACCGAGGCGCGGGCGAGGACGGCGACGGTTTCGACCACCGCCTGGCGGCCGTTGCTGGCCCCGGCCCAGGCTTCCAGATGCTCCGCGAGCTTGGTCACGTCGCACTCCCCTCCCTGCCCTGCGCCGTCAGCGGCGCATCGGCTGGCGCTGATGGAGCGACATTAGGGGGGTGGGCGGGGGATAGAAATTCCTTTAAACTTGCCGTGAATGAAAGAAAAACTTGTCAATTTCGCCCGCCGCACCTCACTCCGCCAGCTTCGCGCCCTGGGCGCGGTGGCGGGGACCGGCGGCGTCACCGCAGCGGCGGCGCAGCTCGCGCTGACCCCGCCCGCCGTTGCCCAGCAGCTGAAATTGCTGGAGGAGGCACTGGGCGGCGTGCCCCTGCTGGAGAGGACGCCAAGCGGTTCGCGCCCGACCGAGGCGGGGCGGGAAGCGCTGGTGGCGCTCGGCCGGATCGAGGCGGCCCTGGCCGATTGCGCCGCGGCGATCGAGGCGCTGCGCGGCATGGAGGGCGGCCATGTGGCGGTCGGCGTGACCAGCACGGCGAAGTATTTCGCGCCCTTCGCGCTCGCCGCCTACCAGCGCGCCAATCCGGGCGTCGAGATGCGGCTGGCGGTCGGCAACCGGCAGCAGGTGGTGGCGGCGCTGGAAGGGTTCGAGCTGGACGTGGCGGTGATGGGCTACCCGCCCGATCACTTCCCGCTGGAGCGGGCGGTGCTCGGCGATCATCCGCATGTGGTCATCGCCCCGCCCGGCCACCGCCTGGTGGGACGGTGCGGCATCCCGCTGGCCGATCTGGCCGGCGAGACCTTCCTGCTGCGCGAGCCCGGCTCGGGCACCCGCGACCTGATGCGTCGGCTGTTCGGGGCGGAGGGAGCGCCGGGCGGGCCGCGCATGGAGATCGGCAGCAACGAGACCATCAAGCAGGCGGTGATGGCGGGGATGGGGATAGCCCTGCTGTCGGCCCATACCATCGCCGCGGAGCTGCGCGACGGCCGGCTGGCGGTGCTGGATGTCGAAGGCCTGCCGGTGGTCCGGCAATGGTACGTGGTGCGGCGGGCGGAGAAGCGGCTGCTGCCGGCGGCGCAGGCGATGTGGGACCATCTGGCGCGGCGCGGGGCGGAATTCCTGCCGGCCCTGCCGGAGGAGGCGCCGCGGCGGCGGCGCGTCTAGGGCGGGATGCGTTCGGCTTCGTTCCCGCATCTCGCCCTAGCCGTTGTTGGGTCGCGCGATTCAGGCTTTTCGGCGATTCCGCCTCAAGCCATCGCGTCCTAGCCTACCACCCGCAGCCCCGCGGCGAAGCGCTGCCAATTCGCCACGTAATGTGCGGCGGAGCGCCGCAACTCGTCGGCCACCGATTCCGGCAGTGCCCGCATCACCCGGGCCGGGCTGCCGACGATCAGCGAATAGTCGGGGAATTCCTTGCCCTCCGTCACCAGCGCATTGGCGCCGACGATGCAGAAGCGGCCGATCCTGGCCCGGTTCAGCACCGTGGCGCCCATGCCGATGAGCGAGCAATCGCCCACCGTGCAGCCATGCAGGATGGCGTGGTGGCCGACCGTTACGTCGGCGCCCACCGTCAGCGGGCTGCCGCTGTCGGAATGCAGCATGGCGCCTTCCTGGATATTGGTGCGGGCGCCGATCGCCATCGGGTCGTTGTCGGCCCGTACCACCGCGCCGAACCAGACGCCCACATCCTCGCCGAGCGTGACCCGGCCGATGACATGCGCATCGGGTGCCACCCACCACCGGCCGGCTTCCGGCAACTGCGGCACCAGGTCGTTCAGGGCGTGGACGGGCATCGGCGTTTCCTCCTGCCGGGACTCATACCCGTTCGCCGATGATGGGGACATGGGCGGGCGGGTCGCTGGCCGGGAAGCTCTCGGCGCCCTCCTCGTCCAGGGCGGCCTCCGCCGCCGCCACCTGATGGCGGGCGAGCGCCCAATGCGCCGCTGCGCGCCCCTCCGGGCGGCCCTCCTGCTCCCACAGGGTATAGGCGCGTTCGCGGATACGCTGCTGCGGATCGGGGTCGGACATCGCGGCCTCCTCTACCCCACCACCTTGCGCCGGTCCGGCCCGGACCCCGCATCACCCGCCCGACAGCAGCCGCCAGAGCAGCGGCAGCAGCAGCGCGGTGGCCAGCGCGTTCAGCCCCATCGCCAGGCCGCTGAAGGCGCCGGCGGTGGCGTTGACCGAAAGCGCCCGCGCCGTGCCGATGCCATGCGCCGCGGTGCCGATGGCAAGTCCCCGCGCCCGCCAGTCGCGCACCCGCACCAGGTCCAGCACTGCCGGGCCGAGCGCCGCGCCGACCACGCCGGAGCAGATGACGACGGCGGCCGTCAATGATGGCAGGCCGCCGATCCGCTCAGCGATGCCCATGGCCACGGGGGTGGTGACGGAGCGCGGCGCGAGCGAGGCCGTGACCTCCGGCGCCGCGCCCAGCGCCAGGGCGATGGCCACCCCGGCGCCGGCGGCGAAGAGCCCGCCCGTCACCACCGAGATCGCCGCCGCCAGGGCCGAGCGCCGCACCACCTGCCATTGCCGGTGCAGCGGCACGGCCAGCGCGACGGTCGCCGGGCCGAGCAGGAAATGGACGAATTGCGCGCCCTCGAAATAGGCGCGGTACTCCACGCCGCCGAGCAGCAGCCCGGCGGCGAGCAGCGCCACCGCGAACAGCACCGGATTGGCCAGCGGGTGCCGCCCCAGCAGCCGTTGCAGCCTGAGGGCGCCGAGCCAGGCGAGCAGCGTCGCGGTCAGTGCCGCCAAAGGCTCCCGCGCCAGATAGACCCAGATCTCCGACAGCTCGGTCATCTCAGCCGAGCCGCCGCAACAGGGCCTGCGCCAGCCGCCCCGTCGCCGCGATGCCGAGCAGCGTGCCGGCGACCACGGCCAGCGAGATCGGCGCCCAGTCCCGCGCCAGCAGCGGCAGGTACAGCACCACGCCGACCCCGGCCGGGACGAACAGCAGCCCGAGATTGCCGAGCAGCGCATCCGCTGTGGCGCCCAGCCCCTGCGGCACCGGGCGGCCGCGGAGGACCAGCGCGGCGAACAGCAGGACCATGCCGATCACCGGGCCGGGGACGGGCAGGTACAGGGTGCGGGCCAGAACCTCCCCCGCCAGTTGGCAGACAAGCAGGGTGGTAAGCGCGCCGATCATGCGAAGCCTCCGGGCATGGCCGGCCACCATGCCGCATGCGGTGCGTCGCAGGTATGCGCGACGCAGTCAGGCCGGCGCCAGCTTCAGCGCCAGCATACCGGCCAGCACCAGGCCGATCCCGGCCAGGCGCGGCGCGGTCAGCGGCTCCCCGAACCAGGCGGCGGCCAGGACGGTGCCGACCGCGCCGATCCCGGTCCAGACGGCGTAGGCGGTGCCGACCGGCAGCACCTGCAACGCCCGCCCCAGCAGCCAGACGAAGCCGCCGAGACAGGCGAGGGAGGCGAGGCTCCAGCCCGGCCGGGTCCAGCCGGCCGCCTGCTTCATCGTGACCGCCCAGGCGATGTCGAGCAGCCCGGCCAGCAGCAGGGCGCCCCAGGCGAGGCCCGGCGTCACGCCGCCGGCCGCCAGCGCAGCAGGTGGGCGTCGTGGCGGTTGAGGAAGGTGTGCAGCCGCTCGGCATAATCCGGCGCCACCGCGTCCCGCACCGAGGGCCGCGCCGCCAGCGCGGCGCGCCAGGCCTGCACCCTGGGCAGCCCGGCGAAGACGCCGGTGTCGGCGACGCCGTCGAAGACGTCGAAGTAGCGGAAGACCGGGCCGAAGACGGCATCGACCAGGGAAAAGGCCGCCCCGGCGAAGAACGGGCCGTCGCCCAGCGCCGCCTCCAGCCTCGCCGCCTTGGTGGCGATGGCGGCCCGCTTCTGCTCGAAGACCGCCGGGTCGCGGGTCGTCTCCAGCCCCCAGATGTCGCCCAGCATGGCGCTGCCGAATTCCATCCAGGCGCGGTGCTGCGCCCGCAGGATCGGGTCGGCTGGATGCAGGGCGGGGCCGGGCACCGTCTCCTCGATGAACTCGCAGATGGCGGCGCTTTCGAACAGCGCGGCCTCCGTCCCGTCCGGCCGGGCCACGCGCAGCAGCGGCACCTTGCCGAGCGGCGAGAGGGCGGTGAACCAGGCCGGCCTGTCGTCCAGGCTGATGGTCAGGCGTTCGAAGGCCGCGCCTTTCTCAGTGAGGGCGATCGCGGCGCGCTGGACGTAGGGGCAGAGGTGGTGGCTGACGAGGATCATCGGTGCACTCCCGTTGGATGCAGATGCATCCGGATGCCCCAGACTATCCATGCAACTGCATCCGGGTGATCATCTTCCGTGATGACCGATATTCCCTCCGACGCCGTGATCCGCGCCTGGACCCGACTCGTGCGCGCCCGCCAGCGCGTACTGTCCGCCGTGGAGGCCGAGCTGAAACGCGCCGGCTTCCCGAACCTGGCCTGGTACGACGCGCTGCTGGAGCTGCGCCGGGCCGGGCCGGAGGGCCTCCGCCCCTACCAGCTCGAGGCGGCGATGCTGCTTGCGCAATACAACCTCTCCCGCCTGGTGGACCGACTGGAAGCGGCCGGGCACCTGGCCCGCGCCCCGAGCCCGGCGGATGGCCGCGGCCAGGTGCTGACCATCACCGGGTCCGGCCGCACGCTGCTCGCCGCCATGTGGCCGGCCTATGCCGCCGCCATCGGCCGGCATGTCGGCGCCCGGCTGGACGAGCCGGAGGCGGCGCGGCTGGCCGCGCTGCTCGACCGGCTGATCGAGCCGGCGGGAGTCGCGCCGGCGACGGCGCGGCGCTAGCCTCGCGCCAACCAGCAAGACTCCGGAAGGAACCCGCCATGTCCTCCCTCAGCGCCTTCAACGGCCCGCGGATCAAGCTCCGGGCCGAACCGGGCCAGCCCTATGAGACGATCCGGGTGGACCGGCTGACGCCGGTGATCGGCGCCGAGATCGGCGGGGTGGACCTCGGCGCGCTGTCCAACCGGCAGATGGACGAGATCCACCGGGCGCTGGCCGAGCACCTGGTCATCTTCTTCCGCGACCAGCATCTGTCGCAGCAGCAGCACCTCGATTTCGGCCGGCAATTCGGCGAGCTGCACCTGCACCCGGCGGCGCCGCACGAGCCCGGCCATCCCGAACTGATGGTCATCAAGGCCGACGAGAATTCGGTCCGCGCCAATGGCGAGGGCTGGCATTCCGACGTCTCCTGCGACGAGTACCCGCCGCTGGGCAGCATCCTCTATATCCGCGAATGCCCGCCGGCCGGCGGCGACACGCTGTTCGCCAGCATGTACGCCGCCTTCGACGCGCTGTCGGACCGGATGAAGGCCTACCTTGACGGGATGGTGGCCGAGCACAGCGGCGAGCATGTCTATCGCGGGATGTTCGCCAAGGAGGGCGTGGCCGACAAGCCGCGCTACCCGCGCGCCGAGCACCCGGTGGTGCGCACCCATCCGGTGACGGGCCGGAAGGCGCTGTATGTGAACCGTGGCTTCACCACCCGTATCCTCGGCATCCCGCTGGACGAGAGCGACGGCATCCTCGCGTGGCTGTATCAGCACATGGAGAACCCGCTGTTCCAATGCCGCTTCCGGTGGCAGCCGAATTCGGTGGCGTTCTGGGACAACCGCTGCGCCCAGCACCGGGCGATGTGGGACTACTGGCCGCACCGGCGCTACGGCAACCGCGTGACGGTCACCGGCGAACGCCCGGTCTGACGCGGAGGCACCCTCCCCCGCTGGCGGGGGAGGGCAGGGTGCGGGTGGTTGGTCCGTCTCCTACCCGCGCCCCCACCCCCACCCCCACCCCAACCCTCCCCCGCGAAGCGGGGGAGGGGGCGATGCCTGGACCCGATGCCATGCTCACCGACCGCCGCATCCTGCTGATCGTCTCGGGCAGCGTCGCCGCCTACAAGGCGCTCGACCTCGCCCGCCTTCTGCGCAAGGCCGGCGCCTCGGTCACCGCCATCCTCACCGCCGGCGGTGCCCGCTTCGTGACGCGGGAGGCCCTGGCCGGCATCAGCGGCCAGCGGGTGCATGACGACCTCTGGGCCGCCGAGGCCGAGATCGGCCATATCCGTCTGGCGCGCCTGCCGGATTTGGTGGTGGTCGCCCCGGCCTCCGCCGACCTGCTGGCGAAGATGGCCCACGGTCTGGCGGACGACCTGGCCAGCACCGTGCTGCTGGCCACCCGTGCGCCCATCCTCGTCGCCCCGGCGATGAACCCGGCGATGTGGGAGAACCCGGCGACCCGGGCCAACCTGGCGTCGCTCGCGGCCCGCGGCGTGCAGGTGGTCGGCCCCGGCGTGGGCGCCATGGCGGAGCCCGAGAGCGGCCCCGGGCGGCTCTCCGAACCGGCCGAGATCCTCGCCGCGATCGAGGCGCTGTTGGCGCCGGCCGACCACGCCCTAGGCGCCTCCGGCGCGATGCCGCTGGCGGGCCGCCACGCCCTGGTCACCGCCGGCCCGACGCATGAGCCGATCGACCCGGTCCGCTACATCGCCAACCGCAGCAGCGGCAAGCAGGGCTTCGCCATCGCCGCGGCGCTGGCCGCGCTCGGCGCCCGCGTCACGCTGGTGAGCGGCCCGGTGGGCCTGCCGGACCCGGCCGGGGTCGGCGTGGTCCGGGTTGAAACGGCGCGCGACATGCTGGCCGCCTGCGAGGCCGCCCTGCCGGCCGACATCGCCGTCATGGCGGCCGCGGTGGCCGATTGGCGGGTAGCGCGGGAGGCGACGCAGAAGCTGAAAAAGGCGCCCGGCGCCCCCGCCCCGGTGCTGGAGATGGCGCTGAACCCCGACATCCTCGCCACCCTGTCCCGCCATGCCCAGCGGCCGGGCCTCGTGGTCGGCTTCGCGGCGGAGACCGAACGGGTGGTCGAACACGCGACGGAAAAGCGCCTGCGCAAGGGCTGCGACTGGATCGTTGCCAATGATGTCTCCGGCGACGTGATGGGCGGCGAGCACAATACCGTGCACCTGGTCACCGCGGCGGGTGTGGAGGACTGGCCGGAAATGCCGAAGGCGGCGGTGGCGGCCCGCCTCGCTGAGCGGATCGCCCAGTCGCCCGGCTGAACCCCCGGCCGTCACGGGAGTGCCACGCCAGGGGTCGGGACGCCGGGCCGGTTGCAATGTTATGTTGCACCGCGGCATAACGGCTTCGCGGCCGTCCGAGCAGGAGAGCACCACATGGCGAAGACCCCTGGCACCGCAGCGGGGCCGCGCGAGCCTGTGCTGGTCGACCTCGCCTTCCAGGGCGGCGGATCGCACGGCGCCTTCACCTGGGGGGTCATGGACCGCCTGCTGGAGGAATCCTGGCTGACCATCGAGGGCATCTCCGGCACCTCGGCCGGTGCGATGAACGCCGCGGTGCTGGCCAGCGGCTTCGCGCTCGGCGGGGCCGCCGGGGCGCGGTCGGCGCTGGAGACCTTCTGGAAGCGGGTTTCCGACGCCGCCAAATTCAGCCCCTTCCAGCGCGGCCCGATGGACGTGCTGATGGGCCGCTGGACGCTCGACAATTCCCCGCTCTACCTGATGACCGACCTGATCTCGCGCATGGTATCGCCCTACGACCTGCCTAGCTTCGGCGGCAACCCGCTGGAGACGGTGCTGGCCGAGAGCGTCGACTTCGCGGCGCTGGCCGCCGGGCCGATCAAGGTCTTCGTTACCGCCACCAACGTGCGCACCGGCCGGGCGCGGATCTTCCGCAACGCCGACCTGACGCCGCAGGCGCTGCTCGCCTCCGCCTGCCTGCCGCAGATGTTCCAGGCGGTGGAGATCGACGGCGACCCCTATTGGGATGGCGGCTTCGCCGGCAACCCGATCCTGGTGCCGCTGATCACCGAGCTGCAATCCGACGACACCATCCTGATCCCGATCAACCCGATCAACCGCCCCGGAACGCCGAAGACGGCACGCGACATCCTCGATCGGGTGAACGAGATCTCCTTCAACGCCGTCGCGCTGAAGGAGCTCAAGATGCTGGCGATGATGCGCCGGCTGGCCAATCCGGGCACCGAGGAAGGCGCGATGTGGGCGCGGATGCGCATGCATATCGTGCAGAACGCGATCATGGTCGATCTCGGCGCCTCCTCGAAGCTCAACGCCGAATGGGCCTTCCTGACCATGCTGCGCGACGAGGGCCGCAAGGCGGCGCAGGCCTTTCTCGACAAGGATGGCGACGGCATCGGCTGCCGCTCCACCGCCGATATCGACAGCCTGATGGACGGGGTCTGACCCCGTGGGGCTGCTCGGCATCCTGCTCGGCCTCGGGCTGCTCGTCTTCCTCGCCTTCCGTGGCTGGTCGGTGCTGCTGCTGGCGCCGGCCGCGGCGCTGGTCGCCGCCGCCTTCGCCGGCGAGCCGCTGCTGGCGCATTGGACGCAGACCTTCATGGGGTCGGCGGCGCGCTTCGTCGCGTCCTTCTTCCCGCTGTTCCTGCTGGGCGCGCTGTTCGGCAAGCTGATGGAGGATAGCGGCTCGGTCAGCGCCATCGCCGAGTGGATGACCGGCAAGCTCGGCCCGCAGCGCGCCATGCTGGCGGTGGTGCTGGCGGGCGCGGCTGTCACCTATGGCGGCGTGTCGCTGTTCGTGGCGATCTTCGTCCTGGTGCCGATGGCGACCGCGCTGTTCCGCCAGGCCGGCATCCCGCGCCGGCTGATGCCGGCGGCCGTGGCGCTCGGCACCTCCACCTTCACCATGTCGGCCATGCCGGGGACGCCGGCGATCCAGAACGCCATCCCGATGCCCTTCTTCGGCACCACGCCCTTCGCGGCGCCGGGGCTCGGCATCGTCGCCTCGCTCATCATGCTGGGCTTCGGCCTCTGGTGGCTCGGCCGGCGGGAAGCCGCGGCACGCCGCGTGGGGGAGGGCTTCGGCCCCGGCGCCGACGCCCCGGCGGACGCGGCGGCGGACGACCCGCTGGTGCGGGAGCGGGCCTCGGTCGCGGGCGGCTTCGACCCCGCCGAGATCCATCACAGCGCACCCGGCAAGGCCGCGCCGCCGATCCTGCTGGCGGCGCTGCCGTTGGTCGTCGTCGTCGCGGTCAACCTGGTACTGTCGCTGGTGATCCTGCCGCGGATCGACGCCTACTACCTGGCCGAGCCGCAATGGGGCGGGACCAGCCTCGCCGCCGTCGCCGGCGTCTGGTCCGTCGCCGCGGCGCTGGCGGCCGCCATCGTCGTGCTGGTCGCCACGTCCGGCGCACGGTTGCCCTCGCTGCGGGCCAGCGCCGATGCCGGCGCCAATGCGGCCGTCCTGCCGGTGCTGAGCGTCGCCAGCCTGGTCGGCTTCGGCGCCGTGGTCGCCGCCATGCCGGCCTTCGAGGCGGTGCGGGAATGGGTGCTGGGCATCGGCGGCGGCCCGCTGGTGTCGCTGGCCGCCGCCACCAACATCCTGGCGGCGCTGACCGGCTCGGCCTCCGGCGGATTGACCATCGCGTTGGACTCCCTGGCCGAGACCTATCTCCGGCTGGCAGCGGAGCAGGGTATCGACCCCGGCCTGCTGCACCGGGTGGCGGTGATCGGCGCCGGCACGCTGGACAGCCTGCCGCACAACGGCGCGGTGGTTACGCTGCTGGCGGTGTGCGGCTGCACCCACAAGGACAGCTACATCGACATCGTCATGTCGAGCATCGTCGGCGCGCTGATCGCGTTGGCGGCGGTGATCGTGCTGGGCGGGCTGGTCGGGTCTTTTTAGGTCGGCTCCTTCCCCGACAGCAGCTGGGCCACCCAGCGGCTGCCGGGGAATTGGTCGCACAGCGTCAGCGCCGCGATCATCGCCGGCACGCCGATGAAGGCGCCGGGGATGCCCCAGAGGAAGGCGCCGAGGAACACTGCGACCAGTACCAGGAAGGGCGACATCGCCAGCCGCGCCCCGGCCAGCCGCGGCTCGATCGTGCTGCCCGAGAGGAACTGGATCGCCTGCAGCGCCAGGAAGACCATCAGCGCCGCCTGCCAGGTGCCGAATTGCAGCACCGCGAAGACGGTCGGGAACAGCGTCGCGAGCAGCGAGCCGATGAAGGGGATGTAGTTCAGCACGAAGGCGATCACGCCCCATTCCATCGCCAGGTCGAGCCCCATGGCGCGGGCGAAGGCGAAGACGGCGAGGCCGGTGGCGATGCTCATCACCGTCCGCACCAGCATGTAGGCGCGCAGCTTGGCCCCCGTTTCGACGCAGGCCCGCAGCAGCCCGGCCGCCGCCGGCCGGTCCTGGCCGATGCGGGCCAGTTGCCGCGCGGCGATGCCGACTTCCAGCAGGCCGAGAATGACGAAGACCAGCGTCACGCCGAGGAAGCCGATGACGCCCTGCAGTTGCGCCAGCACGGCCTGCGCGACGCGTACCAGCCAGCGGCTGTCGAACTGCACCAGCCCGGCCACGGCGATGCCCTGGGCTTCCAGCCATTCGACCTTCTGCGCGTACAGCACCTGCAGCAGCCCCGCATTGGCAATGACCCAGCGGGCGACGCGGCCGAAGCCCCAGCCGGCCGCCAGCGCCAGCAGCACCAGCACCACCAGCGTGGCGGCAACGGTGACCAGCAGCGCCAGCACCGCCGGCACCCGGGCCCGCAGCAAGCCGCTTTGCAGCGGCCAGGCCAGGGCAATGGCGAACAGCGCGAAGGCGATCGGCGCCAGGATGGATTGCGCCAGGTGCAGCGCGCCGGCGACCAGGATGGCGGCGCAAAGGCCAAGCAGAACCCGCACGCTGCCATCGCCCGCCATGCCATCCGCCCCCCGGTCCGATCGGCCGGGGCTGGTTCAGCCGGCGCGACTCAACCCAGCATCGCATGGCCGGCGCGTGGCGGGGAGTGGCCTTGCCGACACGCCGGCAACGCGGCACGAGAGGCTGCATGCTGTACCGGACCAGGCGCCTGCTGCGCCGCCTTGCCATCCTGCTCACCGTGCTGGCCCTGGCGCTGCTGGCCTTGCGCGCCTGGGACGCGTCGAGCGGCCCGCCGCTGCGCGCCTGGCACCTGGTGGTGCCGCCGGAGCTGCCGATCGCGGCGCTGGATGCCGCCGATTGGGCCGGCTACCTGGCAGCCGAGCAGACGGCCTTCGACACCGTGCGGCGCGAGGTGACGGAGCGGCTGGAGCCCGCGGATCGGCTGGCCGCCAACCGCTACTTCGCCGGCAGTCCCATGCATGGCGACCGCTTCGTGCAGGACTGGAACCGCAGTTTCGTGCTGCAGCCGGATGGCGCGCCGCGCGGCGCGGTGGTGTTCCTGCACGGTCTGACCGACGCGCCCTACAGCCAGCGCCACATTGCCGAGCGCTACCGCCACCAGGGCTTCCTCGCCTTCGGCCCGCGCATGCCGGGCCATGGCACGGTGCCGGCCGGGCTGACCGATTCGACGTGGGAGGATTGGCTGGCCGCGACCCGGCTGACGATGCGGGAGGCGCGCAAGCAGATCGGCCCCGGCCTGCCGCTGCACATCGTTGGCTATTCCAACGGCGGCGCACTGGCGATGAAATACGCGCTCGATGCCATCGAGGACCCGCGGCTGCCGAAGGCGGACCGGCTGGTGCTGATCTCGCCGATGATCGGCATCACCGCCTTTGCCCGCTTCGCCGGGCTGGCCGCCTTGCCGGCGATGCTGCCGGCCTTTGCCAAGACCGCCTGGCTGGGCATCCTGCCGGAGTTCAACCCGTTCAAGTACAACTCCTTCCCGGTGAACGGCGCGCGGCAATCCTGGCGGCTGACCCAGGCGCTTCAGGGACAGCTGCGCCGGATGGCCGCGTCCGGGCGGCTGGGTGCGCTGCCGCCGGTCCTGACCTTCCAGTCCGCGGTGGATGCCACGGTCAGCACGCCGGCGGTGCTCGACGCGCTCTATGCGCTGCTGCCGGCGAACGGCAGCGAGATCGTGCTGTTCGACATCAACCGCAACGCCAAGCTCGGCCCGCTGCTGAGCCCGGCGGCGGAGGCGGTGCTGGACCGCCTGCTGCCGCCGGCGCCGCGCCGCTACCGCATGGCGGTCCTCGCCAATGCCGGGCCGGACCAGGACGCGGTGGTGGAACGCGTGGTCGAGGCGGGCGGCGCGGCGGAGCAGGTCGTGCCGCTCGGCCTCGAGTGGCCGCAGGAGCTGTTCTCGCTCTCGCATGTCGCGCTGCCCTTCCCGCTGTCGGACGGGCTGTATGGCGCGCGGCCGGACCCCTCCCCGGCCGAGGATTTCGGCATGCGGCTCGGCGCGGTGGCGCCGCGCGGCGAACGCGGCGTGCTGGTGCTGGTGCTGGACCTCGATTCGCTGGTTCGCGTCAGTTCCAACCCCTTCTACCCCTACCTGATGAGCCGGATCGAAGGATCGATCGGTCCGAAGCGGCCGTGAGGGGGCTTTTCGCGCGTGCAGCAAAGTGCGGTTTCGTTGGCTGGCCGCTTCGGTTACTCTGCAAACAGGGAGATGGAGAGGACCATGCGCCAGTTGACCGACACGGTGCACGCGGCACGCCGCGGCCTGCCCCGCTTCCTGTGCCTGCTCGCCCTGCTGCCATTGCTGGCGGCCTGCGACGACAACGCACCGCCGCCGGTGCCCGAGATCCGGCCGGTGCGAGTCGTCACCGTGGCGCCGCGCACGGGCGGCGACAGCGTCTCCCTCACCGGCACGGTCGCAGCGGAGACCGAGGTGAACCTGGCCTTCCGCATCGATGGCCGGATGGTGGAACGCCTGGTCAATGTCGGCGACCGGGTGAAGGCGGGGCAACTCGTCGCCCGGCTGGACCGGACCAATGAGGAGAACGGCCTGCGCGCCGCGCGCGCCGATCTGACGGCGGCGCGGGCGCGGCTGACCGAGGCGCGCAACAACTATCAGCGGCAGCGCGAACTGCTGCAGACCGGCTTCACCACCCGCGTCCGCTACGACGAGGCGACGCGCACCCTGCGCAGCGCCGAATCCGCGCTGGATGCCGCGCAGGCGCAGGTGAACATCGCCGAGAACCGGCTGGGCTACACCGACCTGCAGGCCGATGCCGGCGGCACCGTGACGGCGCGCGGCGCCGAGACCGGGGAGGTCGTGCAGCCCGGCCGCATGATCATCCAGATCGCGCGGGAGGAAGGCCGCGACGCGGTGTTCGACGTGCCGCCGACGCTCAAGGACCAGGCGCCGGCTGACCCGGTGATCGAGGTGGCGCTGACCATGGACCCGGCGGTGCGCACCATCGGCCGGGTGCGGGAGGTCTCGCCGCGCGCCGATCCGGTGACCGGCACCTTCCGCGTCAAGGTCGGGCTGGACGCACCCCCGCCCGGCATGCGGCTCGGCTCCACCGTCACCGGCCGGCTGGAGCTCGGCGGCGGCGCGGGCATCGACGTGCCGGCCAGCGCACTGACCCGGCAGAAGGACCAGATGGCGGTCTGGGTGGTCGATCCGGCGACGCAGACCGTGGCGCTGCGGCCGGTGGAGGTGCTGCGCTTCGACCCCGCGCGGGTGCTGGTCGGCCAGGGGCTGGAGGCCGGTGAGGTCGTTGTCACCGCCGGCGTGCAGGCGCTGCGGCCGGGCCAGAAGGTGCGGCTGCTGGGCAGCGTGAGCGCCGCGCGATGATGGGTCCCAATCTCTCGGCCTTCGCGGTCAGCCGCAAGTCGCTGACCGTCTACTTCATGCTGCTGGCGGTGCTGGCCGGCACGCTGACCTTCCTCCGGCTCGGCCGCAACGAGGACCCGGCCTTCACCTTCCGCACCATGGTCGTGCAGGCCGCCTGGCCCGGCGCGTCGATCGAGGAGATGCTGCTGCAGGTCACCGAGCGCCTGGAGCGCACGCTGCAGGAAGTGCCGAATCTCGACACGCTGCGCAGCTACACCGTACCGGGCCAGACCACGATCTTCGTCGACCTGAAGGGATCGACCGGGCCGGACGTGGTGCCGGACATGTGGTACCAGGTGCGCAAGCGCATCGGCGACATGCGTCATACCCTGCCGCAGGGCGTCATCGGCCCCGGCTTCAACGACGATTTCGGCGACACCTTCGGCACCATCTACGGCTTCACCGCGGACGGCTTCAGCCACCGCGAATTGCGCGACCATGTCGAACAGGTGCGCTCCCGCCTGCTGCTGGTGCCCGACGTCTCGAAGATCGAATTGCTCGGCGCGCAGGATGAGGTCGTCTTCATCGAATTCTCGACCGAGCGGCTGGCCGGGCTCGGGCTGAACTACGGCGCGCTGCTGCAGGCGCTGCAGGCGCAGAACCTGGTGCAGCCAGCCGGCATGGTGCAGACGGGCAACGAGCGCCTCTCGGTCCGTGTCTCCGGCGCCTTCGGGACGGAGGACGACGTTCGTGCGATGAATTTCCTCGCCGATGGGCGGCTGATCCGTCTGGGCGACATCGCCGAGGTGCGGCGCGGCGTGTCCGATCCGCCGCAGCCGCTGTTCCGGGTCAACGGCCAGCCCGCCATCGGCCTCGCCGTGGCGATGCGAGAAGGCGGCGACATCCTCGGACTCGGCAAGCGCATCAGAACGGAAATGGCGGCGATCGTCGCCGACCTGCCGATCGGCATCGAGCCGGTGCTGGTTGCCGACCAGGCGCGCACCGTGGACGTCGCCATCGGCGAGTTCATGGAATCGCTCTGGCAGGCGATCCTGATCACCCTGGTCGCCAGCTTCCTGGCGCTCGGCCTGCGGCCCGGCTCGGTGGTGGCGCTGTCGATCCCGCTCAGCCTCGCCATCTGCTTCCCGCTGATGTCGCTCTGGGGGATCGATCTCGACCGTGTCTCGCTCGGCGCGCTGATCATCTCGCTGGCCTTGCTGGTGGACGACGCGATGACCGCGATCGACGCCATGATCCGAAGGCTGGCCGCCGGCGACACCAAGGAACAATCGGCGACCTTCGCCTACACCACCCTGGCGGCGCCGATGCTGACGGGTTCGATCATCACCATCGCCGGCTTCGTGCCCATCGGCTTCGCCGCCAGCAGCGCCGGCGAATACACCTTCTCGATCTTCGCCGTGGTCGCCATCTCCCAGATGGTGTCCTGGGTCGTCGCGGTACTGTTCGCGCCGGTGCTCGGCCTCGCCATCCTGAAGGCGCCGAGCGCCGAGGCACAGGCGGCGCCGGCGAAGCAGGGTCTGCTGATGCGCGGCTTCAACGCGCTGTTGGTCACCGCCATGCGGGCGCGCTGGATCACCATCGCCTTCACCGTCGGGATCTTCGCCGTCTCGGTCTGGGCGGTGCGCTTCGTGCCGCAGCAATTCTTCCCGGCCTCCGACCGGGTGGAGCTGATGGTCGACCTGACCCTGCCGCAGAACGCCTCGATCCATGCCTCGGAGACGGCGACCAAGCAGCTCGACGCCGCGCTGGCGAAGGACCCGGATGTCGAGAGCTGGAGCGCCTATGTCGGCCGCGGCGCCATCCGCTTCTACCTGCCGCTGAACGCCCAGCTCCCCAACCCCTTCTTCGCCCAGGCGGTGGTGGTGGCGAAGGATCTGCCGGCGCGGGACCTGCTGCAGCCGCGGCTGGAAAAGCTTCTGGCCGAGCAGTTCCCCGAAGCCATCGGTCGGGTCTATCCGCTGGAACTCGGCCCCCCGGTCGGCTGGCCGGTGCAGTACCGC
>JBMOJU010000382.1:0-4743 GCA_049315625.1 Paracraurococcus sp.
GATGTTGGCATCGCCAGCCCCGCCCACGCTCTCTCCGCCCAACTGGCGCAAGCCCGCCTGCATGTTCCGCCGGGCGCGCGATGGGTTGTGACGGCCCACGCCTTTGTTGAAGGCGGTCGAATCACCGAGGCGGAGCGGCCCTTGAATCAGGTGGGCGGCATCGAGACTGTGCCGTCATCGATGTTTGACGGGGCAGCCTACGTCGCTCTGGGTCACCTACATCGCGCGCAGGAAGCCGGTGCCTCCCACATTCGATACTGCGGCTCCTGGATGGGCTTTGGCTTTGACGAGGCTGACGAATTGAAGACCCTGAGCTTGGTGGAGCTGGACGCCGCTGGCGGCACTCAAGTGACCGAGATTCCGTTGGCCAGCCCACGCCCTCTGCGGGTCGTGACGGGAAAGTTGGCGGACCTGGTCGCAGCCGGTCGAGCGCCTGGTCCTGCGCCGCCGGCGCTGCCTCGACATAGGTTGACGGTATGCGGCGCGGCGGGCGCGGTCTGCGCCGCGGCGGCGCCGGCGACCAGCGGCGCGGCGGCCAGCACGACGCGGCGCGGCAGGGCAGGGGTCATGGCGGGCATTTCCTCGGCCTGGGTGGCCGGGGATCATGCTGCCGCCGCGACCGCCCGGCCGGCAAGTCCGGCGCCCCCGCCGGGGGCGCCGTGGCCTCAGGCCGCCTCGGCGACCAGCACCACGCGGCCGGTGATCTGGCCGTTCTTCAGCCGGTTGAGCACCGCATCCGCGTTGCGCTGCGGTGTCAGCTCCACCGGGATGCCGGGGATCAGGCCCTTTTTGGCGATGTCGATCAGCGCGCGCAATTCCTTGACGTCACCGACATAGCTGCCCTGCACCGTCAGCGCGCGGATCGGCATCAGCGGCAGCGGGATGGTCATCTCGCCGCCGAACAGCCCGACCTGCACCAGCTTGCCGCCCTTGCGCAGCGCGTCGAAGGCGAAGCGACTGGTCTGCGTGCCGTTCACCAGGTCGATCACGCCCGCCACCGGGCCACCGCAGGCCTCGATGATCCGCTGCGTCGTGCCCTCGGCGGTCGCCAGCACCGTCGCCGTCGCGCCCTGAAGCTGCGCCGCGTCGAGCTTCTTCTGGTCGACATCGACGATGCAGATGCGCTGGTGGCCGAGCGCCTTCAGGATGGCGACCGCGTTCAGCCCGAGGCCGCCGGCGCCGACCAGCACGATCGGCTCCTGCGGGTCCATCGGCAGCAGCTTGTTGATGGCGGAATAGACCGTGACGCCGGAGCAGGCATAGGTCGCCGCCAGCGCCGGATCGACGCCCTCGATATCGACCAGGTGCTTCACATGCGTCGCCAGCACGTGCGTCGCGTAGCCGCCATGCTGGTAGACGCCGAGGCTGCGCGGCGTGAGGCACATATTCTCCTCGTCCCGCTGGCAGACGGCGCATTTGCCGCAGCCGACCCAGGGGTAGACAACGCGCACATCGCCGACCTTGCTGCCCTGGTTGGCCGCATCGGGGCCGAGCTTCAGCACGCGGCCGACGATCTCGTGCCCCATCGCCAGCGGCAGCACCACGCCGCGGTCGGTCAGCCGCATCTTGCCGCGCGAGCCGAGGTCGTATTCACCTTCCCAGATATGCAGGTCGGAATGGCAGACGCCGGCATGGGTGACTTCCAGCAGCACCTCCGCGCCCTGCGGCTCCGGCGTCGGCAGCTCGATTTCCTGCAGCGGCTTCCCGGTCTCGACGACGGCCCAGGCGCGCATGGCGTTCTCTCCCGAAAAATGGTCGCGCATGGGACATCCGGCCGGGCGCGGGGTCAAGGCGTGCCGGCCATGCCGGGCCTGGACCCCCTCGCCAGGCGATGGGAAGCCGGGCATGGAGCGGCGGTGGATCCGCACCTGCCCCCGCCCGTTGCCGCCGCCCTGGCGGCACTTGCCGCCGAGGACGCGCCGCGCGCCGAACCGATGCTGCGCGAATTCCTGCGGGCCGCGCCAGGCAGCGCCCCGGCGCTGCACGCGCTCGGCCTCGCCCTGCACGACCAGGCGCGCTTCGCCGAGGCGGAGGCGGTGTACCGCGAGGCCGAACGGCGCGGCGCCGATGCCGCGCTGGCCCGCCACGCGATCGGTCTGCTGCGCCTGCTGCAGGGCGATTTCGCCGCCGGCTGGCGGGGCTGGGAGGAACGCCGGCACATCCCCGCGCTCGGCCTGCCGCGCGTGCCGACGCCGCCCTGGAACGGCCAGCCCATGCCGGGCGGCCGGCTGCTGATTCTCGGCGAGCAGGGCTTCGGCGACATCATCCAATTCGCCCGCTTCATCCCGGCGGCGGCACGCCAAGCCCGGGTGCCGGTGACGCTCGGCCTGCCGCCGGCGCTCCAGCGCCTGTTCGCGCCGCTGGCGCAGGCCGCCGGCGTGGCGATCGCGCCGGGCACGCAACTCGACCCCGCCGGCTTCGACCGCATGGCCTTCGTCTGCAGCCTGCCGGCGCTGTTCGGCACGCCGCCGGACGCGTTCGCCGCGGCTGTGCCCTATCTGGCGGCCGAGGCCGCGGCGGTGGCCGCCTGGCGCCGCCGGCGGCCGGCCCGGCTGCGCTGCGTGGGCCTCTGCTGGGAAGGCCGGCCGACCCATCCGCAGGATGCCCGCCGCTCGGTGCTGCCGGCGGCGCTGCGGCCGCTGCTCGACCTGCCCGGTACCGCCCTCGTCGGGCTGCAGCGCCCGCCGCTGCGCCGGCCGGGGACGGGGCTGGTCGATCTCGATTGGGGGCCGGATATCGGCGACTTCGCCGACACGGCGGCGATGTTGCTGGCGCTCGACGGGCTGGTCACGGTCGATACCGCGCTGGCGCACCTGGCGGGGTCGCTCGGCCTGCCGACGGTGGTGCTGCTGCCCTTTGTGCCGGATTGGCGCTGGGGTACGGCGGGGGAGGCAAGCCGCTGGTACCCCTCGCTGCGCCTGGCGCGGCAGCCGTCGCCGGGCGACTGGGCGGGCGCGGTGGCGCGTGCGGTGGCGCTGCTGCGGGACGGGCGCGCGGGTCAGTAGCGCCGTGCGCCAATGGTTCGAACCGGCGCATTGCCGTCGCCGGGCGGGGGCGCGATCCCGGCCTGCCCGCGGGCCGCGCTACTCCGCCTTGATCCCCCGCTCCCGCACCACCTGGCCCCATTGCGCCGCCTGTGCATCGAGGAACGCGGCGAAGGCTTCGGGCGAGGAGGCGGCGATGTCGACGCCCTGGCCTTCCTCCAGCCGCTGCCGCGTCGCCGGATCGGCCAGCGCCGCGGCCAGCGCCGCGTGGAACCGCGCCAGCACCGGCCCCGGCACGCCGGCCGGGCCGAGCATCCCCCAGAAGGCCTCCGCCACCACGCCGGGGAAGCCGGATTCGGTGAAATTGGGCAGGTCCGGCAGCGCCGGGGAGCGTTTCGCCCCGGTCTGCGCCAGCGCCCGCAGCCGGGTGCCGACCTGGCCGCCCAGCCCGACGCGGGAGGCGATGGCGAGGTCGATCTCGCCCGACGCCGCCGCCGTCGCCAGCGGCCCGCCGCCGCGATAGGGCACATGGATCAGCCGGAGTCCGGCAGTCTGCTGCCAGACCTCCATCGCCAGATGCGCCAGGCTGCCGGCGCCGACCGTGCCATAGGTCAGCGTGTCGGGCCTGACCCGCGCCGCCGCGGCGACCTCCGCCAGGCTCCGCCAGGGCCGCGGCATCGGCGTGGTCAGCAGCATCGGCGCGGTCGCCACCAGCATCACCGGGGCGAAGTCCCGCTTCGCATCGAAGCCGGCCTGCGGGTTCAGCGCGTTGATGGTGGCGTGGCTGTCGAAGACCAGCACCCAGCTCTGGCCATCCGGCGCGGCCCGCGCCGCCGTGGCGGTGCCGAGCGCGCCGGCGGCACCCGATCGGTTTTCGATGACCACCGGCACGCCGAGGCTGGCCTGCAGCGAGGGGACCAGCAGCCGGGCGATGGTGTCGACGCTGCCGCCGGGTGGGAAGGGGGCGATGATGCGGATCGGGCCGCTCGGCCAGGTCTGCGCGAAGGCCGGCGTCGAGAAGAAGGCCAGCAGGGAACGGCGGTGCATGGCAGGCATCCTCGGGACCAGGGAGACGGGAGTCTCCCCGGTCCCGTCAATCGGGATCAGTCCGGCTTGATCGCGTTGTCGCGCACCACCTTGCCCCAGGTCTCGATCTGCTTGTCCAGGAAATCGCGGAAATAGGCGCCGTCCTGCGGCGCCAGGTCGATCCCCATGACGTTGACCAGCCGCTCCTGCACCGCCGGTACCGCCATCGCCTTGCGCAGCGCCTCGGCATAGCGCGCCTGGATCGGCGCCGGCGTGCCGGCCGGGGCCAGCGCGCCCCAGAAGGCCTCGCCCTCCACCGGGATGCCCAGCTCGCGCAAGGTCGGTGCCTCCGGCTGCCCGGTCCAGCGCTTCGGCCCGGTGCTCGCCAGCACCCGCAGGCTGCCGGCCTGGATCTGCTGCACGAAGATCGTGCCGGTCGCGGTCGGCAGGTCGACCTCCGCGGCCGCGGCGGCGATCGCCAGCGGCCCGCCGCCGCGGTAGGGCACATGCACCAGCTGCACGCCGGCCGCCTTCTGCAGCAGCATCATGGTCAGGTGCGCCAGCGACCCGTTGGCGATGGTGCCGAAGGTGATGGTATCCGGCTTGGCCTTCGCCGCCGCCAGCAGCGCCGGCATGTCGGCCCAGGGCCGCGCCTTGGGTGTGGTGATGACCATCGGCGCGGTGCCGAACAGCAGCACCGGCGACAGGTCCTTCTGCGTGTCGTAGCCGAGGT
>JBMOJU010000054.1:0-20847 GCA_049315625.1 Paracraurococcus sp.
GGCTGGACCCACCCGCCGATCGCGCTCTGGCCCGTGGCGCTGCGCGGCGAACTGTGCGCCGCGCTGCTGGCCGGCGAGAAGAAGATCGACCGCTGGACCGCCCGCTTCGGCTGCGCCGCGGCGGAATGGCCGATCGACCCGATCGACCCCTTCTTCAACGCCAATGCGCCGGAGGATCTGGCGGCGGCCGAAACGCTCTTGCACGCCGGCGCGGCCGGACCCATAGGCGTGCCGACCCAAGGGAGATCCCTGCCGTGAAGGCCATCCTCACCGGCATCCTCGCCGCCCTGGCGATCGCCGTCTGCGCCGCCGTGGTGCTGGACAGCGAATTCCAGAAGAGCACCACCGACCGCTTCCAGACCGAAGGCGTGCGGCTGTAGCGGGTCGCGGACCGGCGGCGATGTTGCGCTTCCTGGGCCTGCTGCGCCGCCATTCCAGCCTCGCCATCATCCTGGCCATCGGTGTCGTCTCCGGCAGCCTGGTCTGGACGCTGCACGGGCCGGCGGCGTTCGAGCGGGCGCTCGGCGTCGCGGGCGGCGTCTTCCTCACCGTGCTGCCGGCGCTGCTGGCCGGGCTGCTGCTGGCGGGCAGCCTCAAGCAGCTCATCCCGCCCGGCGCGCTGGCGCAGTGGATGGGGGCGGAATCGGGCACGCGCGGGCTGCTGGTGGCGACGCTGTGCGGCATGGCGATGCCGGGCGGGCCGATGGCCGCCTTCCCGCTGGTCCTCGTCCTCGCCCAGGCCGGCGCCGACCGCGGCGCGCTGATCGCCTTCATCGTCGCCTGGGCGCTGAACGGCTTCCAGCGGGTCCTGGTGTGGGAGGTGCCGCTGCTCGGCGCCGACTTCGCGCTTGCGAGGTTCCTCTGCGGCCTGCCGCTCTCGGTCATCGCCGGCGCGGTGGCGCGGCGCATCCCCATCGCGTGGGAACCGCCGGGCAGAAGCGCATGACGTTTGGCCAGGCGATCCTCTGGGTCCTCGCCCTCGGCGCCTTCGGCCTGGCGCTGCGGCGCGGCGTGCCGACGGCGCAACGTGCGCTGCGGGAGACGAAGGACACCATCCTGCGGGTGCTGCCGCTGCTGCTGGCCGCGCTGCCGATGGCCGCCTTCCTGGCGGAGCTGATCCCGGCCGATGTCGCCGCCGGCTGGCTCGGGCCCGAGAGCGGCCTGGCCGGCATCGCCATCGCGTCCTTCGCCGGCGGCTTCATCCCCGGCGGGCCCTTCGTCTCCTTCCCCCTGGTGCTGACCTTCATCAAGGCGGGCGCAGGCGGGCCGCAAATGGTGGCGCTGATCACCGGCTGGGCGATCCTCGGCTTCCACCGGGTGATCGCCTGGGAATGGCCGGTGCTGGGGGCGCGCTTCATCCTGATCCGGCTGCTCGCCTCCGGCCTGCTGCCGATCCTGGCGGGGCTGCTGGCGCAATGGCTGCTGCCCTTCTTCCCGCACGCCCTTGTAAGGCCGTGATGCGCTGGCATCTGCGCTGTCGTTCCGGCAAGGTCCGCGCCGCATGGATGGCCCGATGGATGGAGTAACGCTCAGCCCCGAGTGGGACGCGCTGCTGGCGCGGCGCGAGGCGCCCGGCGGGGCGCTCGGCGCGCTGTTCGGCCCGCTGCTGGCGGCGCCGCGCGCGGCGGATGGCTGCATCGTGGTCGGCCGCCTGGCGCAGACGCTGGATGGGCGGATCGCCACCCTGTCGGGCTCCTCGCAATGGATCGGCGGGCGCGGCGACATCCTGCACACGCATCGGCTGCGCGCGCTGTGCGATGCCGTCGTCGTCGGCGCCGGCACGGTGCGCAGCGACGACCCGCGGCTGACCACGCGCGCCTGCACCGGGCCCAGCCCGGTGCGCGTGGTGCTCGACACCGACCGCCGGCTCGGCCCGGATTACGGCGTGTTCCGCGACGGGCCGCCGACGCTGCTGCTCTGCGCGGCCGACGCGCCCGGCCCGGATCGGGTCGGCATCGCCGAGGTGTTGCGGCTGCCGCGCGACGTGGCGGTGGGCGGGCTGGCGATCCCGGCGATCCTCGCGGCGCTGGCCGCGCGCGGGCTGGCGCGCATCTTCGTCGAGGGTGGCGGCGTCACCGTCAGCCGCTTCCTCGCCGCCGGCTGCCTCGACCGGCTGCACGTGACGGTGGCGCCGGTGCTGCTCGGCTCCGGCATCCCGGCCTTCACCCTGCCGGAGGCGGCGCGCATCGCCGACGGGCTGCGCTTCGCCTGGACCGTGCACGCGCTCGACCCCGACGTGCTGTTCGACATCGCGCTGGACCGGGCGCGGCCGGGGGTGTGCGGGTGACCGCGCGCGAGGAGCGCGGCGCCGCGCGGCCGCGCCGATGAAGGCGACCGCGCTCTGGACCGTGGCGCCCGGAATCGCCGAGCTGCGCGAGGAAGTCCTGCCGCCGCGTGGCCTGGACCAGGCGCTGGTGCGGACGCGCGCCTCCGCCCTCTCGCGCGGCACGGAACGGCTGGTGCTGGAAGGCCGCGTGCCGGAAAGCCAATGGCCGGTCATGCGCGCCCCGCTGATGGCCGGCGAATTCCCCTTCCCGGTCAAGTACGGCTACTGCGCCATGGGCGTGGTGGAGGACGGGCCGCAGGCGCTGCTCGGCCACCGCGTCTTCGTGCTGCACCCGCACCAGGACCGCTTCCTCGCCCCCGCGGCGATGTGCGTCCCCGTCCCGGATGCGGTGCCGGACCACCGCGCGGTGCTGGCGGCGAACATGGAGACGGCGCTCAACATCCTCTGGGATGCTCGGCCGCTGGCCGGGGAGCGCTGCCTGGTCATCGGCGCCGGCGTGGTCGGGCTGCTGGCCGCCGCGCTGCTGGCGCGCATCCCCGGCATCGCGCCGACCATCGTCGACCTCGACCCCGGCCGCGCCGCGCTCGCCGCAGCGCTTGGCCTGCGCTTCGCACGGCCGGAGGATGCGCCGGCGGAGCAGGAGCTGATCATCCATGCCAGCGCCAGCGCCGCCGGCCTGCAACTGGCGCTTGACCGCGCCGCCTTCGAGGCGCGCATCGTCGAAGCCAGCTGGCACGGCGACCGCATGGTGCCGCTGCCGCTGGGCGAGGCCTTCCATGCGCGGCGGCTGTCCATCCTGTCCACCCAGGTCGGCGCCGTCGCCCCGGCGATGCGCGGCCGGCGCAGCCATGGCGAACGCCTGACGCTGGCGCTGGCGCTGCTGGCGGATGCGCGCTTCGATGCGCTCTGCGCCCCGGTCGCCCGCTTCGCCGATCTGCCCGCGGCGCTGCCCGGCCTGCTCGCCGCCGGCGCCGCCGCGCCGCCCTGCCCTGTCATCACCTATCCATAAGAGAGTGCGTCGATGTTCTCCCTGACGGTCTGCGACCACATCATGGTCGCGCACAGCTTCCGCGGCGAAGAGTTCGGCCCGGCCCAGCGCCTGCACGGCGCCACCTTCGCGGTGGAGGCGGAGTTCCGCGCGCCGAAGCTCGACCACCTGCACCTGCTGGTCGATATCGGCCTGGCCAAGATCGAGTTGCGCAAGGCACTCGACACCATGGACTACCGCAACCTGGACGCGGAGCCGCAATTCGCCGGGCTGAACACCACCACCGAATATCTCTGCCAGTACATCCACGCGCTGCTGGCCGCGGCGCTGCGCGACGGCCGGCTGGGCGCGCAGAGCGGCAACGTGACCTCGCTGAAGGTGCTGCTGCGCGAGAGCCCGAATGCCTGGGCGGCGTATGAGGGAGCGGTCGGGTGAGGCTGGCGCTGCTCGTCCCCGCGCCGTTCGACACCGTCTCGGGCGGCTACATCTACGACCGCCGCCTGGTCGAGGGGCTGCGCGGCCTCGGCCACGACGTGCAGGTGGTGGAACTGGCTGGCCACCACCCGCTGCCCGACGCGGCGGCCGAGGCGGCGGCGCGCGCCGCGCTGGCCGCCCTGCCGGCGGATGCGCTGCCGATCGTCGACGGGCTCTGCCTGCCCGCCTTCGCCGCGCTGGCGGAGGAGATGATCCGTCGCCGCGCGGTCGGGCTGATCCACCACCCGACCGCGCTGGAACACGGCGCGCCGGCCGAGGACCGCGACGCGCTGCGCGGCATCGAGCGCGACCTCTTTCCCCGCCTCGCCCGGCTCATCGCCACCTCCGCGCACACGGCCGAGCGGCTGGTGGCGGAATTCGACGTCCCCGCCGAGCGAATCGGCGTCGTCGAGCCGGGCACCGACCCGGCCGAACGCGCGCCCGGCTCGGGCGGCCCCGGCGTCGCCATCCTCTCGGTCGGCACGCTCGTGCCGCGCAAGGGGCATGACGTGCTGCTGCGCGCGCTGGCCGGGATGCCCGACCTCGACTGGACCCTGACCATCGCCGGCGGCGCGCGCGACGCGGTGCATGCGCATGGGCTGCGCGGACTGGCGGAGGAGCTGGGCGTCACGCAACGCGTGACCTTCGCCGGCGAGCTGCCGCAGGACGCGCTGGAGGCGCTGTACCAGCGCGCCGACCTCTTCGCCCTGGCGACGCATTGGGAGGGCTACGGCATGGCCGCGGCCGAGGCGATGGCGCGCGGCCTGCCGCTGGCGATCACCGCCGGCGGCGCCATCGCCGACATCGTGCCGATGGAGGCGGGCGCCATCTCGCCGCCCGGCGACGTTGTGTCCTTCACCAAGGCACTGCGCCGGGTGCTCTTCGATGCCGAGATGCGGCAGGAAATGGCCGCGGCCTCCTGGGCCGCCGGCCAGGCGCTGCCGCGCTGGTCCGACCGCGCCGCCGCCTTCGCTGCCGAGCTTGAGCGGGCGTGAGCGAATCCTTCGACCTCGACTGGCTCGACCTGCGCGAGCCCTTCGACGCCTTCGCCCGGTCCGAGGCGCTGGCGGCGCGGCTGCTGGCACGGCTGCCGGCACGGCCGCGGCTGATCGACCTCGGCGCCGGCACCGGCAGCCTGCTGCGCTGGCTGGCGCCGCGGATCGGCCGCGCCCAGGCGTGGACGCTGGTGGACAGCAGCGCGGAGATGGCGGAGGCGGCCTTCGACGAGATCGCCGACCGCGCCGACCAGATGGGCTTTCCGGTCACCGCGCCGAACAAGCGCACGCTGCTGGTGCATGCGCCAGGCGGCGCCTGGCGGATCGAGGCGCTGGTCGCCGATCTGGCCGAGAGCCCGGACAACCTGCCGCTGCACCAGGCCGATGCGGTGCTGAGCTCGGCGCTGTACGACCTCGTCTCCCGCCCCTGGCTGGAGGGCATGGCGGCGGCGCTGCGGATCCCGTTCTACGCCGCGCTCTGCGTCGATGGCCGCGACGGCTTCGCCCCGCCGCACCCGGCGGATGCGCTGGTGGCGGCCGGGTTCCGGCGCGACCAGGCGCGCGACAAGGGGTTCGGCGGGATGGCGCTCGGGCCGGCGGCGCCGGCGGCGATCGCGGCCGTGTTCGGCGCGCGCGGCTTCACGGTGGAAAGTGCGCCGAGCGCCTGGGTGGTGCGGGCGCGCGGCGCGCTGCCGCACCCGGTGCTGCGGGAGACGGCGGGCGACTTCCTGGGCGAGCTGGTGCGCGGCCATGTCGCGGCGGCGGTGGCGCGGGACCGGCGCGGGGCGGCGCGGATCGAGGCCTGGCTGGCGGTGCGGCAGCGCCAGGCGGAAGCGCGGCGGCTGACGGCGCGGATCGGGCACCGCGACGTGCTGGCGCTGCCGGGAGGGCGGTAGGCGGCCTGGATCCCGGACCTGGGCGCCGTACTTGCGACGCCACGGGCAGCGTCATCGCGGGCGTGGCGGGCGGTCTACGCAGGCTGCTAGGCTCCCACCATGGACCTACCCCCCGGACTGACGCTCAGCGTCGAGGACAAGCCCAGCGAGGCCGATATCGACGTGCTGCCCGAAGGCCTCGAGGTCTTCAACGAGCAGCATTGGCCCGGCCACCAGCCGTGGGAGACGCTCGCCGTCTTCCTGCGTGAGGCCGACGGCCGCATCGTCGGCGGCCTGCACTGCGAGACCTATGCCGGCTGGATGTTCCTCCGCTACTTCTGGCTGGAGGAACCGCTGCGCCGGCTCGGCCTCGGCGCCGGCATCATCGCCGCGGCGGAGCAGCGCGGGCGGGAGCGCGGCTGCCATTCCGCCTATGTCGACACCTTCAGCTTCCAGGCGCCCGGCTTCTACGAACGCCAGGGCTACACGGAATTCGCCCGCCTGCCCTACCCGCCCAAGGGCGACCGCATCTGGCTGCGCAAGCCGTTGACGGAGACCGCGCCATGACCGACCGCCCGATCAGCCTGCACGCCGCGGCGGTGCCGCCCCGGGCGCGCGCCAGCAGCTACCCGCCCGACCTGGCGGCGAAGATGGCGGGGCGGGAAAAGCGGGTGCTGGGCGACCTGTTCGGCCTGGTGAATTTCGGCGTGAACCTGACGCGGCTGGCGCCCGGCGCCGCCTCCTCCCTGCACCACGCGCATGCCAGGCAGGACGAGTTCATCTATGTGCTGGAGGGGACGCCGACCCTGCTGGTGGGCGAGGCGGAGCGGCTGCTGGCACCCGGCGACTGCGCCGGCTTCGCCGCCGCCGGCGCGGCGCACCATCTGGTCAACCGCAGCGGTGCCGACGTGGTCTACCTGGAGATCGGCGACCGCACACCGGGCGACAGCGCCGTCTACCCCGAGGACGATCTGGTGGCGGAGGCGAGGCCGGAGGGCGGCTGGCGCTACACCCGCAAGGACGGCACGCCGCTATAACGGCGGTTTGCGCCGGGGCTGCCGCTGCGCCGATACTGTCCCCTCACGGCGGCGGGAGTGTACGGCATGGGCGGCGATGGCGCGCCGAGCCTGGTACAGATCTGGGGCTTCTTCTTCCTGCTGCTGGGCCCGATCAAGATCCTCGGCCCCTTCCACCGCATGACCGCGGGGGCGGAGCCGGCGCTGCGCCGCAAGCTGGCGATCCGCGGCTTCGTCTTCGCCACCTGCATCGTGCTGCTGGCCGGCACCATGGGGGTGCAGTCGCTCCGCAACTACGCCGTGCCGCCGCCGGTGCTGGCGCTGACCGGCGGGCTGGTGCTTTTCCTGGTCGCCTTGCAGGGGCTGCTGGAATCCTTCAACCCGCGCCCGCGCGCCGCCCCCACCGAGCCGCCGGAGCTGCGGCTGGCCGCCACGCCGCTGGCCTACCCCATCATCGTCACGCCGTCCGGCATCGCCGCCGTCATCATCTACATGACGCTGGCGCCGGGCTGGGCGGACAAGGGCGCGATCGTCGGCCTGCTGCTGGTGATCATGCTGCTGAACCTGGTGGCGATGCTGTTCGCCGCCACGGTGCTGCGCTGGCTCGGCATGCCGCTGATGGTGCTGGGGACGGTGCTGGGCGTGGTGCAGGCGGCGCTCGGGCTGAACATCATGCTGATGTCGTTGCGCGCGCTCGGGGTGATCGCCGCGGCGCCCGGGGCGGGGTAGAACGGGCCGTGCACTGACGGAAGAGAGACGACCATGCCCCTGCTCGGCTGCATCGCCGACGACTTCACCGGCGCGACCGACCTGGCCAATACCCTGGTGAAGGGCGGCATGACCGCGGTGCAGGTGATCGGCATGCCCACCGGTCCCCTGCCGGAGGCCGACGTGGTGATCGTCGCGCTGAAATCCCGCACCGCGCCGGTGGCGGACGCGGTGGCCGAAAGCCTGGCCGCCTGCGAGGCGCTGCTGGCGGCAGGCGCCCGGCAGATCTTCTTCAAATACTGCTCGACCTTCGACAGCACGGAGGCGGGCAATATCGGCCCGGTGGCCGATGCGCTGGTCAGGCGCCTGGATTGCGGCTTCGCGCTCGCCAACCCCGCCTTCCCGACCAATGGCCGCACCGTGTTCCAGGGGCATCTGTTCGTCGGCGACAAGCTGCTGAACGAGAGCGGGATGGAGAACCATCCCCTCACGCCGATGAAGGACGCCAACCTGGTCCGCGTGCTGGGGCGGCAGACCACGGGGACGGTGAAGCTGATCCCCTTCTCGGTGGTGGAGCAGGGCGCCACGATCATCCGCCACACCATGACGGGCCTCAAGGAAAGCGGCTGGCGCTACGCCATCGTCGATGCCGTCACCGACGCGCATCTGGTGGCGATCGGCGAGGCGGCGGCCGACCACGCGCTGATCACCGGCGGCAGCGGCATCGCCATGGGGCTGCCGGCGAATTTCCGCGCCAAGGGCCTGCTGCCGGAGCGCGGCGAGGCCGCCGCCGCGCTGCCGCCGATGCAGGGCCATGCCGCGGTGGTGGCGGGGTCGTGTTCCCGCGCGACGCTCGGGCAGATCGGCTATGCGCGGGACCATGCGCATACGCTGGAGCTCGACGTGCTGGCGACGCCGGATGCGGCGGCGCTGGCGGCGGAGGCGCTGGCCTGGGTCGAGGGCAAGCTCGGCGACCACCCGGTGGTGATCGCGGCCTCCGCGCCGCCCGACAAGGTGGCGGCGCTGCAGGCGAAGCTGGGGCGCGACGCCGCCGGCGCGCTGGTCGAGGACGCGGTGGCGACGATCGCCGCCGGCCTGGTCGCGCGCGGCGTGCGGCGGCTGGTGGTGGCGGGCGGCGAGACCTCGGGCGCCGTCGTGTCGCGGCTGGGCGTCACGGCGCTGCGCATCGGGCCGGAGATCGACCCGGGCGTGCCGTGGACCTACGCCGAAGGGGCGGCGCTGCACCTGGCCCTGAAGTCGGGGAATTTCGGGGCGCGGGACTTCTTCCTCAAGGCATTCGGCGTGTGAGACGGGGGAGAGAGGGCTACCTCTCTCCCCCCGGTTTCCAGCTCAGAAAAAACGACGATGGGGCCTGGGGAAGGAGTGTCTCCTTCCCCAGCCTTCTGGAGACGGACCATGAACGAAACCGAACTCCGCGACCGCCTGGCCGAGCACGGCCGCCTGCTCTTCGGCCGCGGCTACAGCGTCGGCAGCGCCGGCAACATCAGCGTCCGCCTGGCCGACGGCTACCTGATGACGCCGACCAATTCCTGCCTCGGCCGGCTCGACCCGGCGCGGATCAGCAAGCTCGACCTGCAATGGCGGCATGTCTCGGGCGACAAACCGTCGAAGGAGGTCTTCCTGCACCGCGCGGTGCTGGAGACGCGGGCGGAGGCCGGCGCCGTGGTCCACCTGCATTCCACCCACGCCACCGCCATCGCCTGCCTGGCGACGCCGGGCGAGGCCGCGCCGATCCCGCCGCTGACGCCCTACTTCGTCATGCGCGTCGGCCGGGTGCTGCCGGTGGTGCGCTACTACCGCCCGGGCGATGCGGCGATGGAGCCCGCCATCGCCGCGGCGGCCAAGGATGCGCGGGCGATGCTGTTGGCCAATCACGGACCGGTGGTCAGCGGGAAGACGCTGGACGACGCGGTCTATGCGGCGGAGGAGCTGGAGGAGGCGGCGAAGCTGGCGTTGATGCTGCGCGGGCAGAACGCCCGCACGCTGACGCCGGCCGAGGTGGAGGATCTGCTGGCGACCTTCGGTTAGGCGGCCGGGTCGAACTCGAAGGGGCGGTCCATGATGGCGGCCCAGTCGTAGGGGATCGCCTCGGGGAAGGTGCCGATCGGCAGGTTCGTCTCGGTGGAGGCATCGCGCCTGGCGTCGTCCCACGCCTCGGTAACGGCCTCGTCGAGGCTGGCCTTCAGGCTGGGATTCTTCCGCAGCACCTTCGCGGCGTGCTTCCGCTGGGTGGCGATGGTGTTCCCCCAGCTCCGCCCCCGCCGTTCCGGCTGGTGGTCCCACTTCAGCATATGCGTCAGCAGCACGCGCAACGCGCTTTCCAGCTTGTCGTACTGCTCGCTCCCCACGTCATCCAGCTCCTCGGCGATATTCGCCGCGTCCGCCTCCGTGATCCGCCCGGCGCGCAGCAGCGCCGCCTGCTCGCGCGCCCAGGCATGCAGGTCGCCGCGGTAGTCGGCGCGCGGCGTCGCGGATTTGCGGTCGAACGGGGCGTTCATCGGGCCGGCCTCCTCGCGGCAGCATATGGCACCCGCCCGCCCCGCCGCCACCCTTGACCCGCCGCGCCCAGCGCCGACCATACCCCGCGCAAGCCCCGAGGAGCCGCCCATGACCGCCCGCGACGCCCCCGCCGCCCATCCCATCGATCCGCTGATTGCAAGGCGTTGGAGCCCGCGCAGCTTCACCGCCGCCCCGCTGCCGCCCGGCGCCCTGGACAGCCTGCTGGAAGCCGCCCGCTGGGCCGCCAGCAGCAACAACCTCCAGCCCTGGCACCTGATCGTCGCCCGCCGCGACGCCGAGCCGGACGCCTTCGAGAAGCTCATCGGCGTGCTGTCCCCGAACAACCAGTCCTGGGCTCGCAACGCCGCGGTGCTGCTGCTGTCGGTCGCCCGCAGCCACAACCCGAACAACGGCAACCCGATGCGCCACGCCTGGCACGACACCGGCGCGGCCATGGCGCAGCTCGCGCTGCAGGCCGCGGCGCTCGGGCTGCAGGCGCACCAGATGGCGGGCTACGACGCCGCCGCGGCGCGCGCCGCCTTCGCCATCCCCGAAGGCTTCGACCCCGTCGCCGCCATCGCGGTGGGCGAGCCCGGCCCGCCCGAGGCGTTGCCGGAGGCGCTGGCGCAGCGCGAGACGGCGCCGCGGCAGCGCCGCCCGATCAACGAGTTCGCCTTTTTCGGCAGCTGGAAAGGCTAGGACCATGAACGACGAATTGCTCGACCGCATCGCCATCCGCGCGCTGGTGGAAAACTGGGCGGTGTGGCGCGACGCCGGCGACTGGGACCGCTTCGCCACCTGCTGGCATGAGGATGGCTACATGTGCGCCACCTGGTGCCAGGCGCCGTGGCGGGAGTTCATCGCCGCCAGCATCGCCGGGTGGGAGAAGGGCGTTTCCATCCTCCACTTCCTCGGCGGCCACAGCGCCGACGTCGCCGGCACCCGCGCCATCGCCCAGACCAAGATGACCATCAGCCAGCGCGCCGCGGTGCATGGCGTCACGGTGGACGTGGTCTGCACCGGCCGCTTCCACGACTTTCTGGAGAAGCGCGACGGGCGCTGGGGCGTGGTGCTGCGCCAGCCGATCTACGAGAAGGACCGCATGGACCCGATCGACCCGGCGGCGCGGCTCGAGCTCGACACCACGCTGCTGGCGCGCTTCCCGGAAGGCTACCGGCACCTGGCCTATCTGCAGACGCAGATCGGCTACGAGGTGAAGACCGACATGCCCGGCCTCAAGGGGCCGGAGGTCGAGGCGCTCTATGCCCGCGGCGCGCGCTGGCTGGCGGGCGGCCCGCATGGCGCGTGATGGCTTGAGGCAGACTCGTCGAACAGCCTGAAGCGCGCGGCACATCCTTGGCCAGGGTGGGATGCGCGGGCGACGCCGAAGGCATGCCGCCCTGGCTGCGGCGACACGCGGTCGCGAAAAGGGCGCCGCCCCTTGCGGGACGGCGCCCTCTCGCCGGGATCGGCGGCGTGATCAGGTCGCCGCGGTGTCGTCGCTCGTCGCCTCGGGCGCCGGCGCGGCGGCGGCGGCAGCCGCAGCGGCCTTCTTCGCGGCGCGGGTGGCGGCACCCTTCTTCGCGGCTTCCGAGCGCGAGGAGGACGGCGCCTTGGCGGCGGCGGCGCGCTTCGGCGCGGCCTTCGGGGCGGCGGCCTTGCGCGGCGCGGCGGCCTTCGCGGCCGGCTTGCGGGTGGTGGCGGCCTTGCGCGCGGTCGGCGTCTTGGCGACGGCCTTCTTCGCGGTGGTGGCCTTCTTGGCGGCGACCTTCTTCGGCGCGGCCTTCTTCACGGCGGCCTTCTTCGGCGCGGCCTTCTTGGCGACGGCTTTCTTCGGCGCGGCCTTCTTGGCGACGGCCTTCTTCGGCGCGGCCTTCTTCACGGCAGCCTTCTTCGGCGCGGCCTTCTTCGGCGCGGCCTTCTTGGCGGCGGCCTTCTTCGGCGCAGCCTTCTTGGCGACGGCCTTCTTCGGCGCGGCCTTCTTGGCGACGGCCTTCTTCGCGGCAGGCTTGCGCGCCGCCGGCTTCTTCGCGGCGACGCGGCCGCGCGCGGTGGCGGGCTTCTTCGCGGTGCGGCGGGTCGTGGACATCGCCATCGCCTGGGCGGTGCCGGTGGCGGGGGTCTCGGGGGTATCGGTCACGGTCAGGATCTCCTTGCGCGTTCCGTGGTGGGCCGGACCACCGTTCGGCGGACGGCCCGGGTGGAAGCAGGATCGGTCGTGCGATGGCGGCGGCGCGCGGATCCCGTAGCGCGTGGCGCCGTCGAGGTCGCTGTCCAGATCACGCGGGCAGGAAGCGGCAACGGGCGATCGGCGGCATCCTGCCGCATCGCATCCCTGAGCGCCGCGTCCCCCTCGCCGGGCACGATCGTCGTGCCCTGCGTTGGCGCGGGACATCCGGCACTGCGCGCCGCCATCCCGTGCTGCCTGCGGTCCATGGACCGTCCTTCCCTGCTGCGGCATTCTGTCGCTGCGTTCGAGAGAATTCGAATCGCGCGAATCGCGTGCAACATCATGCGCAGTCGCACGCTATCTGCACACGCAACCAGCCTGTCAAACGAAAACGCAATTCGCGTGACGATTTTCCGCGCGCGCGCGTGACGCCGCGTCGCGTGCCGCACGTCGCGGCGCAGCGTCGGGCGCTGCGATCCGCATCGCCTTGCTGCGCGATGCGCGCTGCGAGGCGAGGCCGAAGACGGCAACGGCCGCCGGATGCACCGGCGGCCGTCCCCGAAGCAATGCCGTCGCGCTGCGGCGCGACGGCGGATCCGAACGCGGCGTTAACGCGCCGCCAGCACCGGCATCATCCGACTCAGCGTGCCGCCAGCGGCGGCACGGGCCGCTGCTCCGGCCCGGTGTACCAGGACAGCGGGCGGATCAGCCGGTTGTCGGCGCCCTGCTCGAACACATGCGCCGCCCAGCCGGTGATGCGGGAGGCGACGAAGATCGGCGTGAACAGCGGGATCTCGAAGCCCATCAGGTAGTAGGCAGGGCCGGCAGGGAAATCGAGGTTGGGGTGGATGTTCTTCTTGGTCAGCATCTCATCGGCCAGGATGCGGGAGATCTCCATCCAGGTGCGGTCCTGCACCACCTCGGCCATCTTCTCGGCATACTTCCGCATCGTGGGCACGCGGCTGTCGCCCGACTTGTAGACCCGGTGGCCGAAGCCCATGACCAGCGCCTTGTGGTCGAAGCGGCTCTGCAGCCACTCCCGCGCGATGGCCGGGTCGCCGATCTCCTTCAGCATGTGCATCACGGCTTCGTTGGCGCCGCCATGCAGCGGCCCCTTCAGGGATGCGATGCCGGCGGTGATCGCGCCGTGCAGGTCGGCGCCGGAGGAGGTCACCAGCCGCGCCGTGTAGGTCGAGGCGTTGAAGGTGTGCTCGGCGTAGAGGATCATCGAGACGTCGAAGGCCTTCAGCACCTCCGGCTGCGGCACCCGTCCCTGGATCAGGTTGAAGACGTTCTCGGCGAAGCTGTGGTTCGGGTCGGGCGCCACCACGTCCTGCCCCTTCGCGGCGCGGTAGGCGGCGGCGATCGCGGTCGGGATCTTGGCATAGAGCCGCATCGCCTTCCGCCGCTGCGCCGCGTCGGAGACATCGGCCGCCTCCGGGTCCTCCAGCCCCATGAAGGACACCGCGGTGCGGATCGCATCCATCGGGTGGGCGTCGGCGGGGAATTCGCGGATGACGCGGTGCAGCGCCGGGCTGATCTCCCGCTGGGAGGAGGTCTCGGCCTTGAACGCGGCAAGCTGCGCGGCGTTCGGCAATTCGCCGTGCCACAGCAGGTAGGAGACTTCCTCGAAGCTGCAATTCTCGGCCAGGTCCTGCACGGCGTAGCCGCCATAGGTCAGGCTGTTGGTCTCGGGCATCACCTTGGAGACCGCGGAGGTGTCGGCATAGACGCCGACCAGGCCCTTGTAGATCTCCGGCTTCTGCGTGGCTTCGCTCATGGTTCGCGTTCCTCAGGTCAGCGTGGGGCTGGTGGGCGCCCAGACGTAGCGGACATCCGGCACCCCTTCCTCATTGGCCGTGCCGGGACGGAACGCCCCGGCGCGAAATCCGTGCCTTGCGTAGAAGGCACGGGCGGCGTGGTTGGCCTCGAAGACGACCAGGGCGAGGCCGGCGGGCAGCTCCGCCTGCGCCTGCCGCAGCAGCGCCGCCCCGACGCCGCGCCTCTGCCAGGCCGGCGCGACATACAGGTGCAGCACCGCCGCGCCATCGCGGCCGAGATAGCCGATGGCGGCGCCGCCCGCGGCGGCGACCGTCACGCGGTGGCGGGCGAGCAGCACGCCCGCCAGCCAAGCGGCGACGGCCGCCTCGCCATGCGGTTCGGCGAAGCGGGGCTGCGCCGAAGCGCGGGCGGCGAGGAAGAGCCGCGCCAGGGCGGCGGCATCCGCCGCGCATCCGGGCCGCAGCGTGACGTCGGTTCCGGCGTTTCCGCCTGCCGCAGCCATCCTCCCCTCCCCGCCCGCCACCGGGCTCAGAAGATGCCCGGCTTGCCTTCCAGCAGCGTGCCGGCGGGCAGCGCCACGTTCAGCATGTGCAGCTCGCCGGCCGGCAGCTTGGCCAGGTCCTGCACCACCTCCAGGAAGCGGTTCGCCTCGCGGGCCGAGATGATGCCCTCGGTCAGCGTGCGGAACTTCTGGATGTACTGCTCCCGCCCGAAGGGCCGGGCGCCGTTCGGATGGGCGTTGGCGACGCCCAGCTCATCGACCAGCTTCGAGCCGTCCTTCAGGAAGATCTCGACCCGGCCGCCGAAGGACAGTTCCTCGGGGTCGCGCGAGTGGTACTTGCGGGTCCACTCCGGGTCCTCGGTGGTCTCGATCTTGTGCCACAGGCGGACCGTGTCGGCCCGGCCGGCGCGCTTCGGCGCGTAGCTGTCGACGTGGTGCCAGGTGCCGTCCTGCAGGGCGACGGCGAAGATGTACATGATCGAATGGTCCAGCGTCTCGCGGCTGGCCTTCGGGTCCATCTTCTGCGGGTCGTTGGCGCCGGTGCCGATAACATAATGCGTGTGGTGCGAGGTGTGGATGACGATCCGCTCCACCGCGTCGGTGTCCGGCACCTGCTCCCGCATCCGGAAGGCCAGGTCGATCAGCGCCTGGCTCTGGTACTCGGCCGAGTGCTCCTTGGTGTAGCTGTCCATGATGGCGCGCTTGGCCTCGCCCGGGGCCGGCAGCGGCACGGTGTAGTAGACCTGCTCATACGCCGCGGCGCGGCCCTTCTTGTCCGCCTCGGTGCGGCCCGACAGGATCCAGCCGATCACGCTGTCCTCGCCTTCATAGATCGGGCTCGGCGCGCCCTCGCCGCGCATCGCGCGGTCGGCGGCCTCGACCGCCAGCTTGCCGGCATGCGCCGGGGCGAAGGCCTTCCAGGTGCTGATCTCGCCCTTGCGCGACTGCCGGGTGCTGACCGAGACGTGCAGCGCCTGCTGGATCGCCTGGTAGATGACGTCCTGCTTCAGCCCGAGCAGCGTGCCGATGCCGGCGGCCGCGGAGGGGCAGAGATGCGCAATGTGGTCGATCCGGTGCTCGTGCAGGCAGATGGCGCGGACCAGGTCGATCTGCAGCTCGTAGCCCGTGGCCAGGCCGCGGATCAGCTCCTTGCCCGACTTCTCCATCGCCTGGGCGACCGCCAGCACGGGGGGGATGTTGTCGCCGGGGTGGGAGTAGTCGGCCGCCAGGAAGGTGTCGTGGAAGTCGAGCTCGCGCACCGCGGTGCCGTTCGCCCAGGCCGCCCATTCGGGGGAGAAGCCCTTTGCGTTTGGCATGCCGAAGATCGTCGCGCCGCCCTTCTTCGGATGGCCGAGCGCCATGGCGCGGGCGGAGACGACCGGCTTGCGGTTGACCGAGGCGATGGCGACCGAGGCGTTGTCGATGATCCGGTTGATGATCATCGCCTGCACGTCCTTCTGGACGGCGACCTTGTCGGCGGCGACGCCGGCCATCTTCCAGGCGAGCTGGTCCTCGCGCTTCAGCAGCGCCTTGGACGGGTAGAGCTTGACGGGATGCATCTGCATGGCGGGTGTGGTTCCCCCTTGATGTGGCCGGTGACTCGACGGAACGGCGCTTTGTCGTGCCGCCCGCGCCCCTCGTCCATTCCGATTGACGCGGTGGATCGATAGGGTTTCCGTATCGCCGATGGCGCGCCGGGAAAAGCCCGCCGGCGCGTGTCCCAAGGAATGAGCATGGATTTCCGCATCCTCCGCCGCATGGCGCATTTCCTCGCCGTGGCGGAGGAAGGCCATTTCGGCCGCGCCGCCGCGCGGCTCGGCCTGAGCCAGCCGCCGCTCTCGGCGCAGATCCAGGCGCTGGAGGCCGAGCTCGGCGTCCGCCTGCTGGAGCGCACCCGCAAGGGCGCCCGCCCGACGCGGGAGGGCGAGGCGCTGCTGCCGGTGATCCGCCGCCTGGCCGAGGACGCCAAGCAGGTCGAGGCATTGGCGCGCGAGCTGCGCAACGGCAGGCAGATGCCGATGGCGCTGGCCTGTGTCACCTCCGCGCTGTTCGACTTCCTCCCGCCTCTCGTGCGGGCGCTGCGCGACGCCCAGCCGGAGGCGGCGATGGCGGTGGAGGAGATGGACACGGCCGATGCGGTGGAGGCGCTGCGCCGCGGCGAGGTGGATTTCGCGCTCGCCCGGCTCGACCGCGACCGGCCGCCGCTGCGGGTGCTGCGGCTCGGCCTCGACGCGCTGGTGGTGGCGCTGCCGGAGGGGCATGCGCTGCTCGGCCGGCCGGGGCCGCTGCCGCTCTCGGCCCTGGCGCAGGAGCCGCTGATGCTGCTGCCGCGCAGCATCAGCCCGGCCTATTTCGACGCCCAGATCAGCGCCTGCCGCGCGGCGGGGTTCGAGCC
The DNA here is from genome assembly GCA_049315625.1 of Paracraurococcus sp. Classification (GTDB taxonomy): domain Bacteria; phylum Pseudomonadota; class Alphaproteobacteria; order Acetobacterales; family Acetobacteraceae; genus Paracraurococcus. Next base: position 16,713 of record JBMOJU010000054.1, read on the forward strand.
GGTGGCGGTGCGCGAGGTCGGCTCGGCCATGGCGCAGCTCGCCTTCGTCGCGGCGGGATTGGGCGTCGCGCTGGTCAGCTCGGGCATGGCGGTGCTGCGGCCGCCCGGCGTCGGCTTCCGCGAGCTGGCCGGGCCGGTGGCTTCCGTCGGTGTCGCGCTGGTCTGGAATGCGGAACGCGAGACGGAAGCGGCGAAGCTGGCGGTCGCCGTGGCGAAGCGCGTGTTTCCGCACAGCGCCGGCCTCGCGCCCGTGGCAGGATAGGGGAAAGGATCGGAGCAGGGACGCGGATGAACCAGATGTCGAGGGCCGGCGGCCCGTCCACCGCGGCGGCGCCGGCGACGCTGCTGACCTTCCCGCCGATGATCGACGGGGAGCTGACGCGCTTCGTGCTGGACCAGCACGGCATCGCCTATGCCGAGCGACCGCATATCGCCATTGTCGCCAACCTGATCGCCCTGGCGCGGGCGCGGACGATCAACCTGCCGGTCATCTCCGGCACGGTGCCCGCCATCGCCGGCGCGCGGCCGATCATCGACTGGGCGGAGACGCAGGTCGACGCCCCGCGGCGGCTGGTGCCGGCAGGGCCGGCGCAGGCGGCGACGGTCGAGACGCTGTGGCACCGGGCGAATGACGACCTGGCGGCGGCGACCGCGGCCTTCGCCTATTGGCACCTGCTGCCGCTGCGCGGGATCATGATCATGCCGCTCAGCCGTGGCGCGCCGGGGTGGGAGGTGGCCGCGACGAAACTCGCCTACCCGATCTTCCGTGGCTTCATCGGCAAGGTGCTCGGCCTGTCGGAGGCCAAGGCGACGACCTCGCTGGGGGTGATCCGCACGGTCTTCGCCGAATGCGACGCGCTGCTGGCCGATGGGCGGGACTTCCTGACCGGCGACCGGGTGACGCTGGCCGACATCGCCATGGCGACCGCGGCCGCGCCGGTGCTGCTGCCGGAGGGCTATGGCGCGCCGATCCCCAGGCTGGCGGAGATGCCGGCGGTGCTGCGGGACCTGGTGGCGGAGCTGCGGCTGACGCGGATGGCGGGGTTCGTGCAGGCGGTCTACCGCCAGCGGCCGGCGAAGGCGTAGCGCGCCGCTGTCAGTGCACCCGCGCCTGCCGCAGGGTCGCCGACGGCGTCTCGCCGAAGGCCGTGCGGTATTCGGCCGCGAAGCTGCCGAGATGGGTGAAGCCGCAGCCGAGCGCCACCGCGCCCACCGTCTCCGCGGGCGGCGCCGCGCCCAGCCGGGCCCGCGCCTCGCGCAGCCGCCGGTCGCGCAGGAAGCCGAGCACGGTGGCGCCGGCATGGGCGCGGAACGCCGCCTGCAGGGTGCGGATGCTGCATCCCGCCGCGGTGGCGATCTCGGCCAGGCGCAGGTCGCGCGCCCAATGCGCCTCGATGAAGGCGATCGCCCGGCCCAGCGCCTGCGGCGCGTCCGCCGCCGGCCGCGCCGCCGGGCCCGCGGCGGCGATCAGTGCCTGCGCGGCCGAGAGCAGCAGGATATCCTCGATCCCGCCACGGAAGGCGGGCGCGTCGAGCAGCAACTCCGGCGCCTCGTCCAGCATGGCGACGGCGCGCTGCAGGTTGGCCTTGAAGCCGTCCAGGGCGGCGGCGGGGACGTGGTCCAGCCCTTCCCGCAGAGTGACCGCCGGCACCGTGCCGTCGAGGTCGCGGATCGCCTGCTCGATCGCCGCGCGCGGGCAGTCGAACCGCAGCGCGGACCAGCCGTCCGGCACCTCGATCTCGCCGCGGTCCTGCGGATAGACCGCCACCGTGCCGGGCTGTTCGATGCGGTCGATGCGGCCGAAGCGGATGCGGTAGCCGCGGTTCAGCGGCAGGGCGAGGCGCAGCCAGGGGCCGCTCTCCCCGGAGACGGCGAAGGCGGAGAAGGTGGCCGCGGTCAGGCTGGCGCTGCGCAGCGGCACGGCGTTGCTGCGGGCGCGCCAGGGGCGGGACCCGTCGCGGGTGGCGCGGAAGCCGCTGAGGTCGGGCAGCCGCGCCCGCAGCGTCCAGAAGAGCTCTTCCGGGTCGCGCGACGCCATGGACGGGTAGCGGTGCAGCAGCAGCATCGACGGTGCCTCCGGACGGGCGGCCAGCCGACAAAGGCTCAAAGCCGACATATCGCGCCGGTATGGCCGTGAAACCATGGCGACGACAAGGCCGCTGGCCGTCGTAATGCCGATCAGTATTTATCACTAATTCGTGATTTTAAAAATAGAAAATTACAATGTTCTTTACAAAACAAAGAAATGCTTGTCTTTCTTGCGCATGATGACGCCGGACGCGGAAAAATATTCCACGTTCCCTTTCGCAATTCCGATAGGCCTGCGCAATTCCGTGCGCGCCTGATCCGCTTCTTCGGCAGGCTCCCGGCGGATTGGGGGCGCGGCCGGCGGATGGCATCGCCCCACCGGGCATGCGGGCTCCCGATCCATGGCTTCGGAACGGGAAAACATCATGCCACAAATCGAATTCACCGGCACCGCGGGCGCCGATCTGCTCGACGCCTCGGGCCTCGCGGCCGGCTCCTATGGCGTCCTGCGCGGCGGCGCCGGGGCCGACACGCTGCTCGGCAGCGCCGGCAACGACCGCTTCGAGGGCGGCGCCGGCGCGGACTCGATGTTCGGCGGCGGGGGCGCCGACCAGTTCTTCATCGTCCGCGACAACGCCTATGGCGGCGCGCGGGACACCGTCGACGGCGGCACCGGCCACGACCAGATCGTCATCGCCGTCAATTCCGCCCAGTTGACCGACGCCTTCCGGCTGGAGGTGTGGCGGCTGAAGACCTTCCTGGCCGACAATGCCGTCTCCCCCGGCGGGCGTTTCGTGTCCGACATCCTCCACCTCGACATGACCAACGTCGAATCGGGCGCGGTCCGGCTCGACGGCGTGCTGAAGAGCCTGGACGAGATCGACGTCCACCCGATCGACTTCGAGGACGTGACCACCGGCGCCTTTGCCTCCATTCCGGACGGCTATCGCGGCTTCAATTGGCATGGTCCGTCCACGCACCTGGGCGTGGTCGATGCGACGTTTTACCCCCAGCCGGGGTACATCAACGGCCAGATCGATCCCGGCGGCCATGTCGCCTTCAATGCCCAAGGCGCGACGCCGGTCGACATCACCCGGCACGATGGCGGCATCTTCCGGTTCGAGCAGGTCTACCTGACCGCCTCCCATCGGACGGACCAGGAGATCCGGGTCGAAGGCCTCCTGAACGGCGTGCAGGTCGGCGTGGTCGAGCTGACCCTCGACACCCAGGCGCCGACGCTGGTGCGTGGCGGCTGGGGCGAGATCGACGATCTCCGCATCACCACGCTCAACCCGACGGTCACGGTGCCGGTGACCCTTCTGGACCATATCGCGATGGACCACTTCCTGATGGCCTGAGCCAGGCCAGCGGGCGGCGGGCGGCCGCCTGGACCAACGCCGCGGCCATGGCGCTGCCCCGGAGGGCGGCCGGCGAGGGCACCACCCGGCGGCGCGGCCGACGCGGCATGGGCGATGCCGATCACCCGTGTGCGTTACGTTATCGGTCTGTGAATAATAGTAATTCTCTGCGCAATTCCGATAATCCTGCGCAATTCCGGGCGCGCCGTTTCCATTTCCTCGGCAGGGTCCCCGCGGGTCGGGCGCAGGGCCGCCGGACGGCACCGCCGAACCGGGCCGCCCTGCGCCCGATCCATGGCTTCGGAACGGGAAAACCTTCATGGCTCAGATCGATTACACCGGGACCGCGGGCGCTGACCTGCTCGACGCCTCGGGCCTCGCCGCCGGCTCCAACGCCGTGCTGCGCGGCGGCGCCGGCGCCGACACGCTGCTGGGCAGCAGCGGCAACGACCGCTTCGATGGCGGCGCCGGCGCGGATTCGATGGCCGGCGGCGCCGGCAACGATACCTTCTTCCTGGCCTACAGCGCGGCGCCCGGCCAGGGCTTCGACACCATCGATGCCGGCACCGGCGCCGACCAGGTGGTCATCACCATGAACGGCAGCCAGGTGAACGATGCCGCGGTGCAGGCGGAACTGGCCGCGATCAATACCTGGAGCAAGGGCGACACCAGCGTCGCCTTCAACTCCACCCTCTTCAACTTCTCCATGGTCAGCGCCGAGACGGTGAGCGTCCGCGTCGACGGCCAGG
>JBMOJU010000055.1:0-20823 GCA_049315625.1 Paracraurococcus sp.
ACGGACGGCAGATTTCCAGGATCCGGTCGTGGTCCAGCTCGTCGGACTCCACCAGACCCCGGCGCGGGTTCTCCATCGCCCAGATCACGCCCGCCAGCACCGCCACCGTCACCTGCAGCGAGGTGGCGTTGTTGTGCGGCACCAGCGCGCGCGCCTGGTCGATCGTCAGGCGCGAGCCGTACCAATAGGCGCCCTTCTTGTGGCCCATCAGCAGCACGCCGAGCTCGTCCATGCCGCGGATGATCTCTGTGGTCATGAGCCGCTTCTCCGGCTGCAGCTGCCAGCTCTTGCCGGCGAATTCATGCACCGACAGCACCGCGTCGTCACAAGGGTGGTAGGCGTAGTGCACAGTCGGGCGGTAGTGTGCCCGGCTGTCCGCCCCGCGCACCGTGTAGTAGTCGGCGATCGAGATCGCCTCGTTATGGGTGATCAGGAAGCCGTGGAACGGCCCCTCCAGCGGCGTCCAGGTACGCACGCGGGTGGAGGCACCGGGCCGCAGCAGGTAGATCGCCGCGCCGCAGCCGCCGACATGCCGCCGGCCATCCTCCGGCAGCGCCTTCTCATGCGTGCCCCAGCCCAGCTCGGCGGGCTGGCAGCCTTCGCCGACGAAGCCGTCGACCGACCAGGTGTTGACGAACTCGCCCGGCTTCTTCGGGCCGTCGGCGACCTGCGTGTCGCGCTCGGCGATGTGGATCACCTTGATGCCCAGGCCCTGGGCGATCTTCGCCCAGGCCGCGCGGTCGCCGGCGGGCGGCGGGTTCGCCACCGGGGCGCCGGTGTCGCGGGCGATGTCCAGCAGCGCCTGCTTGACGAAATGGCTGACCAGCCCCGGGTTCGCGCCATGCGCGGTGACCGAGGTCGGGCCGCCGCGCAGCGATTCGCGCAGCGCCAGCGCGCTCTCGCGCATCGCGTAATTGGAGCGTTGCGACGGCGTCAGCGACGGGTCGGTATAGCCGCCCAGCCAGGGCTCCACGACGGTGTCGAGGTAGAGCACGTCCAGTTCGCGGCACAGCTCCATCAGCGCCACCGAGGAGACGTCGACCGACAGGTTGAGCAGGAAGTCGCCCTGCGTCAGCAGCGGCGTCAGCAGGTCGCGGTAATTCTCCCGCGTCGCCGCCTGCAGGACGAATTTGATGCCGTATTCGGCGGCAACCTCGCGACCGCGCTCCTCGGCGGTCACGATGGTGATGCGGTCCGCCGGCAGGTCGATGTGGCGCAGGATCAGGGGCAGCACGCCCTGGCCGATGCTGCCGAAGCCAAGCATCACCAGGCGGCCGGAGAAGGAAGCATGGATCACGGTAAGGGTACTCCTCGGCACGCGGTGCGGCGACCCCGCCGGCATAGGCCGGCAGGGCCGCCGCTGTAAAAAGGCAATCCGATGTCAGGCCGCGAGAGCGACCGCGACCTCGTCCTCGTCGCCCAGCATCGGGCGGTCGCGGACCTCGACCAGGCGGGCCCGGTCGAAGCCGTTGAAGGCGGTGCGCAGGCAGGCGCCATAGGCGCCCAGCTGGCCGATCTCGATCCAGTCGCCCTCCCGCACATCCTCCGGCAGCCAGAACGGCCCGGCCATGCGGTCGGCGCTGTCGCAGGTCGGGCCGTACAGCGCGAAGCCCTGCAGCGCGTCGCTGGCGACGCCGTCCGGCCGGATCAGCCGGCAGGGGAAGACGAAGCCCGGCGCGCCGGCATCCGACAGCGCGCCATAGACGCCGTCATTCACGTACAGGTCCGGGCCCCGGCGCTGCTGCACCTGCACCACCACGCTGCCGCCGCCGGCGACCAGCGCCCGGCCCGGCTCGGCCCACAGGACGGCGCCCGGCAGGTCCAGCGCCTCGAAGGCCGCCTCGATCTCGGCAAAGAAGGCACCGAGCGGCGGCGGCGTGACGTCCGGATAAGCTACGGGGAAGCCGCCGCCGACATCCACCACCTCGACCGACACGCCCGCGGCACGGATCACCTGGCCGGCAAGCTCCATCGCACGACGCCAGGCCAGCGGCTCCAGGCACTGGGAGCCAACATGGAAGTGCAGGCCGAGCCGCGCCGCATGCGGCCGGGCGGCGCGCAGCAGCGCCACCGCCTCCGCCGCCTCCGCGCCGAACTTGCCGGAGAGGTCGTATCGCGCCACGCCCTTCGGCAGCGCCAGCCGGACGAAGAGCCCAAGGCCCTGCGCCGCGTCGCCGCCGGTCTCCGCCAGGATCTTCGCCAGTTCCTCCGCCGTGTCGAACACGAAGTCCTGCACGCCATGCCGGTGCCACGCCTCGCGGATCGCGCCGCGGGCCTTCACCGGGTGCATGAAGTGGATGCCGGCCGCGGGGAACATCGTCCGCACCAGCGCCACCTCGGCGGAGGAGGCGCAGTCGAAATGGCGCACGCCGCCCTCCCACACCGCGCGCAGTACGGCGGGCTCCGGGTTGCACTTCACCGCGTAGAGAGTCTCGCCGGGAAAGCCCTGCACGAAGCCGGCGGCGGCGGCGGCGATGGCGGCCGGGCGCAGGCAGTGCATCGGCTCCTCCGGCCGCGCAACGGCGACCAGGGCATCCACCATCGGCAGTGCGGTGGGGGCATCGACGTCGTGGCGCAGCGGGGCGACGGCGGCGCGGGCGCGGATCAGGTCCATCTCGGGCAAATCCTCACAGCATCACGCCGCGCGTGGCGGCGCGGCGGATCGGCAAACGGGAATGGAGCGGCGACCGGCTTGGCCGGGGCGGGCTTCAGACGATGCGGTGCGGAGTTCCGACCGCCGCGGAGCGTTCGAGCGACATAGACAATCCCTCAGGCCCCCGGCCCCCATCGGGGCCGGCATGGACGAAAAGGACGCGTCCCGTCGTTGCTGTGCCCAAAGGAAGGGCTCGCGGCACGTGCGATGGCGTCAGCGCCACCCCTCAGGAGCGGCGCGGCCGGAGAAATAGTGGGTCTCCGCGGAAATTGCCATGCTTTTTTTCAGGACCCACCGCGCATGGCAGGCATGTCCGCCCGAAGGGGCGCGGGATGGCCGGAAACTTACCGGCCGGCATCAGCCCTTGGCCAGCAGGGACAGGTATTCCCAGGCCATCGTCGCTCCGGCCAGCGCGGTGATCTCGGCCTGGTCGTAGGCCGGCGCGACCTCGACGACGTCCATCCCGCGCCAGTCGAGCCCACCCAGCCGCCGCAGGATGCCCTGCGCCTGCCAGGTGGCCAGCCCACCCACCTCCGGCGTGCCGGTGCCCGGGGCGAAGGCGGGGTCGAGGCAATCGATATCGAAGGACAGGTAGCTGGGCGCGTCGCCCAGTACCGCGCGGATCTGCGCCGCCAGCGCCGCGGGGGTCGATTCCAGCGCCTCCTGTGCCGGGACGATGGTGACGCCCTGCGCCACGGTCCAGTCCCAGGTCGGCCGGTCGACCGGGGAGCGGATGCCGATCTGGATCATCCGCTTCGGGTCGACCAGGCCTTCGTTGATGGCGTTGTAGAAGACCGAGCCATGCGCAAGCGTCTGCCCCCAGCTGTCCGGCCATGTGTCCAGGTGCGCATCCATGTGCAGCAGGCCGAGCGGCCCGCCGACCTGCCGCGCCAGGGCACGCAGCAACGGCAGGGTAATGCCGTGCTCGCCGCCCAGCGCGACCAGGTGACGACACGCGGCGGCCTGGCGTTCGATCAGCGCCAGGCTGCCAGCCAGGTCGCCGAGGGCGATCTCAAACTCGCCGAGATCGGCGAGGTCCATCTCCCGCGGGTCCACCCAATGTAGCGGGTGGCCGCCATCGACCAGCATGCGGCTGGCGCGGCGGATCGCGCCGGGCCCGTCGCGGGCGCCGGCGCGGTTGGTGGTGCCGATATCCAGCGGGATGCCGGCGACGCAGAAGGCCGCCCCCCCGTCCTGCCGCGTGATGCCGAGGAAGCCCGGCGGGGTCGCGAAGGTCGGGTGGGACGGCTGCATGACGCTACTTAACGGCCGAGAAGGACGTCGGCTGCAGGAACAGGTTCTCGACGCGCTCCAGGATCGGGCCGTCGGCCTCGGAGGCCGTGCGCGCCGCGACCCATTCCGGGTCCACCGCGAAGCGGTTCCACTTGTCCTCGCGCTCGGCCAGGCTCTCCCAGGCGACGAGGTAGTAGAGGGCGTGGTTGGAGGGGCCGACCAGCGTGGTCCAGAAGCCGGCCTGGCGGATGCCATACTTGTCCCACAGCTTCAGGGTCACGGTGTTGAACCGGTTCAGCAGCGCCGGCAGGCGGTTCGGCAGGCAGTGATAGATGCGGAGTTCGTGGATCATGGCGGGTTCCTCCCCTTGATGGGTGGGGGATGCTAGCCCGCTATCGGGGGCGGCTGGAACCCTGCCCCGGGCCGGTGCAGGATGCCGCCCCGGGAGACCCAGCATGTCCATCGCCACCGCCGTCGCCGCCGGCACCGACCTGGTCGAATACTATTACGCGCAAGGCTGGACCGACGGCCTGCCCGTGGTGCCGCCGACGCCGGAGAAGGTCGCCGCCTTCGTCGCCGCGCTGGGCGGCGATCCGGACTTGGTGGAGTGCCGGGTGGCGCCGCGCTGGGGCCTGCTGACGCGGGAGGTGCTGGCGATCAACGCCGTCATGGCGGGCTGCCTGGCCGAATACGCCCCGGTGCTGCGGGCGGCGATGCTGGCGCTGTGCGATCCCGCCTTCAACCTGAACGGCGTGCAGGCGACGACGCACATGGCCGCCCCCCTGGTCATCGTGAACGGGCCGGCGGCCCGCGCCATCGGGATGAATGGCGGCGCCAATGCGTTCGGCCCCGGCAACCGCGCCAATGCGACCATCGGCCGCGCCATCCGCCTGGTGATGCTGAACGTCGGCGGCGCGCATCCGCCCGATCTCGACAAATGCACGCTCGGCAACCCGGCGAAGTACAGCTACGCCATCTGCGAGAACGAGGCCGAAAGCCCCTTCGCCCCCTACCATGTCGAACATGGCTGGAAGCCCGCGGACAGCACGGTCTTCGCAATGGCGGCCGAGGCGCCGCACAGCGTCACCGACCACCAATGCAACGACCCCGAGGGCATCCTCGACACCATCTGCTCGGCGATGAGCACGATCGCGTCGAACAACGCCGTTCTGTCGGGCCATTGCGCGGTGGCGCTGGGGCTGGAGCATGCGCGCGACATCGCCCGGCACGGTTGGACCCGGCACGACATCCGCCACTATTTGTGGATGCACAGCGGCAACGCCTTCCGGCTGATCAGCCGGGACCACCGCTACGGCCGCGTCTACAACCGCAACCTGCCGAAATGGTACAAGCGGGACCCGGACAGCCGCATCCCGATCGTGCCCAGCGCCGATAACATCCACCTGTTCGTGGTCGGCGGGCATGCCGGGAGGTTCTCCGCCTTCATTCCCGGCTGGGGGCATATGAACACGCCGGTGGTCAAGCCGGTCGGCGAGGCGACGGTGCCGAATGGGCCGGAATGTGCCGACGGCGTCTGCGCGATCTGAGGGAGGAAGGCCATGCTCACGACACTGGATGCCGGCAGCCACTTTGTCTTCGACCCGCGCGGCCGGGTCGAGAGCGCCGAGACGCCGGTCGCGCCGCGGCCCACCGCGCTGGCTGGGCTCCGCCTCGGCATCCTCGACAACAGCAAGTGGAACGCCAACAAGCTGCTGCGCGGCGCGCAGGCGGCGCTGGAGACGCAGCTTGGCTTTGCCTCCGTCACCTACGCGGTGAAGCACAGCTTCTCCAAGGATGCCGCGCCGGACCTGCTCGCCCGCCTGGCCGCCGAGTGCGACATCGTGCTGACCGCGATCGGCGATTGCGGCTCCTGCTGCTCCTGCTGCGTGCGGGACAGCATCGCGCTGGAACGGCTCGGCGTGCCGAGCGCGTGCATCATCACCACGGAGTTCGTGCAGGAGACAGCGCTGACCCGCGCCGCGCTCGGCATGCCGGGGCTGGTGCCGGTGGTGATTGACCATCCCGTCAGCTCCATCACGGCGGAAGAGGTGGCGGCGCGCGTGGCGCGCATCGTCGTGCAGGCACAAACGGTGTGGCTGGGACGTTGAGCCAGGCGTGAGCTACGAATTCTGGAAGCTGATCCACCTGTCGGGCGTGGTGCTGCTGGTCGGCAACGTCACCGTCACCTCGATCTGGAAGCTCTACGCCGACCGCACCCGGGACCCGCTCATCATCGGCTTCGCGCAGCGGCTGGTCACCATCACCGACTGGTTCTTCACCTTTTGGGGCATCATCCTGCTGGTGGTCGGCGGCTTCGTCATGGCCTGGATGGCGGGGATGGATCCGCTGCGCGACGACTGGCTGGTCTGGTCGGAGGCGCAATTCGTCGTCGCCGGCATGATCTGGCTGTTCCTGCTGGTGCCGATCCAGATCCGCCAAGCGCGCATGGCGCGCGACTTCACTGCTGGCGGCGAGATTCCGGAGGCCTATTTCCGCCTCGGCCGGCGCTGGATCGTCTGGGGGCTGGTCGCCACGGTCCCGCTGGTCGGCGCCATGTGGAGCATGGTAGCCAGGGGTTGAGCTAAGGGAGGAACCATCATGCTGCTCTATGATTCCGTGGGACCCAACCCGCGCGTCGTCCGCATGTTCATGGCCGAGCGCGGGATCGAACTGCCGAAGACCACCATCGACCTGCGCGGCGGCGAGAATCGCCAGCCGGCCTACATGGCGAAGAACCCGGCCGGGCAGATGCCGTGCCTTGAACTCGATGACGGCTCGATCCTTGCCGAGATCACCGCCATCTGCGAATACCTCGACGAGATCACCCCCGGCACCAGCCTGATCGGGGCCACGCCGCAGGAACGCGCCGAGTGCCGGATGTGGTGCCGCCGCATCGACCTCAACATTATCGAGCCGATGGCGAACGGCTTCCGCTTCAGCCAGGGGCTCAAGCTGTTCCAGAACCGTATCCGCTGCATCCCGCAGGCGGCGGACGAGTTGAAGCTGACGGCGCAGGAGAGGCTGGCCTGGCTGGATGAGCTGATCGCCGGGCGCCAGTACGTCTGTGGCGACCGCCTGACCTTGGCCGATGTACTGCTGTTCTGCTTCCTCGATTTCGGCGCGCAGGTCGGCCAGCCGGTGAAGCCGGAACTGACCAACGTGGTCGCGCTGGTCGAGCGGATGAAGTCGCGGCCCTCCGCCGCCGCCTGACGAACACGCTGATGATCGGGGGAGGAAGCCATTTCCTCCCCAGGCCTTGGGTTGCGCGCGCCTGCCAGGTCTCCGCAGTTTTCTCGGGACGCCTGCCGCAGGGCGCGATCGCGGCTATGGGCCTCAGGCGACGTGCCGCATCCTCGGCTCGGCACGCCGCCGTAGCGCGTTGGCTGCAAAGCAGTTCCATGCTTACAGGCGGTCCCGCCGTCCGGCGATCTGCTTCAGTCCTTCGCCATGGCGAGTTTGGCCGCGTCCATGTCCGTCCACATGACCTCCAAGGTGTGGCTGGCGAGGTCCTCGAAGCTGCGGCGATGCATCAAGCCGCCGTCCATCTTCAGGCCCGGGTCCGCGGTGCCGCGGGCTGCTCCAGCGCGGGCGACGATGCCCTTCACCTTGACGCGGCTCTCGGCGGAAAGGCACAGCAGCGCCTGGCAGGCGGCGCGCGCATCGGCGACCAGGCGAAGGCTGGATTGCAGGAATAGCGCGTGCGTCGGCAGCATGGTCTGGACGGTCTCGGAATGGACGACGCAGGCCGTCGTGTCGTCCGAGGAGATCGGGTTCGCCGTCGCCCCACCGGCCTCGTAGAAGGCGACGGCGTGGCGCAGATCGGCCACTGGCAGGTTCACGAAGATCATCTTGCTGACGACGGGCGCTCTCTTGCGTGTCTCATGTGTGGCGCCGGTATCCGGCGGGTTAACCAAAGCGATCATGGCGTCGGAAAAAAGGTACGACCCAGCTGCGACGCGACGAGGATGCTTGCGCCGCGGGGCATATGCTTGACCTGGTGGATGACCGCTGGCGGCCCGCGCCGTCGCGCTATTCCCCCTGCCGCCCAGGATCCGGGCCTGAAGCGGGGTGCGTTGGGGCGGACGCGTTGAAAACCCCGCATCCCGCGCATGACAAAGGCCGGTGCATGCACCATGCGCGCAGGCGAACGCAGCACGCCCCAGGGCCCGGGCCGGCCGAAACGCCACGCCTGGCGCCGCCCCGCAGTGATGTCTGTCGGCCCGCTTCTGACCGCCCAGAACGGCAGAGAGGGTCCGGCGTCGCCTTGATTCGATGCCGCACCATGCTATTCACCAACCCGTGACGTCCAGCGGGCCAAACCCCGTCCCGCCGGCTCCCAGACGTGCGGGAGATTCAGCATGAAGGCCTTCGCTGACGCCCTGACGGCGATGCTCAACGCGTTCCAGCGCCTGATCCTCTGGCTCGCCATGGGGCTCGTGATGATCGTGCCCGGCTGGTTCCCGCTGCTCGATCGCTTCGTGCTCGACACCACCGAGATCAACGTGCTGGGCCAGAAGGTCAAGGTGATCGACAGCCGACGGAGCCAGGAGCCGAACCTGCCCGGCCTGACCATCGAGGGCGGATCGGTCAAGCTCCATGGCCAGGACCTCAACCTCATCGTCGGCGAACGCGACCGCTTCCTGTCGGAGGCCGAGAGCCTGCGCCAGGAGAATGCCGAGCTTGGCCGCAAGCTGAGCGAAGCCACCAGCAGGCTCGCCGATACTGCCCCCGCGCGGCCCACCATGCGGGGCATGGCGGAGCCCCGGCCCGAAGCGGTTGACCCGCCGCCGGTGGCCGCGCCCGCCCGCGCCCCCGCCCTGGCCTCCGCCGGTGCGCCCTTCGCGGCCATGCTGTCGTCGGACAGCAGCCTCGGCGCGGGCGGCGCCAAGGACGAGATCGTCAAGGCACAGGCCTGGGCCAGCGCGAACCCGCCGGCGGCGCCGGTTCGGGTGTTCCTGCGCAACGGCCTGTTCGTCACCGCCCTGGCCTTTCCGACGCGGGAGTTGGCACAGCAGGCCCTGCCATCCCTGCGGCGCGTCTTCCCGGCCACCAACCCCTATGTCGCCGATCTGCGGACCTGGTGCCCGGCCGGCCTGTCCGGCGAGCCGCAAATCCGTGACGGGATCGCCGTCACCGACTGCCGGTTCTGAGATCTGCCACGGCCGGGCCTTGGCCTTGGCCGGTCGGTCGTGCGACCATGCCACGGAAACGCCAAGAGACTGCCAACCCGATGGCTCTGCTGCCAAACAGCATCGACTGCGACCTCCACCCCATGGTGCCGGGGATGAAGGCGCTGACGCCCTACATGGACGCCTTCTGGGCCGACCAGGTGACCGAACGCGGTATCACCACGCTCGACAGCCAGTCCTGGCCGGTGAAGTCGCCGAAGACCATCCGCGCCGATTGGCGCACGCCGGATGGCCGCGGCGCCGATACAGTGGACCTGCTGCGCGCCCAGGTGCTGGACCGCTTCGGGGTCGGGACCGCCATTCTCAACCCGCTCTACGGCGTGCAGCTTGTCCTCAACCAGGACATGGCGGTGGCCTTCACCCGCGCGCTGAACGACTGGACGCGCGCCGAGTGGCTGGACCGCGACGAGCGGCTGCGCGCCTCCATCGTGCTGCCCATGCAGAACGTGGCAGCGGCGGTGGGGGAGATCGAGCGGCTCGGCCCCGATCGCCGCTTTGTCCAGGTGCTGGCGCTGGCGCTGGGCGAGAACCCGCTCGGCAAGCGGCAGTACTGGCCGATCTACGAGGCCTGCGTGCGGCACGGCCTCACGCTCGGCATCCATGCCGGCAGCGCCTACCGGCATCCGCAGACCTCGGTCGGTTGGACCTCCTGGTACCTGGAGGAATACGCTGCCAACCAGCAGGGATTCCAGAGCACGCTGGCCAGCCTGCTGACCGAGGGCGCGCTGGTGAAGCACCCGGAGCTGAAGGTTGTGCTGCTGGAGAGCGGCGTGACCTGGCTGCCCGCCTTCCTCTGGCGCCTGTCGAAGACCTGGAAGGGCGTGCGGTTCGAGATCCCCTGGATCGACCGCCTGCCGGCCGAGATCATCCGCGACCAGGTGCGGCTGACGGTGCAACCCTTCGACGCGCCGGCCGAGGCGGTCGAACGCGTGCTGGACCATCTGCGCTCGGATAAGATGCTGCTCTGGGCCTCCGACTGGCCGCACTGGCAATTCGACGGTGACGCCGCGGTGCCGCCCGGCATTCCGGACACGCTGTTGCCGAAATTGATGCGCGACAATGCGCTCGCTACCTATGATCGTCTCCGAGAGGGAGCACTGGCATGAACGTCATCCAGCCCATCCAGGTGCCCGGCAAGCCGGCCGCCGCCACGCTCGGCCTGATCGACGTGGACATCCACCCGCGGCCGAAGGTGATCACCGAGTTCAAGCCCTTCCTGTCCGACCGTTGGTGGGAGCACCTGCAGACCTGGGGCATGCGCCAGCGCCACGGCTTCACCGGGGGCCAGCCGCCCTTTCCGAAGGCGCAGCCGCTGGCGTCGCGGCGTGACGCCTGGCCGCCGAATGGCGGGACGCCGGCCTCCGACCTCGACTTCCTGCGCTTCCAGCTGCTGGACAATTACGGCACCGATATCGGCGTGCTGAACCCCTTGCAGCCGAGCGGGCAGGGCGACCGCAACGCTGCCTTCTCCGCCGCCATGGCGCATGCCGTGAACGAGTGGCAATTGGAGGCTTGGCTGCGCAAGGAACCGCGCCTGCGCGGCAGCATCGTGGTGCCCTACGAGGACCCGCAGGCCTCCGCTGCCGAGATCCGCAAGCGCGCCGGCGACCCGAATTTCTGCCAGGTCCTGATGATGAGCCGGACCAGCGAGCCCGCCGGCAACCCGCGCTACTGGCCGATCTACGAGGCGGCGGCCGAGGCCGGGCTGCCGGTCGCCTTCCACGCCTTCGGCTACAGCGGCTGGGCCATGACCAATGGCGGCTGGCCGAGCTTCTACATCGAGGAGGTGAGCGAGCACGCCACCTCCTGCCAGAACCAGGTGATCTCGCTGGTTGTGGAGGGCGTGTTCGAGCGCTTCCCTGACCTCAAGATCATCCTGATCGAATGCGGCTTCGCCTGGCTGCCGAGCGTCGGCTGGCGGCTGGACCAGGCCTGGAAGACGCTGAAGGCGGAGGTGCCGCACCTGACGCGGCTGCCCTCCGAGCAGATCCGCCAGCACGTCTGGGTCTCCACCCAGCCGATGGAGGAGCCGGAGCGCGGCGGCCACCTGCTGGACATCATGGAATGGGTCGGCTGGGACCGGATCCTCTTCGCCTCCGACTACCCGCACTGGGACTTCGACGATGCGCGCTCGGCGATGCCCGGCGTGATCCCGGCAGAGCGGCGCGCCGCCATCTACGGCGGCAACGCCCGCGCCCTGTACCGGCTGTAGCGCCTCCCTCCCCCGCAATGCGGGGGGGTGGACGCACTGCGTCCAACGGGGGTGGGGGAGCCTCCCCGCCGCTCCCCTGACCCGCCGCTCAGGGGGAGAGAAGAATTCTCTCCCCCCGCCTCCCCCTCTCACCTTTTTCTGTGAGTCCGCCGTGCCCAAGCATGTCGTTTGTGCGGTCAGTGACATCCCGCCCGGCGGCCGCAAGCTGGTCGAGGCCGAGGGCAAGCGTATCGTCGTCTTCAACCTCGACGGCGCCTTCTTCGCACTGAGCGACCGCTGCCCGCACCAGGGCGGCAGCCTCTGCGCCGGGCTCCTGAGCGGCCATGTCGAGAGCCCGGAGCCGGGGGTGTACGAGTACGGCCGGCGCGGGGAGATGATCCGCTGCCCCTGGCACTACTGGGAATTCGACATCCGCACGGGGAAAAGCTGGTTCGATCCGAAGCGGGTCCAGGTGCGGCAATACGCGGCGAGTGTGGAGACCGGGGCGGCGCTGGTGGAAGGGCCGTATGTGGCGGAGACGTTTCCGGTGCGGGTTGAGGATGCGTATGTGGTGGTGGAGGCGTAACGGGTCTGATCGACGTCCGCCGCCGACCTACGGCCCCACCCCACGTATCTCAATCACCCTCGCCCGCCGCGCCGCCGACGCCTCCGCCTCCCGCAACAGCCGCTCCCGCACCCCCGATCCGCCACCGCCACCACGCCCTGCTCCGCCTTCAGCAAACGCGGAAACCAAGGCGGCGTCAGCAGCATCCGCGCCAGGCACCGCAGATCCAGATGGAACGCCCGTTGGTTCATCCGCTGCGCCGCCGCCGCGTCGAACTTGATCACCCCCACCGGCACCGCCGGCCCGGCCCCGCGCCAGCGCCCCGAGCTCGTATAGGCCAGCAGCATCTGCACCCCCTGCCGCCCCGCCCGATGGCCCAGCACATAGGCGATATGCGGCACCGGCCCCGGCTGGTCCGGCCGATGCTGCAGCGGTCCGAAGGGGAAGTTGGTCCAGACGAAGGCGCCCTCCGGGAAGGGCGCCTTGGCCGCCGGCGGCGCGGCGATCGTCAGTCCCCGGCGCCGAACAGCCGGTCCAGCGCCGCCACCCGCCGCCCATGCCGCGTGGCGTCTTCGTCCGCCTCCCGCGCCACCGCGCCGTCGGCAGCCCCCTCCAGCGCCGGGTCCACGAACACCCGGACCACGCGCTCCGCCTCGTCGCGCGCCGCCAGGTCCCGCTCCACCAGCTGTTCCAGATAGGCCGCGGCCGAGCGATGCTCCGCCTCGGCAATGCCGCGCACGCGGTCAAGCAGGTCCGGCGCCAACCGGACGGTCAGGCCTTGGCGGAGGGTCGCTGCGTCGCTCATAGGCGCAATGTGCATCACTCCGATGCAGATTTCAAAGATGCAGATTTCAAGCATCCTGACCCACAAACTGGCGCCCCCCGCCCCCACCCGCTACAACGGCCACCCCGCCGCACCGGACACCCGCGCAGCCCATGGCCACCGTCCTCCTCATCGTCCACCTCTTCGTGACCCTCGCCCTCATCGGCGTCGTCCTCCTCCAGCGCTCGGAAGGCGGCGGGCTCGGCATCGGCTCCTCCCAGGGGATGGGCGGCTTCATGTCCGGCCGCGGCACCGCCAACCTGCTCACCCGCACCACCGCCATCCTCGGCACCGCCTTCTTCGCCCTGTCGCTGACGCTCGCCATCCTCGGCCGCGGCACCGGCCCGCAGCGCTCCATCCTGGATGTCCCGCCCGCCGCCACCGCCCCGGCCGCACCCACCCCGGCGCAGCTTCCCAGCGTTCCCACGAACTGAACCCGCCGATTCGTCCGCGGCACAGCCCGCCCGTTTCGCCTACCACCCACGAATGCATGGCCGCCCCCTCACACGGCGGGTAGCGGCGGCGGCGATCACGCGGTAAGCAGGCCACCCATGGCGCGGTTCGTATTCATCACCGGCGGCGTGGTCTCCTCCCTTGGCAAGGGCATTGCTGCGGCGTCGCTTGGCGCGCTGCTGCAGGCCCGTGGCTACAAGGTGCGGCTGCGCAAGCTCGACCCCTACCTCAACGTCGATCCCGGGACGATGTCCCCGTATCAGCACGGCGAGGTCTTCGTCACCGACGACGGCGCGGAGACCGATCTCGACCTCGGTCACTATGAGCGCTTCACCGGCGTCCACGCCACCAAGGCGGATAACTGGACGACGGGGCGCATCTACTCCGATGTCATCGCCGCCGAACGGCGCGGCGACTACCTCGGCGGCACCGTCCAGGTGATCCCCCACATCACCGACAAGATCAAGGAAGTCGTCCAGGCCGAAACCGAAGGCTACGACTTCGTCCTGGTCGAGGTCGGCGGCACCGTGGGCGACATCGAATCGCTCCCCTTCCTCGAAGCCATGCGGCAACTGGCGAATGAGATGGGCCAGCAGCGCGCCCTCTTCGTCCATCTGACGCTGGTCCCCTACATCCCCTCGGCCGGGGAGCTGAAGACCAAGCCGACCCAGCACAGCGTCAAGGAACTGCTCAGCCTCGGCATCCAGCCGCAGATCCTGCTCTGCCGGTGCGACCGGCCGATCCCGGAGAATGAGCGCCGCAAGATCGCGCTCTTCTGCAACGTCCGCCCGGAAAGCGTCATCCCCGCGCTCGACGCCAGCACCATCTACGGCGTGCCGCTGCAATACCATGCGGAGGGCCTGGACCAGGAGGTGCTGCGGCATTTCGGCCTCAGCGCCTATGGCGAGCCGGACATGCGCCGTTGGGAACGCATCGTCCATTCGGTGCAGTCGCCGGAAGGCGAGGTCACCATCGCCGTCGTCGGCAAGTACACCAACCTGTTGGACAGCTACAAATCGCTGGCCGAGGCGTTGGTTCATGGCGGCATCGCCCATAACGTCCGCGTCAAGCTGGACTGGGTGGATAGCGAGATCTTCGAGCGCGGCGAGGAGGCGGTGGCCCGGCTCGACGGCGTGCACGGCATCCTCGTCCCCGGCGGCTTCGGCGAACGCGGCACCGCCGGCAAGCTGGAAGCCGTCCGATTCGCCCGCGAACGCAAGGTGCCGTTCTTCGGCATCTGCTTCGGCATGCAGATGGCGGTGATCGAGGCGGCGCGGAACCTGGTCGGCCTCAAGGGCGCGTCGTCGACCGAATTCGGTCCCTGCGAGCATGCCGTGGTCGGCCTGATGACCGAATGGCTGCGCGGCAACGCGCTCGAGCGCCGCAACGCCGCCGGCGACCTCGGCGGCACCATGCGGCTCGGCTCCTACCTCGCGCGGCTCGGCGAAGGCTCGCTGGTTCAGGCGGTCTATGACGGCGCCGACGAGATCACCGAGCGCCACCGCCATCGCTTTGAGGTCAACGTCAACTACAAGGAACGGCTGGAGGAGGTGGGCCTGCGCTTCTCCGGCATGTCCCCGGACGGCGCGCTGCCCGAGATCGTCGAATACCCCGACCATCCCTGGTTCATCGGCGTGCAGTTCCACCCCGAGCTCCGCTCCAAGCCGTTCGAGCCGCATCCGCTGTTCCGCGGCTTCATCGGCGCCGCCGTCCGCCAGGCGCGGCTGGTCTGACCCGCGCCGGGCGGTACGCCGCCCGGCATGACGCCGGCTTCGCTTGACGCCGCCGCCCCGGCCGGCGTCACTGCCCGCCACCCCGAAGGCGAGCCCCCATGCCCCTGCGTCGCAGCCTGTTGCTGATCCTGCCGCTACTCGTCGCCGCCTGCGCCGACCGCCCGGCGCAGAAGGATCCGCTGACGCTGCGCTTCGGCGCCGCGCTGACGGCGGCGGAGACCGGGGCCGATGCGCTGATCCTGCGGATGGATGGCTTCGAGCGCATGGCAATGCGGGAGGACGCCGCCATCGCCTTCGCCGCCGGCGGCCGCGGTGCGGCACCCCGTCTTGCGTCGCCGGGCACCGGCGCGGCGGAAGCCGCCGGCCAGGTGCTGGCGCCGGGCTTCGCCGCGCTCGGCGCCTATGCCCGCGCCCTGACCGAGGCCGCCGGTGGTGAGGCGGAGGCAGGGGAGGAAAGCGTCGCCGAGGGCGCCGTCCTCGCCCGCGCCGCGGCGGAGGGGCTGACCGCCGTCCACGCCTCCAGCGGCGCCGTGGTGGCGGAGCCGGTCCGCGCCGCCGGACTCGCCGGCATCGCCGCCCTGGCCGAGCTGCCGGCGCGCCGCGAGGCCCGGCTGCCCGCCCTGGTGCCCGCCCTGGTGACGGAGGCCGCGCCGCACGTCGCCGCCGTCACCGCCCTGCTGCGGGCCGTGATCGGGCCGGAGCCGGGGCAGGGTACCCGCGGCGCCATCCGCGCCCGGCGGGAGGCGCTGGATGCCGGGCATGGCCGCTTCCTCGCCGCCGTCGCCGCCGACCGCCGGCTGGGCCCGGGCGAGCGCTACACGATCTACCGCAGCGTCGCCGAGCAGCGGGACGGCGACCCCGCCCAGGGCAGCTTCACCGCCATGATCGACCTGCTGGCCCGGCTGGACGCGGCACAGGCGGCGGTGGCCGCCGGCGCCGGCGATGCCGCCGACCGGGTGACGGCCTTCGAAGCCGCCGTCGCCCGCCTGGGCGCGCTGGTTGAGGCGTCCCGGCGCGGCTGAGCGCCCGGCGCGGGGTCGCGGGCCGCGGGGAAGCGCGGCCCGCCTGCCACGCTCAGATCCGCCCGACGCACCCATTCAGGGCGGTGATCGCTTCCGTCGTGCCGCCGAGGCCGGCCTGCACCGACTGGCCCCAGGGCAGCTGCATCGTCATGATGTAGCCGTCCGAGAAGGCCCGCAGGAAGCGGGCGCCCGCCTCGGGGTTGCTGATCTGGACGAGCGCCATCGTGCCGGAGCTGGCGGAGAACTCGGCGGTGAAGCGCTCACCGTCGATCACCAGCGCGCCCATGCCGCTGCTGCCGTAGCGCATGGACCAGGTCGGATCCTCGACGGAGAGCACCAGCGCCCGCGGGGCGGCCAGCGCCGTGATCCGCAGCTGACGGCCGCTGTTCCAATAGGTGCCGATGGAGCACGCCGCCACATCGCGCCCGTCGCTGGTGAACGCCTTGTAGTCCCAGCGACCGAAGTTGCGCGCCTCCAACGGCCGCAGCTGGGCCTGCGCCGTTGTCGCCGCGAGAGTGGCCAGGCCCAGGAAGAGGCCAAACATCTTGGTCCGCATCTTGCTGTCCTGCTGCGTGCCGCGGCGTGGTCTATTGCCCCGGGCGGCTTTCGGTGCTGCGTCATTGCTGCCCCGCTCCGCATATGACCGCCGTTGGGGGAGGGGGGGTGGGGTGCCTGGCGGCGGATTTTTCGCCCCGCCGCCGGGGCCGGTCGC
Organism: Paracraurococcus sp.; assembly: GCA_049315625.1. GTDB lineage: Bacteria > Pseudomonadota > Alphaproteobacteria > Acetobacterales > Acetobacteraceae > Paracraurococcus. The sequence continues at coordinate 16,575 of JBMOJU010000055.1, forward strand.
CCTTGCATCGCCGGGCCGGCTCGCTTATCGCCGGCTGACCCACCCCGGAGACGCGCATGCCCGCCATCGTCGACATCATCGCCCGCGAAGTCCTCGACTCGCGCGGCAACCCGACCGTGGAGGCCGAGGTCGTGCTGGACAGCGGCGCGGTCGGCCGTGCCATCGTCCCCTCCGGCGCTTCCACCGGCGCGCATGAGGCGGTCGAGCTGCGCGACGGCGACAAGTCCCGCTACGCCGGCAAGGGCGTGCTGAAGGCGGTGGCGAATGTCGAGGGCGAGATCTTCGACGCGCTGTCCGGCATGGATCCGGAGGAGCAGGTCCGCATCGACGAGACCATGATCGATCTCGACGGCACGCCGAACAAGGCGCGGCTTGGCGCCAATGCGATCCTGGCGGTCAGCCTGGCGGTGGCGAAGGCCGCGGCCGAGGATCTCGGCCAGCCGCTGTATCGCCATGTCGGCGGCGTCTTCGCCCGCACCCTGCCGGTGCCGATGATGAACATCATCAACGGCGGCAAGCATGCCGACAACCCGATCGACATCCAGGAATTCATGATCATGCCGGTCGCCGCCGGCACCGCCGCCGACGCCATCCGGATCGGCGCGGAATGCTTCCACGCGCTGAAGAAGGCGCTGCACGACGCCCACCACAACACCAATGTCGGCGACGAAGGCGGCTTCGCCCCGAACATCGGCAGCGCCGACGAGGCGCTGTCCTTCATCGCCCGTGCCTGCGAGGCCGCCGGCCACCGAGTGGGGGAGGACATCGTCTTCGCCCTCGACTGCGCCTCCACCGAGTTCTTCCACGACGGCGTCTACAAGCTGGACGGCGAGGGCAAGACCTTCGACCAGGCGGGCATGGTCGACTACCTCGCCGTGCTCTGCGCCAAATGGCCGATCGTCAGCATCGAGGACGGCATGTCGGAGGATGACTGGGCCGGCTGGAAGCTGCTGACCGACAAGCTCGGGGGCAAGGTCCAGTTGGTCGGCGACGACCTCTTCGTCACCAACCCGGAGCGCCTGCGCCAGGGCATCCAGACCGGCACCGCCAATTCCATCCTGGTCAAGGTCAACCAGATCGGCACGCTGACCGAGACGCTGGAAGCGGTTGAGACGGCGCATCGCGCCGGCTACACCGCGGTGATGAGCCACCGCTCGGGCGAGACCGAGGATTCGACCATCGCCGACCTCGCCGTCGCCACCAATTGCGGGCAGATCAAGACGGGCTCGCTGTCCCGCTCGGACCGTTTGGCCAAGTACAACCAGCTGATCCGGATCGAGCAGCAACTCGGCACCGCCGCGCGCTACGCCGGGCGGACCATTCTGCGCCGCTGAGCCCCCCGGCCGCGGCGCGGCATACGATCCCGCTTGCTAAAATCCGCCGGGGCTGATTCTCTGCCGCCGACAGCTTGGGGTTGTGGGTTCATGTCGTTTGGCCGCGCGCTGAAGCGCCGGATTCGGGATGCGATGCTGCCGGTCGCCTTCGCGGCGCTGTGCGGCTACTTCGCCTGGAACTCCCAACAGGGGGATTTCGGGCTGGTGGCCCGGGACCGCAAGCTGGAGGACATTGCCCAGGCCCGCGCCGCGCTGGCCCGGGCGGAGGGCGAGCGCGAGGCGCTGGAACGCCGCGTCGCCGGGCTGCGCGGCGACCGGATCGACCGCGATCAGCTGGACGAACGCGCCCGCACCCTGCTGAACCTGGTTGGCAAGGATGAGATCGTCATCCCTTACGAGCCGGGAAAGCGGCTGTTCCAGTAGCCGCCGGCGGCGTTGCCGGGCCGCGCTGCCCGACCCAGCGCCAGCCACCCTGCCGTCCGCGTAGCCGCGCCAAGGCATCCTGCGCCGCCCACAAGGCCCGCACCGCGTGGCCGCGACCCGGCAGGGCCGGCAGCCCGCCGGGCCAGGGCAGGAAGGGGCTGCCGCGGCCATAGGCCCAGATGGCGATGCGGCAGGCCGCCCCGCTGGCCAGGCCGCGCCGGTGCAGCCCGCTGGTATCGGCGATCACCAGCGTGTTCGGCGCGACCGCCAGCTTCCGCGGCGGCCGGTAGCCCAGCCGAGCCAGGGTCGCCTCCTCGATCCGCAGCGAGCCTTCGCGGGTCATCTTGTCCGCCGACCGCGCCGCGGTGATCGACATCCGCCGCTCCCACGCCAGGTGCCGCCGGGTCGGGCGGTGGGAGCCGGGGACATAGGTGAAGCCCGCCTCGCCCGGCGCGACCTCGGTCAGGAAAAGCCAGGATTTCACCGTGGGGAAGAAGGTGTCGGTGTGCCAGTGGCTCTGCACGTCGGGCGGCGCGTCCCGCACCCCGCTGAACACCGTCTGCACGAACAGGTGCGGCACCCGGCGGAAGCTGCCGACATAGGCGTGCAGGCCAAGGTAGCGCGGCCCGAGCAGTGCCACCCGGGTTGCTGGCAGGTGGCGCAGCGTGGTGGCGTCCAGCGGGATCAGCCGGGTGAGGGTCGAGCCATCGGCGAACTCCCGCGCCGCCGTCCGGGCGCCCAGGATTTCGGCCCGCAGCGCGGCGAATTCGGCGGCGGGCAGGAAATCCGGGATCACCAGGTAGCCGTCCCGGTCGAAGGCGGCACGCTCCCCCGCGCTCAGTTGGTCGAGCAGGGCTGCGCGGCGCCGGTCGCCCAGGCGCTGCGCCAGGCGTTTCCGGGCCAAGTGCAGGCCGCGCCGATTCAGCGCTGGGCTGCCGAGCAGCGGATTGGCCCCGAAGGATTTCGCGCCACCGGCGAGGGCCAGGGCGTGGAAAGGCGCGAGGAGCCAGTGTGCCCAGCCGGCCATCGAGATCTCCTGTTCCCTGGCGATATCGCGAGAAGGCGCCGCCCTGTCGACAGGGTGCGGAAACTGCGCGCAGGGACGCGCAACCTTAGCGGTTCTTGCGTTGCGGAAGAGTTTCCAGCAACGGTTCCCCCACCGCGCCGAAACGGCTCGAAGTATGATTAACCAAAATCAAGTTAACATCCGTATTGCATTGCAACATCGGGGTTTTTTCACCACGCTGTCGCTTGTGTCACCGGCCCTGGTTGCGTAGATCACGGCCATCGGAGACGAGAGGGGAGCCGTCAGAATGGCCCAGGCAGCGGAACCCGCGGTCGCCAAACGCCGCACGCGCACAGCGAAGGAGGCCCCGATGACCCAGGAACAACTCCTGCAGGCCTATCGCGACATGCTCCTCATCCGCCGGTTCGAGGAGAAGGCCGGCCAGCTCTACGGCATGGGGCTGATCGGCGGCTTCTGCCATCTGTACATCGGCCAGGAAGCAGTCGTCGTCGGCATGCAGGCCTGCCTGGAGCCGGGCGACCAGGTCATCACCTCCTACCGCGACCATGGCCACATGCTGGCCACCGGCATGGAGGCGCGCGGTGTCATGGCCGAGCTGACCGGGCGCGAGGGCGGCTATTCCCGCGGCAAGGGCGGCTCCATGCACATGTTCAGCCGCGAGAAGGGCTTCTACGGTGGCCACGGCATCGTCGGCGCGCAGGTCTCGCTCGGCACCGGCCTCGCCTTCGCCAATTGGTACCGCGAGAGCAAGAACGTCAGCCTGACCTATTTCGGCGAGGGCGCCTCCAACCAGGGGCAATGCTTCGAAAGTTTCAACCTGGCGGCGCTGATGAAGCTGCCGGTGGTCTACATCATCGAGAACAACAAGTACGGCATGGGCACCAGCGTGGAGCGTGCCAGCGCGTCGCGCGACCTGTCGAAGAACGCCTCCCCCTGGGGCATCCCGGGCGAGCAAGTGGATGGCATGTCGGTGATGGCGGTGAAGGAGGCCGGCGAGCGCGCCGTCGCCCACTGCCGCGCCGGCAATGGCCCCTATCTGCTGGAGATGAAGACCTACCGCTACCGCGGCCACTCCATGTCCGACCCGGCGAAGTACCGCACGCGGGAGGAGGTGCAGAAGATGCGCGAGCAGTCCGACCCGATCGAGACCGCGCGCAAGGTGCTGCTGGAAGGCGGCACGATCGAGGCCGAGCTCAAGAAGCTCGACGAAGAGGTCAAGGCGATCGTCCAGGAGGCCGCGGATTTCGCCCAGGCGAGCCCGGAGCCGGACGAGAAGGAACTCTGGACCGATATCCTGATCGAGGAGACCCGCTGAGATGGGCGTCCAGATCCTGATGCCGGCGCTCTCGCCCACGATGACCGAGGGCAAGCTGGCCAAGTGGCTGAAGCACGAAGGCGATCTGGTGAAGTCCGGCGACGTGATCGCCGAGATCGAGACCGACAAGGCGACCATGGAAGTGGAAGC
>JBMOJU010000383.1:0-4720 GCA_049315625.1 Paracraurococcus sp.
TTGGCGGGGTGCAGGGGCGGCGCCCCTGCCGGGGTCCGGGGCAGCGCCCCGCCACCGCGCCGCGATCCACGCGCGCGCCCGCACCGGCCCCCGCGCCGCCGCCACCCGCACCGGCACCAGCCGGTAGCTCGCCCCCTCATAGGCCCGCAGCCGCGCCCGCGCCGCCGGGCCGCAGCGCAGCAGCGCGCCCGCCGTCGTCGCCCCGGGCGCGGGCACCAGGGTCGGGTAGGGCGTGCCGCGGAGGGCGACGCGCGCCCAGCCCACCAGCCGGGCCGGGCGCAGCCGCCGGGCCAAGCCGGGCTGGCCGGCCATCCGCTCCAGCACCTGCGGCCGCAGCAGCGTGCCGTAGAGGAAGAGGATCACTCCGCCCGCAGGCCGACGGCGGCGACCTGGGCGCGGATGCGGGTGATCTGCTCGCGCAGCATGGCGGCGTACTCCTCCGGCCCGCCGCCGCCGGGCTCGCCCCCGGCGTCGAGGATGCGGCGTTCGATGTCCGGCACCGCGGCGGCGGCGGCGACCTCCCGCGCCAGCCGGTCGATGATGGGTTGCGGCGTGCCGGCCGGCGCGAAGTAGCCGTTCCAGCCCTGCTGTTCGAGCGCGGGGAAGCCCAGTTCGCGCACCGTGGGCACGTCGGGCAGCACCCGGGCGCGGCGCGGCGCCAGGGTGGCCAGCGCCTTCAGCGTGCCGCCGCGGACATGGATCATGCCGGTCGAGATCTGGTCGCCGCCGAGCTGGATGCGGCCGGCGATCATCTCCTGCACCAGCGGCGCGGCGCCGCGGTACGGGACGTGTTCCATGCGGAGGCCGGTGTCGCGCTTCAGCGTCTCGCCGGTCAGGTTCATCCCGCTGCCGGGGCCGGTGGAGCCGTAGAAGACGTCCCCCCGCCCCTGCGCCCAGGCGACGAATTCGCGCAGGTCCCGGGCCGGGTGGCTGGCCTGGGTGAGGATGATGGAGGGCACCATGGCGCCGACCGAGACGGCGATGAAGTCGCGCTCGATGTCGTGCGGCGGGCGGCCGGAGGCCTGCAGCACGCTGGTGGTGGTGACGAAGGTGAGGTTGTGGAAAAGCAGCGTGTGGCCATCCGCCGGCGCCTTCGCCACCACATCGGCGCCGATCGAGCCGCCGCCGCCGCCGCGGTTCTCGACCACCATGGACTGGCCGAGCGTCTCGCTCAGCCGCTGGGCATAGAGCCGGGCCAGCATGTCGGTGGTGCCGCCGGCCGGGAAGGGCACGATCACCCGGATCGGCCGGCTCGGCCAGGCCTCCTGTGCCCGTGCCGTGGTCGCGGCCGCCGCGGCCGCCAGCACGCCCCGCCTGGTGTAACGCATCGTGGTTCCCTCCCCCGGTTTGGAGTCAGGATGCGGAAGCCGTGCGCGGCACGTCAATCACCGGTGGCAGCGCGAGTTCAGTCGGCAGGGTGACGATGGCCAGGGTGCCGCGCCCCGGCGCGGTGTCGAGCACCAGGCGGCCGCCATGCGCCTCGACGAAGGCGCGGGCCAACGGCAGGCCCAGCCCGGTGCCGCCGGCCGCACGGTCCAGCCCTTCCTCGCCCTGGCGGAAGGGCTCCAGCGCCTGCGCCATCTCCTCCCGCGTCATGCCCGGGCCGGAATCACGCACCCAGATGGCATAGCCGCTGCCGTGGTCATAGCCGCCGCCGATCGCCACCCGGTCCTGCGGCGGGGAGAACTTCACCGCGTTCGACAGCAGCGCGGCGATCGCCTGGCCCAGCCGTTCCGCATCGCCGAGCAGCGGCGGCATCGGCCGGTCGCTGCGCTCCAGCGTCAGGCCGCGGCTGGCGGCGACCGGGGCGGCGCTGCGCACCGCATCGGTGATGAGGGTCCAGGGGTCGACCCGGCCGCGCGCCAGCACCAGCGTCCCGGCCTCGACCCGCGCATGGTCCAGCACCGCGGTCAGCGCCGCCAGCAGCTCCCGCCCCGCCGAGATCACGTGGCCGGCGAATTCCTGCCGCTGCGCCGCGGACAGCCCGCCTTCGCGCAGCAACTCGCCGAAGCCGATGATGGCGTTCAGCGGGGTGCGCAGCTCGTGGCTCATCCGCGCCAGGAAGCGGCCCTTGGTGGCGTTCGCCGCCTCGGCCCGCGCCGCCGCCGCCTCCAGCGCGTGCATTGCCTCGGCCCGCCGCTCGGCCTCCAGCGCCAGCGCGGCGAGGTCGGCGAGCGAGGCGAGGAAGCTGCGGTCCTCGATGCTCCAGCCGCGCCGGGCGGCGCGGGGGAGGACCGCGAGGATGCCCTGCACCTCGGCCGCGACGCGGACCGGCGCCAGCAGCAGCCCGCCATAGCCGCCCTGCGCCAGCTGCGCCGCCAGCCGGGGCGGCATCTGCGCGGCGCCATCCGGGTCCGGCAGGGCGACGCTGCGCGCCCCGGCGAGGGTCGGGGCCAGCGGCAGGAATTCCAGCGCCAGGCAGCGCGGGTCGGCGGCGTCCAGCGGCTTGCCGTCCGCCCCGGTCACCGCCTGCAGGCGCAGCCCGTCCGCCCGCGGATCCGGCCGCCACAGCGCCGCGTCGCAGCCCTCCAGCCGCGCCACCGCGGCGGCGAGGATGCGGCGGAACGCGGCCGCCAGGTCGCCCTGGGCCAGGTGGCGGGATGCGGCGATGCCGGTCAGCAGCGCGGCTTCCTGCGCCAGGCGGGCGGCGCGCGCGGCGACCTCGGCCGCGGCGCGGCGGCGGGCGCTGATATCCTCGACGATCACCACCGCGCCGTCGGGGGCGCCGGTGTCGTCGCGCAGCGGCGCGGTGGAGATCGCGACCGGCAGCCGCACGCCGTCCTTGCGCTGCCGCTCGACCTCGATGCCGATCACCCGCTCACCGCGGGCGATCGGCTCCTGGATGGCGCGGGAGGCGCCGATCTGGTCGGGCGGCACATGCGGGCCGAAACGGCCGATCGCCTCCGCCGCGGTCCAGCCGAAGACCTGTTCGGCAGCCGGGTTCCAGGCGGTGACGTAGCCGGCGGCGTCGATGGTCAGCAGCGGCAGGGGGATGGCGTCCACCACCGCCTGCCATTGCCGTTCCAGCCTGGCATGGCGGTTGAGCAGCCGGGCCGCCTCGGCCTCCTGCCGCATCGATTCGCCGACCTGGGCGGCCAGGTCGGCGAGCAGCGCCAGATCCTCCGCCGGCACCGGCGCCGGCCGCGGTACCGTGTCCATGCAGCAGAGCGAGCCGAGCGCCTGGCCGTCCGGGCCCGGGATCGGCAGGCCGAGATAGAAACGGATGCGGGGCGGGCCGGTGACGATCGGGTTGCCGCTGAAGCGCGGATCGGCGGCGGTGTCCGGCACCCAGAGCGGCGCCATGCCCCGCGCCACGCTGGCGCAGGGCGACGCATCCGGCAGCACGGTCAGCGGCGGGATGCCGAGGCCGGACCGTACCACCATGCGGACGCCGTGCATGACGGAGACCGCCGCGAGCGGCGTGCCGGCGACCCGCGCGGCGACGCGCAGCAATCCGTCGAAGCGCTGCCGCGCGTCACCCTGGGGTGGTGCGTCGGCGGCGCCTTCCGCGTCCAGCACTCCGGCTCTCCCGCGTCACGCCCCGGTTTCAGCGTCCCGCAACCGCCAGGACGATGCAAGCAAGGATATGGTTCGGCCTGCTATCGATGGCTCAATGCCCGGCATTCTCGCCGGAGAAATCCGGCGCGGCGAGGCCGCTGGCGGTGAGCTGCTCGACCAGGCTCGCCTTCAGCCGATCCAGCCCGGCCTCGCTCTTCGCCTCGCAGCGCGCGACCAGCACCGCCTGGGTGTTGGAGGCGCGCAGCAGCCACCAGCCGTCATCGGTCAGCACGCGCACGCCATCCACCGCCTGCACCTTGGCGCCGGCGGCGGCAAGGCGCGCCTTCACCTCATCCACCACGACGAATTTGCGTTCCTCCGGGCAGTCGAAGCGGAGTTCCGGCGTGTTCAGCACCACCGGCAGGGCGGCGCGCATCTGGCCGAGCGTTTCCGTGCTGCGGGCGATGATGCCGAGCAGGCGCACGGCGGAATAGGGCGCGTCGTCGAAGCCGTACCACTTGTCGGCGAAGAAGATGTGGCCGGACATCTCGCCGGCCAGCGGGCTGCCGGTTTCCGCCATCTTGGCCTTGATCAGGCTGTGCCCGGTCTTCCACATGAGCGGCACGCCGCCGGCCTTGGTGATCTCGTCGAACAGCACCTGCGATGCCTTGACGTCGGCGATGATCGTGCCGCCGGGGTGGGACTTCAGCACGTCCCGCGCCAGCACCACCAGCAGCTGGTCGCCGAACAGGATGTTGCCTTCGCCATCCACCACGCCGATGCGGTCGGCGTCGCCGTCGAAGGCGATGCCGAAATCGGCGCCCTGCCTGGCCACCTCGGCAATCAATTGCTCAAGGTTCTTGGCCACCGTCGGATCGGGGTGGTGGTTGGGGAAGGTCCCGTCCACATCGCCGTTGATCACGGTGTGCTCGCCCGGCAGGCGCGCGGTCAGCACCTTGGTGATGTCGGCGCCCGAGCCATTGCCCGGATCCCACACCACCTTCAGCTTGCGCTCGCCGCCGTCGTAGTCGGCCAGCACGCGGGCGGCATAGGGCTCGGTCACGTCGACCTTGTGGTCGCTGCCCGCGGTCGAGACCGGGACGACGTCGCCCGCGACCGCCATCCGGCCGATCTCCTGGATCTGCGCGCCGAAGAAGGGCTTCTTGCCCAGCATCATCTTGAAGCCGTTGTAGTCCGGCGGGTTGTGGCTGCCGGTGACCAT
>JBMOJU010000384.1:0-4714 GCA_049315625.1 Paracraurococcus sp.
TCACCTCAACGGAGGTCGAGGTACCGATTCAATTTATGGTGGAAATGGAAACGATACCATCGTCGGGGCCCATACCTACGCGCCGGGAGAAGCTGATGGTGGGATAGGATACCTCTATGGCGAGGCGGGCGACGACAGCTTCTACATATATTCCCAAGGTGATCGGGTCGACGGCGGCGATGGCAACGACACCCTCTTCCTAATTCCGAATGCGGGGCTCGGCATCAACGCTTCGCTGATTACAGGCCAGGCGGCTGCGCTTCAAGCGGTCGGCGCTGGTTCCAATCCCTTTTTATTGAGCGTAACATTCACGGGAATTGAGAATATCATTGGTACCGTACTCAGGGATTACTTTGAGGGAGACGACCAGAATAACCGGCTGACTGGCGCGTACGGGAACGACACGCTTTGGGGCAGCGGTGGCGATGACGTGCTGGCGCCCGGCGTAGGTCGGGACGAAGTGTATGGAGGCGCGGGCAGCGACTGGGTCGATTTCAGCGACTCTTTTGCAGTCCAAATATCCTTGGCCGTCACCGGGGATCAGGCCTACCGAAGCGCATACGGTATTACGTCTGATCAAGTCTTTTTGGATAGCATCGAAAACGTCCGCGGCTCGGGATCAGCCGACGTGATCGCCGGGTCAGCCGGCGCGAACCAAATCGAGGGGGGCGGCGGTGACGACACATTGTCGGGCGGCGGTGGGCCGGATGTTTTCGTATTTGACTGGGCCAATCAGGGACAGGACCGCATCACTGGTTTCTCGCCGACTGATGACCGCTTCGCTGTCAATCTAACCATCTTCACCAAGGCCACCGAACAGGCAGGGTCGACTGTTCTGAGCTATTCGGGAGGTACAATCGAGATTTCAGGAGTCATCGGCCTTTCGCTCGACCAGTGGAATGCGATGGTCACAGCAGAATACCCGGGGTCTATCCTTGGAATGCAAGGGGAATTTATAGGAACGGCAGCAGCCGACACGCTAAGCGGTACGCCGGAAAGCGACCGTTTGGTAGGGCTTGGAGGCAACGACAGCCTGGGTGGTGGCCGCGGAGACGACACGTTACGGGGCGGCGACGGCAATGACACCTTGGTCGACGGCGACGGGAATGACGGCCTTGATGGAGGCGCCGGCGCGGACTTGCTCAGTGATTTAACCGGCAGCAACCGCTTCATCGGGGGCGACGGAAGCGATACCATCTATGGCTATTCGACCAGCACGATCCTTGGCGGCACCGGCGACGATCGCATTTTCTCGCTCGGTGGGGCCAGTGTCAGTGGCGGGACCGCTCTTTACGTCGAAGGCGGCAGTGGAAACGACTATATCTCCATAGGTGGCGCATCGACGGTCCTGGGCGGCGATGGCGACGACACCATCCTTGCCACCCTCGCCAATAATACGATCGACGGCGGGGCAGGTAATGATTCGATCAGTGCGTCGTCTTTCAGCACGGTTCTCGCAGGCGATGGCGATGACACGATCACGGCCTGGCCTGGTAGCACTATAACCGGGGGCGCTGGGATTGACAACTTCACATTACCAAGCAATTTTTATGTTCAGTATGTTTGGGATGGTACCAAATACATTATGCAGGTAGCGACGATATTGATCGCAGATTTCAAGGCTGGACCGCTAGGAGATCGGCTCGATTTCACGTTTTTGCTTACCTATGCACTTGGTTATGACGGTAGTAATCCATTTGGCAGTGCCGGCTACATGCGAGTGCGGCAAGACGGCAGCGATACGATCATCGATTGGGACAACACCGGTGGTGGCGACTCCTACCTTGCGATGTTGCGGTTGCAGGGCGTTGCCTTGAATGCGTTGGTTTCGGAAAATATTGGCTTCCCACTGGACGGGTCTGCGCCGCCAGGCAGCAACCTGATTGGCACAAATGGCGTCGACAGCCTGAACGGCGGCAACGGCGCGGATACGATCATCGGCATTGGCGGCAACGATACACTTATTGGTGGGGGCGGTTCTGATAGCCTGGATGGCGGGGCCGGGAACGACAGTCTGAGCGGCGTAGTCGGGAAGGATACGCTGATCGGTGGTGATGGCAATGATACAATTTCGGGATGTTATCTCACGACGATCTTCGCCGGTGCTGGCGACGATAGCATTTTCACGAGCAGCACCAGCATCATTGGGGGCGCCTCCCTCTATGTCGATGCCGGAAACGGGAATGATTACCTGTCGATAAACACAAGGGCAACCATCCTGGGGGGTGATGGAAACGACACGATCTTTGCTTCTAGTCTTAGCAGCGTCGATGGCGGGTTCGGCGATGATTCGATCAGATCAAGCTTGTCTAGTACTGTATTCGGTGGCGACGGTAACGATACGATCATTACGTCGTACGGTAGCACGATTAGTGGCGGCGCCGGCCGCGATAATTTCGTGCTTCCAAACGATTCTTACGCGCCCACAAACACCGACGGCACGGTAAAAACCGTCGTGGTGACGGATTTTAAGGCAGGCTCCTTTGGTGAATGGCTCGAGTTCGGGCCACTCCTATCATACAATCCGGCGGGCTACGTCGCCGGAACAAACCCGTTCGGCAGCATCGGCTACCTTCGTTTGCGGCAGGACGGCAGCGATACAGTTGTCGACTGGGATCGCAACGGTGGCGGTGACAACTATCTTGCGATAATGCGATTGCAGGGCGTGACCGCTAGCGAGCTGAACAGCGACAACCTTGGATTCAACCCGGACGGGAGCGCGACGCCGCGTCCGCTTTCGCTGCAGGGGACGTCTGGCGATGACACCCTTTTAGGCGCCGCGCTCAACGACACGCTCTCCGGCGGGGCGGGAAATGACGTGCTGGATGGCGGGGGCCGCAACGACACCCTGTACGGCAGCGACGGTAACGACACGTTGCTGGGCGGTGACGGCAATGATTCCCTCTCCGGCGATTCCGGCAACGACAGCTTGGACGGCGGCGCCGGGGCTGATTCCCTCTACGACATCTATGGCAACAACCTGCTACGGGGCGGTGAAGGTAACGACACGATTCTTGGTAGCCCATCCAGCAACATCAATGGCGGCGCAGGAAATGACAACATTCGGTTTGGTTTTGACAGCATAGGGGGCGCTGGTTCGATCCTCGCCGGCGGCACGTTCCTGGGCGGCGACGGTGATGATACCATAATCGGTGGGGACGGCAGCCTGGTTGATGGCGGGGACGGCAACGACGTGCTAGCCGCCGGCGCTTCGAGTACCGTATTAGGCGGCGCCGGCCACGACATCGCCATCTTTTCCGGCACCCGCGCCCAGACCACCCTCACCCACAACGCCGACGGCACCTGGACCGCCACCGGCCCCGACGGCACGGATCTGCTGACCGGCATCGAACTCCTCCGCTTCGCCGATGGCGACCGCGGCCTCGCCACCGCGCGGCGCGACTTCGACGGCAGCGGCACCGCCGACATCCTGTTCCGCGCCACCGATGGCAGCGTCGCGCTGTGGCAGATGAACGGCCTCGCCTCCACCGGCGGCGGCGCGCTCTACAATCCCGGCGCCGCCTGGACCGTCGCCGGCACCGGCGATTTCGACGGCGACGTGAAGGCCGACATCCTCTGGCGCGACACCACCGGCAATGTCGCGTTGTGGCAGATGAACGGCACCACCTATCTCGGTGGCGGCAGCGTGGCGAATGTCCCGCTGGCCTGGAGCATCGCCGGAATCGCCGACTTCAACGGCGATGGCCGCGCCGACATCCTCTGGCGCAACGCCGATGGCAGCGTCGCCCAATGGTGGATGAACGGCACCGCCGGCCTCGGCGGCGGCGGGCTCTACAACCCCGGCACCGCCTGGCAGGTCGCCGCCACCGCCGACTTCAACGGCGACGGCCGGGCCGATATCCTCTGGCGCAACGCCGATGGCAGCGTGGCGATGTGGCTGCTGGACGGCACCACAGGCCTCGGCGGCGGCACCCTGTACAATCCGGGCAGCGGCTGGAGCATCGCCGGCACCGGCGATTTCAACGGCGACGGGAAGGCCGACATCGTCTGGCGCGACGCCGGCGGGGCGCTGGTGCAGTGGTGGATGGACGGCGCCACCTATCTGGGCGGCGGCGGCTTCGGCACCGTGGGCGCCGACCGCACGGTGGCCGCGATCAGCGACTTCGACGGCGACGGGAAGGCCGACATCCTCTGGCGCAACGACGACGGCAGCCTGGCGATGTGGCAGATGGACGGGCTGAGCACCAAGGCGATGGGCAGCCTGTACAACCCGGGCGCCAACTGGGCGGTGGTCGGCTGAGCCGCTTCACCCTTCCGCAACCCCGCATCGCCTAACCCGATCCCCGCGGGCCACGATCGGCCCGCGGAGTGAGGGACATGGCCACCCTGATCGGCACCGGCGGCGGCGACCTGCTGGAGGGCGGCGCGGGCGCCGATTCGCTCGCCGGCCTGGGCGGCGACGACACGCTGCGGGGCGGCGGCGGGACGAATACGCTGGCCGGTGGCGCCGGTCTGGACAGCCTCCTGGGCGGCGCCGGCTTCGACAGCCTCGATGGCGGCGACGGCAACGACACGCTGGATGGCGGCGCCGGGCCGGACGCGCTGGTCGGCGGCGCCGGCAACGACACGCTCTCGGGCGGCAGCGGGGATGATCTGCTCCAGGGTGGCGCCGGCAACGACAGCCTCTCGGCCGGCGAGGGCAATGACAGTCTGGAAGGCGGCGCCGGCGCCGATACGCTGCAGGGCGGCGCCG
>JBMOJU010000385.1:0-4709 GCA_049315625.1 Paracraurococcus sp.
GCCGGCGATGCTGCGCGGCGACATCCAGGCGATGTTCGACACCCTGCCGCTGATGCTGCCGCCACTGCGCGCCGGCGCCATCCGCGCGCTGGCGGTGACCACGCCGGTCCGCGTGCCGCAGCTGCCGGACGTGCCGACGCTGATGGAATCCGGGTACCCGGATATCGACGTGTCCACCTGGTATGCGGTGATCGCGCCGGCGGGCACGCCGGCGCCGGTGCTGGCGCGGCTCCACGCCGAATACGTGAAGGTGGCGCAGTCGGCGGAGGTGCAGTCCTTCCTCGCCGCGCAGGGGCTGATCTATCTGCCCAACGACCCCGGCGCCTTCGCCGCGCGTGTCGCGGTGGAACGCGACCGCTGGGGCGGGATCATCCGGGCGCAGGGGATCAAGGTGGAGTAGGCCGGCGCCGGGTCCGCTGCTACACCGCCGCCGTGCCCGACCCAACCCGCCTGTTCCTCATCCGTCACGCGCTCGTCGAGCCCGCGGCCCGCACCGTCTTCTACGGCAGCATGGATGTCGCGCTCTGCGACGTCGCGCTGCGGGAGGAAGCGGCGCTGTACCGCTGGCTCGCTTTCCGGCTGCCGCGGCCGGCCACCTGGGTCTGCAGCAACCTGGCCCGCACCCGCGCCACCGCCGCCGCCATCTTCGCCGCCGGCTACCCGGACCAGCCTCTGGGCGTCGAGCCCGACCTGGCCGAGCAGCATCTCGGCGAATGGCAGGGCATCGCGCATGAGGCGCTGCTCGAACGCCTGCGCCATCCGCCGCACCCCTTCTGGCCGCACGCCGCCGAGGAACAGCCGCCGGGTGGCGAGAGCTTCGCCCAGGTCCAGGCGCGGGTGGGCACGGTGCTGGAACGTCTGGCGGCGGCGCATGCCGGCGGCGATGTCGTGATCGTCGCGCATGGCGGCTCGATCCGCGCCAGCCTCGCCCACGCGCTGGGGCTGAGCGGGCACCAGGCGCTGGCGTTTTCGATCCGCAACCTGGGCCTGACCCGGCTGGAGAAGGTCGGGCCGGATTGGCGGATCGCGGCGGTGAACGAGGAACCCTGGATCCTGCCCGATTGGGAGTGATGCCGCGGGATTGATCGTCCGCGCGGCCTGCACCATCGAAATCCGGAACGAATCCCCTCGCCGCCTGTGTCCCGGCCTTGGACAGCCTCGTCGTAACCGGGTAATGTCCCGCCAATTCGGGGGTTTGGCAGGGGGGCTTCATGCGGCGTCTGATGATGCGGCGGCTGATGGCGCTGGGGCTTGCACTGACGACCCTGGCTGGCTGCGGCGGCACGCCCGGCGCGGGGGAGGAACAGGCGCTGGTCGACCGCGCCACCCTCTCGGTCCAGGAAATCCTCGGTGAGGGCAACGACAGGCTGAATGCCGTGCGCATGCTGCGCCGTGCCCGCGCCGCCATGATCTGCCCGCGCATCTTCCGCGCCGGCTTCTTCTTCGGCGGGGAAGGCGGCGGCTGCGTCCTGGTCGGCCGTGATGCCGCCGGCTCCTGGTCCTCGCCGGCCTTCTACACGCTGGGCTCCGGCAGCTTCGGCCTGCAGGCCGGCATCCAGGACCTGCAGATCCTGCTGCTGATCATGAACGACCGGGCACTGACCGCGGTGCTCGACAGCCAGCTCAAGCTCGGCGCCGATGCCTCGCTGGCCTTCGCCACCTTCGGCGGCTCGGCCTCGGCGGCGACCACGGCGGCGGTCGGGGCCGACATCGTCGCCTTCGCCCGGGCGCGCGGGCTCTTCGCCGGGCTGACCCTGGAAGGCTCCCTGCTCTCGGCCCGCAGCGAATGGAACCGCAGCTACTACCGGCAGGAGATCGGGCCGCGCGAGATCGTCGTCGCCATGCGGGCGCACAACCCGGGCGCCGACCCGCTGCGCGCGGCGCTGATGCGCTTCGGCGGCACCCCCGGTGCCACTGCGGCGCCGGCGGCGGGGGCGGAGAACCCCTCCGGCGCCGTTCCCGGCCAGGCCCTGGGCAGTGGCCCGGTGCAGCGTTCCACCCTGCCGCCGCTGCGCTGAGGCACCGCGCGGGGCGGGTGTTCCGCCGCCCCGCCATCGCGGCTAGGCTGCGCGTGTGCCGCCTGACGCCCCCTTTTGGAAGACCAAGCCGCTCGATGCGATGAGCCGCGCCGAGTGGGAATCCCTCTGCGACGGCTGCGGCCGCTGCTGCCTGCACAAATTGCGCGACGAGGACACCGACGCGCTGGCCTTCACCAACGTCGCCTGCCGCCTGCTGACCATCGAGACCAGCCGCTGCGCCGATTACGAGCATCGCCGCAAATGGGTGCCCGACTGCGTCAAGCTGACCCCGAAGCGGGTGGCGCAGATCGACTGGCTGCCGCCGAGCTGCGGCTACCGGCTGGTGGCGGAGGGCAAGGACCTGGAATGGTGGCACCCGCTGGTCTCCGGCGACCCGGAGACGGTGCACCAGGCTGGCGTGTCCGTGCGCGGCAAGGCGGTGCGGGAACGCGATGCCGGCGCCTTCGAGGATCATATCGTCCGCTGGCCCGGGCAGCCGCCCCGTGGCAAACGCGCCAAACCCCCGACCGACAAGCCTGAGGGAGACAACGACCCATGAAGAACGCCCTGTTCGGCGGCGTGAATGCCGCCGTGCTCACCGCCATGCAGCCCGACCTGACGCCCGACCCGGCGCGGATGGCCGGCCATGCCAGGTGGCTGCTGGCGAATGGCTGCAACGGCCTCGGCGTGCTCGGCACCACCGGGGAGGCCAATAGCTTCGGCCTGCATGAGCGCAAGGCGATCCTGGAGGGGCTGATCGCCCATGGCGTCCCGGCCGCCACCATGATGCCCGGCACCGGCTGCGCCAGCCTGGCCGATACGGTGGAACTGACGCTGCATGCGCGGGCGCAGGGCTGCCGCGGCGTGCTGCTGCTGCCGCCCTTCTACTACAAGGGCGTCAGCGACGATGGCCTGTTTGCCTATTTCTCCGAGGTGATCCAGCGGGTCGGCGGTGGCATCGCCCTGTATTTGTACAATTTCCCGCAGCAATCGGCGCTGCCCTTCAGCATCGACCTCATCGGCCGGCTGCTGAAGGCCTATCCGGGCGTGGTGAAGGGCGCCAAGGACAGTGGCGGCGACTATGCCAACATGCTGGCGATGGTCGAGAATTTTGCCGCCGAGGGGTTCGAGGTCTATTCCGGCTCGGACGAGTTCCTGCAGAAGATCCTGGCCGCCGGCGGCGCCGGCTGCATCACCGCGGCGTCCAACGGCAACAGCCACTGGGGCGGCATCGTCTATGCGAAGCGCGAGGGCGCCGAGGCCGATGCGGCGCAGGCCATGCTGACCGCGACGCGGAAGGCGGCCGTTTCCGTCCCGCTGATCCCCGGGCTGCGGGAGATCATCGCGCGCAGCACGGGGGATGACGGCTGGCGCACGATCCGCCCGCCGCACCTGAAGCTGACCGCGGCGCAGGGCGACGCGATCTGGGCCGCCTGGGGCGCCGCCGGCGCGCTGCCGCTGCCGGGCTTCGCCGCGGCGAAGGCGGCGGAGTGAACGCGCCGCCCTTCGCCGAGCCGCTGCGCTGCCGTGAGCCGGCGACCGCCACCGTCCAGCTCGATACCGAGCATGTCCGCGTCACCCGCTGGGACTTCAACCCCGGCGCGGAGACCGGCTGGCACCGGCATGGCTGGCTCTATGTCGTGGTCCCGGTCACCGACGGCACCCTGCTGGTCGAGCTGCCGGGCGGGGAGACGGTGACGGCGGCCCTGACGGCGGGTCTCGCCTATACCCGCGACGCCGGGGTGGAGCACAACGTGGTCAATGGCGGCACGGCGCCGCTGAGCTTCATCGAGACCGAGGTGAAGGCCCTGCCGGGCTGACAGCTTCACGCAGCTGCCAAATTCGCCGCTGACCCGCGGCGGATAAGGGGTTGCCGGGCGCCGGCGGTGCCGTTCCCGCCGCCGCTGCCCGGCCGTTCCGCAACGACGCGTGTCAAGCCGTTGTACCCGACCCCCCCGCCGCCGCATGGTGGGGCCATGGACCAGTCCCCCGCGGAAACCGTTGCCCTGCCCGGCTGCTCGCCCGGCGCCTGCCCGGTACGCTGGCGCCGGTCCAGCCGCGCCCGCCGCGTCAGCCTGCGGATCGATGCCCGGGCGGGGGCGGTGGTGGTGACCCTGCCGCCGCGGGCCAATCGCCGCGCCGGGATGGCGCTGCTGACCACCCATGCCGCCTGGGTGATGGAGAAGCTGGCGGCGCTGGCGCCGCACATCGCGCTAGCCCCAGGGTCGGAATTGCCGCTGGGCGGGGTACTGCACGTCATCCGGCACGACCCGGTGGCGCCGCCTGGCGTGGCGCTGGCGGCCGGCGCCATCATCGTCGGCGGCCCGGCGGTGGCCTTGCCGCGGGAGGTCGCCGGCTTCCTGAAAGCCGAGGCCCACCGGCGCATCCGGGTGCTGGCAGCCGGCCATGCGGCGCTGCTGGGCGTGGCGCCGGGGCCGATCCGGCTGAAGGACACCCGCAGCCGCTGGGGCTCCTGCGCGCCGGACGGGACGCTCGCCTTCTCCTGGCGGCTGGTGATGGCGCCGGACTGGGTGCTGGACTACGTGGTGGCGCATGAGGTGGCGCATCTGAAGGAGCTGAACCACAGCCTGCGTTTCTGGGCGCAGGTGCAGCGGCTGACGCCGCACCGGGATGCGGCGGTGGGCTGGTTGAAGGCGAACGGGCCGGCGCTGCTCAGGGTGGGGTAGGGCG
>JBMOJU010000386.1:0-4706 GCA_049315625.1 Paracraurococcus sp.
TTGAGATGCCGCTCCAGCGCCACCGCATCCAGGATGGATTGCCCCGCGCCGTTCGAGCCGCGCGGCACCATGGGATGCGCCGCATCGCCCAGCAGCGTCGTTCTCCCAAACGTCCAGCGCGGCAGCGGGTCCTGGTCCACCATGGGGAATTCCAGCACCACCTCGCTCGCCCGCACCATCGCCGGCACGTCGAGCCAGTCGAACACCCAGTCGCGGATCCAGGGCATGAAATCCTCGACCTCGCCCGGCCGGTTCCAGTCGCGGCGCGACCGATAGGTCTCCGTCTCCACCTCGAACACCCAGTTCAGCAATTGCGTGCCGTCGGCATGCTGGCGGATCGGGTACAGCACCATCTTCCCGTTCTTCAGCCAGCCGGCCCGGGTCATGCTCGCGCCGTTCAGGATCGGCGGCCAACGCGTCACCCCCCGCCACATGTTGTAGCCGGTGTATTTCGGGTCGCCTTCCTGCGGATAGAGCTGCTTGCGCAGCACCGAATGGATGCCATCGGCGCCGATCGCGACCGCGCCGCGCAGCGCCGGCGGCGTGGCGCCGGTCCGGTCGGGGGTGAACTCCACCGTCACCCCGTCCTCGTCCTGCGCCACCCGGGCGACGCGGCGGTCCAGCAGGATCGCCGCCTCCCCCAGCCTTTCCCGTGCCGCGGCCAGCAGCGTGGCATGCAGATCTGCGCGGTGCAGCGACATCTGCGGGTGGTCGTAGCCGGCGGCACGGCCCAACGCCTCCCGGTGCACGTGCTGGCCGAAGCGGTTGAAGAAATTCGCCTCCGTCGGCTGGACGCACTGCGCCGCCAAGGCATCCGCCACCCCCAGCCGGGCGAGTTCCGCCGCGGCATGCGGCAGGATGTTCACCCCGACGCCGAGCGGCCGCACCTCGGCCGCCGCTTCCAGCACCGTGCAGGGGATGCCGTTGCGATGCAGGCAGAGCGCGAGCGTCAGCCCGCCGATCCCGCCGCCGATGACCAGGATTCCCGACACCGCATGCCCCCCGCGCGCCCATCCGCGCCCCTTAAGGAAGGCCGGAACGCCGCCCCGTCAATCCGCCCGGATGCGCGCCGCCGCCACCACCTCCCGCATCTCGCGCAATTCGGCTTCGAGGAAGGCGCCGAAGGCGGCGGGTGCCAGCGGGGCGGGGATGGCGCCCTCGGCGGTCAGGGTGCGGGCGAGGCCGGGCTCCTCCAGCGCCGCATTGGCCGCGGCATTCAGCGCGCGGCGGATCTCCGGCGGCAGGCCGCGCGGCGCGAACAGCCCCCACCAAATACCCGAATCGTAGGGAATTCCGGCCGCCCGCACCGTCGGCGCCGGTGGCGTGCCGGCCGGCCGCTCCTCCCCGGTATAGGCGATGATGCGCAGCAGCCCGCCGCGGATCTGCCCGCCGGCGCTGGCGATGGTGGTGAACATCACATCCACCCGCCCGGCGATGAGGTCGGTCAGCGCCCCCGCCGTGCCGCGATAGGGCACGTGCTGCAATTGCGTGCCGGCCCGCAGGTTGAACAGCTCGGAGGCGATATGGGTGGTGCTGCCGGGGCCCGAACTCGCGAAGTGCAGCGTGCCCGGCCGCGCCCGGTCCGCCGCCACCAGGTCCTGGATCGAGCCGATGGCCGAGCCGGGCGGGGTCAGCACCACCAGCGGTGCGCGGGCCAGCAGCGCCACCGCGTCCAGCTCCACCACCGGGTTGAAGCCGGTGCCCTGCACCGCGCCGATGGCGGTGATCGAGGAGGTGGTCAGCAGCAGCGTCTGCCCATCCGGCGCGCTCTGCGCCACCGCGGCGACGCCGACGGCGCTGCCCGCGCCCGGCCGGTTCTCCACCAGGAAGGGTTGGCCGAAGCGCGCCTGCAAGCGTTCCGCCAGCGGCCGGGCGATGGCGTCGTTGCTGCCGCCCGGGGTGAAGGGCACGACGATGCGCACCGGCCGGGCAGGCCAGCCCTCCGGCTGGGCAGCGGCCGCGGCGGGCAGCGCCGCTGCGGCCAGCAGCGCGCGGCGGCCAAGACATTGAGGCATCGGGTTTCCTCCCACCCGATGCTGCCGGGCCGGCGGCGGCGCGTCCATCCTCCGTATCGCGGCATGATCCGTGCCTTGCCCGGGCGGGGCCGGAAGCGCCCCGGCGGTGGCGGGGGATCGGGGCTCTGCGAGTCTTGCTTGTGGACAGCGACGCGGACCGGGCCGCGGCGGTGCAGGCCGGGCTGCTCGCCGCCGGTTGCGTGGTGGTCGGTATCGCCGCCGGCACGGCGGACCTGACCCGGGCGGTGCGGGACTCGGGCGCGGAGGTGATCGTCTGCGGTCTCGACGACCCCTCACGCGACGAGCTGGAAGGCATGCGCGCGCTGCACCGGGATGAGCCGCGCCCGGTGGTGCTGTTCGCCGAGAAGGCCGAGCCTGAGCAGATCGAGGCGGCGCTGGATGCCGGCGTCGCGGCCTATGTCGTGGAGGGCATGGCGCCGTCGCGGGTCCGCCCGGTCATCGAGGTGGCGATCCGCCGCTTCCGCGCCCACCAGGCGCTGCGGACCGAGCTGGCCGCGGCCCGGCAGGATCTGGAGGAACGCCGGCTGGTCGACCGGGCCAAGGCGGTGCTGATGCAGAAGCACCGGATGACGGAGCCGGAGGCGTATCGGCGGTTGCGGCGGATGGCGATGGACCGGGGGCAGAAATTGGCGGCCGTTGCTGCCGCAGTTGTGGGTAAAATATAGGCAAAATGCCCCCGAAATCCGCTTCATTTCAATGCACGAAGATTTATGCCTAGGAAGCGCGCATTTACCTTGACCCCACCGACCGCTTTCGGCATGTCTCCCCCAACGCAGGGACCCGCAACGGCGCGGGTCCGCCGGTCCCCGGCCCAGGCCTGACCGCGCAGCGCCTCTTTCGCCCGCGGTCCAATGGCGGCCCGCATCTGGCCTGATCGGCCGGAGGTCCGCCCGCGTGCCATCCGAGATCCTGGATCCCGCGAGTCCCCTGCAACGGCCGGCCGGCCGGCGTCCGGCGCTGCGCACGCTGCGGCTTGGCTTCGTCCAGCTCACCGACGCGGCGCCGCTGCTGGTCGCCGAGGAGCTCGGGCTGTTCGATGCGGTCGGGCTGCGCGTCGCCCTCTCCGCCGAGGGGGCCTGGGCGGCGCTGCGGGACAAGCTGGCCTTCGGCGCGCTGGATGCGGCGCAGTTGCTCGGGCCGATGCCGATCGCGCTGTCCGCCGGGCTCGATGGCGTCAAGGCGCAACTCACCGTCGCCGCCGGGCTGGGTGCCAACGGCAATACGCTGACCCTTTCCAAGCCGCTGGCCGAGGCGATCGGCCGCTTCCCGCGGCCGCTGCCGGCCGCCGCCTTCGCCGCCGCTGCGCGGCGCCGTGCCGCTGCCGGCAAGCCGGTCACGCTCGGCGTGGTCTTCCCCTATTCATCGCACAACTACCTGCTGCGCTGGTGGCTGGCCTCGGCCGGGCTCGATCCGGACCGCGACCTGCGGCTGGTGGTGGTACCGCCGGTGCTCTGCGCCCAGCGCCTGGCGGATGGCAGCATCGACGGCTTCTGCGCCGGCGAGCCCTGGGGCAGCCATGCCGCCGAGCGCGGGCTCGGCACCATCGCGCTGTCCACCGGCGACATCTGGCCGAACCATCCGGAAAAGGTGCTGGCCTTCGCCGCCGGCTACGCGCTGCGCGACCCGGAAAGCGCCACCGCCTGCACCGCCGCCATCATCGCCGCGGCACGCTGGCTGGACGCGCCGGAGAACCAGGCCGAGGCGGTGCACATCCTGCAGCGCCGCGCCTTCCCCGATCTCTCCGCCGCGGCGATCGCCGCCGCCTTCGACGGCACCGCCGAGGGGCTGATGCAGGCCGCGCCGCTGCGCTTCCGCACCGCCACCCTGCCACGGCGCGACCAGGCCGCCTGGTGGCTCCGCCAGATGCGCCGCTGGGGCCATGTGCCGGCCGGCATCGCCGAGGCCACCGCCCTCGCCCCCTGGCGCCAGGACATCTGGCGGGCCGCCGCGTCCCGCCTGCGGGAGGTCGAACCCCCCGCCCCCAGCCCACCCCCTGCCGATCTGCCGGAGCCGACCCGAGGACACTTACCCGCCGCAACGCCATCGCCGGCACCGCCGCGCTGCTGGCCGCCGCCCGCGCCGCCACCCCGCGCGGCGCCTTCGCGCAAGGCTCGACCAGGCCGGAGGTCACCAAGGCAACGCTGGGCTACATCGCCCTGACCGATAGCGCGCCGCTGATCATCGCCAAGGAAAAGGGACTCTTCGCCAAGTACGGCATGCCGGAGGTCGAGGTCTCCAAGCAGGCCAGCTGGGGCGCGACGCGCGACAACCTGGTCCTCGGCGGCGAGCGCGGCGGCATCGACGGCGCGCATATCCTGACGCCGATGCCCTATCTGATGACCGCGGGCCGCATCACCCAGAACAACCAGCCGGTGCCGATGGCGATCCTGGCGCGGCTGAACACCAACGGCCAGGCGATATCGGTGGCCGAGAAGCACAAGGCGCTCGGCGCGAAGCTCGATGCCTCGCCCCTGAAGAAGGTGCTGACGCCGGACAGTAAGGTGGCCGTGACCTTCCGCGGCGGCACCCACGATCTGTGGATGCGCTACTGGCTGGCCGCCGCCGGCATCGATCCGGACAAGGAGGTGCAGACCATCGTCGTGCCGCCGCCGCAAATGGTGGCGAACATGAAGGTCGGCACCATGGACGCCTTCTGCGTCGGCGAGCCCT
>JBMOJU010000387.1:0-4699 GCA_049315625.1 Paracraurococcus sp.
CGGCTTCCTGCACGACGATCGCTTCCAGCCGGAGAAGGCGATGCGCCAGCTCGACCCGGCGCATCTGGCGCAGGCCTTCGCGGTGAACGCGATCGGCCCGGCGCTGGCGATGAAGCACCTGCTGCCGCGGCTGCGGCGGGACGGGCCGGCGGTCTTCGCCGCGCTCTCGGCCCGGGTCGGCAGCATCGGCGACAACAACCTCGGCGGCTGGTGGAGCTACCGTGCCTCGAAAGCCGCGCTGAACCAGCTGGTGCGGACGGCGTCGATCGAGGCGCGGCGGGCCAATCCGGGCGCCGTGGTCGTCGCCATCCATCCGGGGACGGTGGATAGCGGCTTGTCCTCCCCCTTCTCCAAGGCGGGGCTGGAGGTGCAGGCACCGGCCGAGGCCGCGCGGCGCATCCTCGATGTGCTGGCGGCGCTCGGGCCGGCGCAGTCGGGCGGCTTCTTCGACCACAAGGGGGCGCCGGTGGCGTGGTAGGGTCGACCCGGTATCGAAGGGGGACTCGGCATGGATGGCAGTGCCTTCAGGCCCTGGGTGGCGGCGATCGGGGCGCTGGTGCGCCAGGGCCAGGCGCGCGGCTGGGTCACCCTAGATGAGGTGACGACGGCGCTCGCCGCGCCGGAGGTCTCGGGCGAGTTGGTCGAGGACCTGCTGGAGGCGCTGGCCGAGCTGGAGATCGAGGTCGCCGACGAGTCGGAGGCGCCACCGCTGCGCGGCCTCATCCCCGACCGGCTGACCCGGGCCATCAGCCGGCTGGTGCGTTGGGGCCAGGAGCGTGGCTATGTCACCCGGGCCGAGCTGGTGGCGGCGATGCCGGCGGAGGAGGTCGCGGAAGCGGTGTTCGACGAGACGGTCGCCGCGCTGCTGGGGATGGGCATTCGGGTGGTGGAGATCGGCTGAGGCGGTTGCCTTCACCGGCACATGGCGCTTCAGGTCGCCAACCGGTCCCGCTGCATCCGCAGGGTGACGATCACGCCCTCCCTGGACCAGTCGAAGCTGATCCCGCCGCCGAATTGGTGCGCCATGCCGCGGCGGATCAGATCGCTGCCGAAGCCGGCCGGCGCCGCGGGCGCCTCCACCGGCGGGCCGCCGCGCTCGGTCCAGACCAGCACCACCTCCGCCTCGTCCGGCGTGGTGCAGGCCAGGTCGAGCGAGCCGGCCTCCACCGACAGCGCGCCGTATTTCAGCGAGTTGGTCGCCAGCTCGTGCACCACCAGGGCCAGCGTGGTCGCCGCGGACTCGCCCACCTCCAGCCTGGGCACCGAGACGCGGATGCGGCCGACGGAGCCGTCGGACTCGTCATAGGGTTGCAGCAGAACGGTCAGCAGGTCGCCCAGCAGCGCTGCCTCGGCCTTCCGCCCCGGTCCGGGCCGCGCCAGCTCATGCGCCCGGCCGAGCGCGCCGAGCCGCCGGATCAGCTCGCGCGCCATCTCCTCGGCCGTTCCCGCGGAACGGGAGGTGATGCGGGCGAGTTGCGTGGCGATCAGCAGCAGGTTCCTGACCCTGTGGCTCATCTCTCCGGCCAGCAGCTCATGCGCTTCCTCGGCCTGCTTCCGCCCGGTCACGTCGAGGAAGATGCCGCGCATGATGTCATGCAGGATATCCGCGTCGTTGCCCTGGCCGCGGGCGGAGATCCAGCGGACATCCTCGCCGGACAGGATGCGGAAGTCGATCTCGTAGGGCCCGACGATCGCCCGGGTCGCGCTGAAGCCAGCCCGCACCCGGTCGAGGTCCCGGGGATGGATCCTGGCGGAGAGGTCGGTGAAGGTGACGCTGCCGTGGTCCTCCACCCCCCAGAGGGCATGGGCGCGGTGGTCCATCGTGATCGCGTCGGTCTCGACGTTCCAGGACCAGAGGCCGACGCCGGCGGCGTCGATGGCGGCACGCAGCTGCGGCAAATCCCAATCGGGCACGGGCGGGGGTCCGGGCCACGCGGCGGCGATCCCCCTGCCGGTGGCGTGGCGGTCAGGCGGGCGGCCACGCCGGTATGCCGCGGCCCGAGGCGATGCGGGTGTGGTGAACGTCCGGGGCGGGCGATGGTTGCGGGGGCTATCCGATGCCGAGGAACAGGACCAGCGCGCGGTTGAGGCGCAGCATGTCCTCCTCGGCCAGGGCGCCGATGCGGGTGCCGAGATTGGCGCGTGGCACGGTGGTGATCTTGTCGATCATGGCCCGGCACGCGGTCCGCAGGCCGTTGCCGGGCGAGGGGGTGAGCGACAGCCGCATGAGCAGCGCCTCACTCGGGTCCGTGGTGCAGGGCACCAGGGTGATGGAGGCGAGGTCGTCGAACCGGTCGGACCGGACAATGACGGCGGGGCGGGGTTTGCCCGCGTAGCCGCCGCCTGAAACCGTCCAGATCTCCCCCCGCCTTACGGCCATTCGATCGAGATCGCGTCCACGAAGGCCTGGTCGTCCTTCTCCTGCTCGCTGGCGGCGATCAGCCGGCACTGGCGCCGCACCTCCTCGTCGAAGCCGGGCGCACGCGTATCCGGCACCCAGATCTGCAACGGGCGAAGCCCCTGGCGGCGCATGTTCTCGCGGTAGCGGCGGACCTTGTCGCGCTTGGCCTCGGCGGTCATCGGGCACCTCCGGGTGACATGTTACCTCGGTCGCCCCCGGATTCAAGCACTCCGAATTGCGAAGGGGCCCTTGCGGGCCCCTTGCTTTGAAGCGATCGGAAGGCGCCGATCAGGCCGCCTTCGCCATCCCGCGCAGCACATAATGCAGGATACCGCCGTTCTTGTAGTACTCGACCTCGTCCGCCGTATCGATGCGGCTCATCACCTGCGCCCGGTCGACCGAGCCATCGGCACGACGGATGACGAGTTCCAGGGTCTGCCGCGGCGAGAGGTTCTCCAGGCCCAGGATATCGATCTGCTCGTCGCCGGTGATGTTCAGCGACTTGCGGTCCTGGCCGTTCATGAACACCAGCGGCAGCACGCCCATGCCGACCAGGTTGGAGCGGTGGATGCGCTCGAAGCTTTCGGCGATCACCGCCTTCACGCCGAGCAGGAAGGTGCCCTTCGCCGCCCAGTCGCGCGAGGAGCCGGTGCCGTATTCCTTGCCGCCGAAGACCACCAGCGGCACGCCTTCCGCCTTGTACTTCATCGCCACGGTGTAGATCGGGGCGACCTCACCCGACGGGTAGTGCTTGGAGACGCCGCCCTCGGTGCCGGGGACCATCTCGTTCTTGATGCGGATATTGGCGAAGGTGCCGCGCATCATGACTTCATGGTTGCCGCGGCGGGCACCGTAGCTGTTGAAGTCGTTCTGCCGGACCTGGTGTTCCAGCAGGTATTCGCCGGCCGGGCTGGTCTTGCGGATGTTGCCGGCGGGGGAGATGTGGTCGGTGGTGATGCTGTCGGCCAGCTCCGCCAGGATGCGGGCGCCGTGCACCGAGGTCACCGGCGTCAGCTCGGCGGTCATGCCTTCGAAGTAGGGCGGGTTCTGCACGTAGGTGCTGCCCGAGTTCCAGCGGTAGGTGTCGCTGTCGGCATCGACGCTGATCGCCTGCCACTGCTTCGGGCCCTTGAACACGTCGCCGTACTTGTCGAGGAACATGGCGCGCGTGACGCAGTCATGGACGGTGTCGTTCACCTCCTTCTGCGTCGGCCAGATGTCCTTCAGGTAGACCGGCTGGCCATCGCTGCCGGTGCCGATCGGCTCCTTGGTGATGTCGAGCGTGACGCTGCCGGCCAGCGCGTAGGCGACCACCAGCGGCGGCGAGGCCAGGTAGTTGGCGCGCACGTTCGCATGCACGCGGCCCTCGAAGTTGCGGTTGCCGGAGAGCACGCCGGCGACCACCAGCTTCTCGTTCTCGATGGCGTCGACGATCGCATCCGGCAGCGGGCCGGAGTTGCCGATGCAGGTGGTGCAGCCATAGCCGACGGTCTGGAAGCCGATGGCGTCGAGGTCGGCCTGCAGGCCCGAGGCCTCGTAGTATTCGGTGACCACCTGGCTGCCGGGGGCGAGCGACGTCTTCACCCAGGGCTTCGGCTTCAGCCCCTTCGCGCGCGCCTTCCGGGCGACGAGGCCGGCGGCGATCATGACATAGGGGTTGGAGGTGTTGGTGCAGGAGGTGATCGCGGCGATCACCACGTCGCCATGGCCGAGGTCGTAATTGGCGCCCTCGACGGCGACGCGCTTGTTCGCCTCATCGCCCGGGACGCCCATGGTGCCGGCCGCCAGGTCCTTGGCGAAGGAGGCCGCGGCGTTCGACAGCGCGACGCGGTCCTGCGGCCGCTTCGGCCCGGCCATGGAGGGCTCGACCGAGCCCATGTCGAGCTCGAGCGTGTCGGTGAAGACCGGGTCGGGCGAATGGGCATCGCGCCACATGCCCTGGGCCTTGGCGTAGTCCTCAACGAGCTTGATGCGGTGCTCGTCGCGGCCGGAGAGCCGCAGGTAGCCGATGGTCATCGCATCGACCGGGAAGAAGCCGCAGGTGGCGCCGTATTCCGGCGCCATGTTGCCGATCGTTGCGCGGTCGGCCAGCGGCAGGTCATCCAGGCCGGCGCCGAAGAATTCGACGAACTTGCCGACCACGCCCTTCTTGCGCAGCATCTGGGTCACGGTCAGCACCAGGTCGGTGGCCGTCACGCCTTCGCGCAGCTTGCCGGTCAGCTTGAAGCCGATGACGTCGGGGATCAGCATGGCGATCGGCTGGCCGAGCATGGCCGCCTCCGCCTCGATCCCGCCCAC
>JBMOJU010000056.1:0-20679 GCA_049315625.1 Paracraurococcus sp.
CGTCGAGGGTGGCCAGCTGCAGCTGATGACCATCGACACGCTGGTCGCCGGCACCGCGGGCAACGACAGCCTGGCCGGCACCTTCATCGGCGAGACCATCAACGGCGCGGCCGGCGACGACACCATCGCCGGCGGCGGCGGCAGTGACAGCATCGATGGCGGCACGGGCCGCGACATCGCCGTGTTCAACGTCGCCTCCACGGCGGCCACCTGGGCGCGCAACGTCGCCACCGGCAACTGGGTCTTCCACAGCACCGAAGGCGACGACACGCTCTCCGGTGTCGAGACGGTGCAGTTCACCGACCGCAGCATCGGCCTGAGCCGTGCCGCGGCGACGGCGGACCTCACCAGCTCGGGGGCCTCGGACATCATCTGGCAGAATGCCAATGGTTCGCTCGTCGCCTGGCTGCTGCACGGTGTTTCCAGCCCCACCGCCGGGCTCGGCACCACGCCGAGCGGGTGGCAGGTCGCCGGGACGGCGGACTTCAATCAGGATGCCCGTGCCGACCTGCTGTTGCGCTCCACCGGCGGCGATGTGTCGCTCTGGCTCAACAACAGCACTCTCGGCTTCACCGGCACGGGTCTCGGTAATCCGGGTGCCGCCTGGAAGGTCGCCGGCGTCGCGGACATGAATGCCGACGGCAATGCGGACATCCTGTGGCGCAACGATGACGGCACCGTCGTCAACTGGCTGATGAACGGCGCCACCGTCATCGGTGGCGGCACCATCGCCAACCCGGGCAGCGACTGGAAGGTCGCCGCGCTCGCCGATTTCGACGGCGATGGCAAGGCCGACATCCTCTGGAAGCACGACGTCGGTGGTGTGGCGCTCTGGCGGATGGATGGGGCCACGGTACGGGACGGCCAGGCGCTCTATGATGCGGGCAGCGCCTGGTCGGTCACCGCCACCGGCGACTTCAATGCCGATGGTCGCGCCGACATCGTCTGGCGTAACGGCGGCAACGGTGCCGTCGCCATCTGGGAGATGGACGGGTTCAACACCGTGGCGGTGTCGTCGGTCGCCAACCCGGGCACGGCCTGGACCGTCGCCCGGACCGGCGACTTCAACGGTGACGGGAAGTCCGACCTGCTCTGGCGCGGCACGACCAGCCAAATGACGGTGATCTGGAACATGGATGGCCTGTCCGTGTCCTCCGTCACCCCGCTTGGCGCTGTCGATCTGGTCTGGGGCATCGTCTGACCCCAGGCACAGGCGGGGGGCGCGGCAAGCGGCCGCGCCCCCGGCTTCACGCCGGGTTCATCCCGGCGGCTTAGCGGTCACGCATGCGCGACAGCGTGATCCGACGGCTTGCGGCCGGTGGGCATGGTGCCCCCCTCCTCACCCTTCAACGGGCCCGAGGAGAACGCCATGTCCGTACCCCAGGCCAACCATCCGCATGACGGTGCGGATGCGCATTCCATCACCGCCAGCATTTCCCTGCAGGAGATGCGGCCGCGCGTCCTGAAGGGTGACGACACCTTCGCGGTGCTGAACCGCAATGGCGACGCCCTGCCGAGCCCCGGCGGGCCGGAAGGGCTGTATCACCGCGACACCCGCCACCTGTCGCGGCTGGAACTCACCCTCGACGGTTGCCGTCCGCTGCTGCTGAGCTCGGCGGTGTCCGATGATGGCGCCATGCTGACCTGCGACATGACCAACCCGCACATCCCTGCCGCGCCGGGCCGACCGGCGGTGGAAAAGGATCTGCTGCATCTGCGCCGCTCCACCTTCCTGCGCAGCGGCGTCTGCTACGAACGCATCACGGTGCGGAACCATGGCGATCAGCCGCTCGGCGTCGAGATCGGGCTCCAGGTCGCGGCCGATTTCGCCGACCTGTTCGAGGTGCGCGGCGAGGCGCGCCTACGGCGCGGCACGTTGCACCCGGCGGAAGCCGGGCCGGCGGAGATCACCCTGGCCTATACCGGGCTCGACGACCTGCGGCGGGAGACGCGGCTACGGTTCGAGCCGGCGCCGGCCCGCATCACGCCGCAAAAGGCCGATTTCACCGTGGCGTTGCGTCCTGGCCAGCGCTGCACCCTGCTGGTCGAAACCCGCTGCAACCCGGGCCAGGAACCGCGCGAACCGGCCGGCACCGCCTTCCTCCGCGCGCTCTGGGAGGACAGCCGGGCCCGGCGCGCGGTGCAGGCGCGCTCGGCCAGCGTCGCTACCACCGATAGCGGCTTCGACGAGTTGCTGAGCCGGTCCCGCGCCGATCTCACCATGCTGAGCACGCAGACGCCCGAGGGTCCCTTCCCGTATGCCGGCGTGCCCTGGTTCAGCACCGTCTTCGGCCGGGACTCGTTGATCACCGCCTGGCTGACGCTGTGGCTCGACCCTGCGCTGACGCTCGGCGTGCTGCGGCACCTGGCGACGATGCAGGCCACCGGCTTCGATGCCGCGGCGGATGCCGAGCCCGGCAAAATCCTGCACGAAGTGCGGCATGGCGAGATGGCGCAACTCGGCGAGGTCCCGTTCCGCCGCTACTACGGCAGCATCGATTCGACGCCGCTGTTCGTCGCCCTGGCCGGAGCCTGGCTGGACCGGACCGGGGAGGCGGAGACGCTCCGCCCGCTCTGGCCGCATATCGAGGCGGCGCTCAGCTGGATCGAGCGGCACGGCGATCGTGACGGCGACGGCTTCGTCGAATACGGCCGCATGACGGAAGCGGGGCTGGCCAACCAGGGCTGGAAGGACAGCTGGGATTCCATCTCCCACGCCGATGGCACGCTGGCGAAGGGGCCGATCGCGCTCTGCGAGGTGCAGGCCTATGTCTACGCCGCCTGGCAGGCGGGTGCCCGCATCGCCCGCGCGCTCGGCCTGGAGGAGGCGCGCGCGGCGGCGATGGACGCCAAGGCCGAATTGCTGCGCGGACGGTTCGAGGCGGCGTTCTGGTGCGAGGACCTCGGCACCTATGCGCTGGCGCTGGACGGCGACAAGCGGGCCTGCAGGGCCCGCGCCTCCAATGCCGGGCATGTCCTGCTCGGCGGGCTGGCGGCGCCCGGGCGGGCGGCGAGCGTCGCGCGGCACCTGCTCGGCGGCAGTTTCCATTCCGGCTGGGGCATCCGCACGTTGGCGACCACCGAGGCGCGCTACAACCCGATGAGTTACCATAATGGTTCGGTCTGGCCGCATGACACCGCACTGATCGGGTTGGGCCTGGCGCGCTACGGCCACCGCGCCGCGGCGGCGCGGCTCTTGGAAGGGTTGTCGGCGGCGGCCGGCAAGCTCGACCTGCGCCGGCTGCCGGAGCTGTTCTGCGGCTTCGCGCGCCGCGGCGGGCAGGGGCCGACCGCCTATCCGGTGGCCTGCGCCCCGCAGGCCTGGGCCGCGGCGGCACCGATCGGCCTGCTCGGCGCCTGCCTCGGCCTGTCCTTTGACCCGGCTTCGCGGCTCGTCTGGCTGGACCGGCCGGTGTTGCCGGCCGGGTTGGACCGGGTGCTGCTGCGGGGCCTGTCGCTGGGCGGGGCGCGGATCGACATCGCGCTCAGCCGGGCGCCCGGGGATTCGGTGGCGATGAGCGTCGCCGGGCGGCGCGGGGAGATCGGGGCGGTGCTGGTGGCGTAGTGGGATCCCCCCACGCGGCCCTTCCCCAAAATGCGGGGGAGGGGATGGGGGCTACTCGGCGGCGATCGCCTGCATCGGCGTTGCCTTGCCACGGATCAGTCGCTCGTAGAGCGCGACATGGTCCAGCGCCATGCGGCCCGCGGTGAAACGCTGCTCGAACCGCGCCCGCACGGCGCTGCGCGACAGCAGCGCAAGCTGGCCGACCGCCCGCACCGCATCGGCCATGCCGTCGACGATGAAGCCGGTCAGCCCATCCTCCAGTACCTCCGGCACCGAGCCATGGTTGAAGGCGATCACCGGCACGCCGCAGGCCATGGCCTCAATCATCACCAGGCCGAAGGGCTCGGGCCAGTCGATCGGAAAGAGCAGGGCCTGCGCGCCGGCCAGGAAGGCCGCCTTCTGCCCATCGGCGATCTCGCCGATGAACTCGACATGCGGCTGCGCCAGCAGCGGGCGGATCTGCGTGTCGAAGTAGTCCTGGTCGGCGCGGTCCACCTTGGCGGCGATCTTCAGCCGCATCCCGGCGCGGCCGGCGATCTCGATGGCGCGGTCGACCCGCTTCTCCGGGGAGATGCGGCCGAGGAAGGCAAGGTAGTCCGGCTTCGCCGCCGGCTGAGGCCGCAGCAGGTTCGCCGGCAGACCGTGATGGATCGTCCTCGCCCAGCTCGCCCAGGCCATCGGCCGCCGCTGGCTGTCGGAGATCGAGATCAGCGGCACGTCGCCATGGGTGCGGTAGTGCGGCCAGATCTCCGGCAGGTCGAGCCGGCCATGCAGCGTTGTCACATGCGGCACCGCCTGGCGGCTGAACAGGGAGAACGGCATGTAGTCGAGGTGGAAGTGCAGCACGTCGAATTCATGCGCGCGGCGCAGCACCGTTTCCAGCATCATGAAGACCGGGGCGAGCGGGTCGCCCACCGTCCGGTCCAGCCGCAAGGCACGCGGGCACATCGGTGCCAGCGTCGCCGTGGTGACGGAATCGCCGCTGGCGAAGAGCGTGACGTCGTGGCCGAGCGCGACCAGTTCCTCGGTCACGAAGGAGACGACGCGTTCAGTGCCGCCGTAGAGCTGCGGCGGCACGGATTCGGTCAGTGGCGCAATCTGCGCGATTCTCATCGTTTGAAATTCTCCCGAGCGGCGATTGCAGCAGGATGAAGCGGCGTTTCGCGTCGTCTCGTTGTGCAACGCTACAAAGGCCCGAATTCCGACGACAACATGGCGTGGGCGGGCGGTATCGCGGCAGACGGCCTGGCTCACGCGCATGTGCCAGGAAGCTGCTGCGATGACGCCGCCACTGTCAGGCGAACTGATAGTCTGGCGCCGCGAGGTGGCTGACCCCGTTCACCACGGTGATGCCGATGATGGGGGAAGCGTAGGTCCCATCCACCACGCGGTAGGATTGAATCGTTCCACTGAGGCTGACGAAATCCAGGTGCGCCGCGGCGGTGAAGCCGTGCAGCCGCAGCGTGTCGTGCTCGGTGCCGTTGCCCAGGTTGACGTGGAAATCGATGATCTGGTCGTTGGCGCCGATCATGCCCTTGGCGAGCGTGAAGCTGTCTTTGCCGCCCCCGCCCATGGCGCGGGAGGTGCCGAGCCCGAAGGTGAAGCTGTCGACGCCCGCGCCGCCGGCGAAATTCACCGTGCCCGGCCCGCCGCGCACAGTGCTGCCGAGCGGGCTGCCCCAGACCGTGTGGGTGCCGGCCAACGGCAAGGCGGCGGCATCCATGTCCAACGGCAGCCTGGCCTTGGTGAAGTCGTAGAGATCGCTCACGCCGTCGGCTTTCAGCGTGTAGGTGCCGCCCAGGCCGGCGACATCGGCGGGGCCGGTGACCCCGCCGTCCCCGGTCTGCCAGACGCGCACGTAGTCGATCAGCAGATGCGCGGTCGGCTTGGCCGCGGCGGTCGGGCCGGGCCAGCTGCCCGGGCCGCCGACGGCCAGGTTCACGGTCAGGTACATCGCCTGGTGCATGTCGGCGGGTGTCGCCAGGCGTGCCACCTCCATGCCGTCGATGAACCAGGCGATGCTGTCGGCCCGCCAGTCGAGGCCATAGGTGTGGAAGCCGGCGGTGAGGTCGGGCAGGTGGCGGACCGGAATGGTGGTGTTGCCGCCCGTCCCGCTGTGCAGCGAAACATTCGCGGTAGTCGGATCCTGGCCGAGCGCTTCCAGGATGTCGATCTCGGGCGGCCAGGTGTCCGCCGACGGCAGCAGCCAGAAGCAGGGCCAGAAGCCCGCGCCGGCCGGCAGGTCCAGCCGGGCCTCGAAATACCCGTATTGTTGCGCGAAAGAGGTCGCGGTCGAAATCAGCCCTGAATTATACGGCAGGTTCAGCGCGTTCCTGCCCGGGCTGGCGGCGATGTCGAGGACGCCTGCCGCCAGGCTGAACGGATTCACCCCGACCGAGCTGTCCGAGTAGTACTCGGCCTCCTTGTTGGTGGGCAGCGTGCGGTCCTGCTTGGTGATCCCCAGGCTGGTCTTCCAGACGGTGCCATAGCCGCTGGCGGAGGCGCTGAAGGCGTTGAATTCCTCATCGAAGGTGCGGTGCATCCCGGGATGCGCCGGATCGAGCGGCAGCACGAAATCGGCGCTTCCGAGGGCGCCGACCTGGGTGTTGCGCAGCACCAGCCTTTCGCCATTGCCGAGCGCCAGCACCGCATCGGCGCCGGACTGGCTCATCGCCGCGCGCACGCCGGCGAGAGTGTACAGCGCGTAGCCTTCCAGCCGGATCCGATCGAGGCCGGGCGTGAAGTCGAGGATCACGTCGCTGCCCTGGCCGGCGGTGACGACGAACAGGTCGCTGCCGTCGCCGCCGTACAGCACGTCGTTGCCGGCGGCGCCATTGAGCGTCTGCGCGCCGGCGCTGCCAAGGATGATGTTGTCGAGCCTGTTGCCGATGCCGGTCGCGTTCGCCCACATGAGCTGAAGGTTCTCGACCTGGTCGGGCAGGGCGATCCAACTGGCGTAGGATTGCAGCGTGTCGATCCCGCCGCCGGCGGATTCGCGGATCGCGTTCGTGGCGTTCCAGACGCAGTAGGTATCGTCGCCGGCTCCGCCGAGGAGCGTGTTGTAGCTGCCGCTGCTGGACAGCGCGTCGGCGCCGGAGGTCCCGACGAGCTGGCTGTTCCAAGCTGGCGAGCTGACCCAGCGCAACGGGTTGGCGGAGGTCGAGAGGGCAACCGATGCGGCGTTGACGAAGATCAAGGCATCCTCCTCCAGCGCAGTGCATGCTCCGCCTGATGCTCTCGATAAGGGCGTTAACCCTTCGGCATGCAACCTATGCGCGTGTTAAGGAGAATGAATATACGGCTCCGGTGGAAAGTCAATGCGGCATCAATCTGGCTGAAAAGGCACAAAAAATCCGTTTACCTGGCTTCATCCATAATTCGTCTAAATATAAAATCTTGATCGTAGAGATAATGCATTTGGAATGCGGCGTCCTCTATTAAGGACTGCAGGATCGCCCCGGATGTCGGCGCGGCGATTTAGAAAGGAAGCCCTGGGGCGAATGGTTTTTTCGGGGAATCAAGCGCTCGCGATAATTCGAAGTACCACCGCGTAATGGCACGCCGCCGCCGCCACCACGCAGCCATGCCAGAGCGCGTCATGAAACCGCAGCGAGGTCGCCAGGTGCAGCCGCACCCCGGCGCTGTAGAGCACCCCGCCTGCCAGCAGCAGCGCCAGGTCCGGCCACGGCAGCGCCCGCAGCAAGGGCTCGATCGCCACCAGCCCGGCCCAGCCGAGCAGCAGGTAGAGCAGGATGGCCGCGCGCTCGATCCGCGCCGGCGCCAGCAGCTTCATGGCGGCGCCGCCCACCGCCCCGGCCCAGACCACGGCGAACAGCGCCCAGCCCAAGCCGCCACCGATCGCCAGCAGCGTGACCGGCGTATAGGTGCCCCCGATCATCAGGAAGATCGCGGCATGGTCCAGCCGCTGCAGCCACGGCTTCCAGCGGCCGGCGCCGGCCAGGTTGTACAGGGTGGAGCAGCCGAGCATGGCCAGCAGCCCCGCAGCATAAAGCCCGAGGGCCAGCGGCAGCCGCCGCCCCTCCAGGCTCGGCACCGCAAGCACCAGGCCGAGGCAGGCGATCGCCGCGGCCGTCAGCCCGACGATGTGCACCGCCGCGTCGGCGGCGTATTCGGCGCGGCTCCTCGGCACGGCGGGGCGCGGCGGACCCATCCGGCGCAGGTGGGTGCGGCTGGGCGCGGGACAATCGTGGCGGCGATCATGCCTTGGCGACCACGCGGATGATCCCTCCCGCCCGGTGACCGTGGCGCGCATGACCAGCTGCCGGTGTGCGGTCCGGGCTCGCTGTGCCGGCCGTCCGCGCCCGGCACGGCCTGGCGCCGCGTCACATCCTCACGATGGCGGCGTCTCGCACACGTCGTACTCCACCTGGTTGGCTGCCCCCGCCGTACCCGAGAACTGGACCGTCAGGCCGGCATAGCCCTGCCCATTCCAGCTGTTGACGCCGTCGACCGGGTTGGAGGTGACCAGCCAGACGCAGGGGTACTGGTCGGTCGGCCGGAAGCCGTACTCCACCACCGCGCCGGTCACGCCATGGGTCGGTCCATCGCCTTCGACACGGTAGCCGCCGACGCTCTTTGGCGCGATCACCGCCGGCGCCGCCTCGCCGCGGGCGAAGTGGCCGGTCTCGCAGTGCGCCGTCAGCCTGTGCAGCGCCCAGGGCGTATGGTTGTACACCAGCACGCGCGTGCTGCGCGCCGCGGCCGCCGGGGCGAACAGGCCTTCCGGCACCTGGTTGACGAGGCGCTCGGCGAATCGCCAGACGGATCCGTGAAGGGTGTCCTGGTCGAGCATGGTCGTCTCCCGCCGGAGGGCACCGCGGAGGCTCGTGGTCCGATCCTGACGCTTGAGGCTCAAGTGGCAGGTGAATCGGGCCACCAAGCAAAGCCGGGTGGTGCGAAGCCGACGACGCTTCCTGTCAGCTTTGCACCACTATGCACCGCCGCGACCGGTGGGCTGTGCGGTGGGGCACATGCGGCTGATCCGCAACGGCTTGCGCGTTGCGGCCGGCGGGGTGAAACAGCCGCTCGTCACCGCTGGACCAGGGCATGCCCGAAACCCCGGAAGGCCTCCTCGCCCGGATCGCCGCGCTGGGGATCGAGAGCCGCACGTTCCGCCACGCCCCGGTCTTCACCGTGGCGGAAAGCCAGGCGCTGCGCGTCGGCCAGCCGGGCGGGCACAGCAAGAACCTGTTCCTGCGGCCGGCGAAGCAATCGCCCGGGCCGCATTTGCTGGCGGTGCTGCAGGAGGACCGCCAGGTCTCGATCAACGCCCTCGCCCGGGCCGCCGGCGCCGGGCGGGTGGAGATGGCGCCGGCCGCTGAGCTGCTGGCGCTGCTCGGCGTGCTGCCCGGCTCGGTCACGCCCTTCGGCCTGGTCAACGCGCCGCCCGGCACGGTGCGGATCGTGTTCGATGCGGGCTTGCTGCGGGACCACGAATGGGTTCACTTCCATCCGCTGGTGAACAGCATGACCACGGCCATCCGCCCGGCCGATCTGCTGCGATTCCTGGAGAGCCTCGGCCACCGGCCGGAGCGGCTGGAGATGCCGCCGCCTTCGATCTAGGCTTGCCTGCCCGGGGCGTCCGTCGTGCCGGGCAGCCAGATGGCCTATTCCCCATTGCCCTCCCGCCCGGCGGGGGCATCTAAGACCGCAAGACCGAGGAAAAGCCGCCATGGACGTCATCTTCGACCCGAACCGCCAGGGTCCCGCGCCGGGCGCCGCGGCCGGCGGCGCCGACCCCATCAAGGACGGCGACCAGAAGAGCTTCATGCAGGATGTGGTGAACGCCAGCCGCGAGGTCCCCATCCTGGTGGATTTCTGGGCGACCTGGTGCGGCCCCTGCAAGACCCTGACGCCGACGCTGGAGAAGGTGGTCCGCGCCGCCGGCGGCCGGGTCCGGTTGGTCAAGATCGACATCGACCAGAATCGCCAGCTGGTCCAGCAGCTCACCCAGCTCGGCCTGCCGCTGCAATCCGTGCCGACGGTGGCCGCCTTCTGGCAGGGGCAGATCGCCGACCTGTTCCAGGGCGCCCTGCCCGAGACCGAGGTGAAGAAATTCGTCGAGAGCCTGCTGAAGCTGGCCGGCGGGCAGATGCCGGCCGCCGACCTGCTGGCCGAGGCCAAGCTGGCCGCCGAGGAGGGCGACCACCAGGGCGCGCTGCAGATCTTCGGCGCGCTGGTGCAGCAGGAGCCCGAGAACGCGGAGGCCTTCGCCGGCATCGCCCGCGCGCTGATGGCGCTGGGCGAGGAGGAGCAGGCGCTGGAAGTCCTGGCCAGCGTACCGCCCAAGATCGCCGGGCACGCCGAGATCGCCTCGGTCCGCAGCGCGCTGGAGCTGGCCGCCGAGGGCCGCGCGGCGCGGGAGAAGCTGGCCGAGTTCGAGCACCGGCTGGCCGCCGACCCGAACGACCACGCCGCCCGCATCGACCTGGCGGTGGCGCTGAACGCCATGGAGGATCGCGCCGGCGCGGTCGATGCGCTGCTCGACGCCATCAGGCGCGACCGCGCCTGGAACGAGGAGGCGGCGCGCAAGCAGCTGCTGAAATTCTTCGAGGCCTGGGGCTTCGACGATCCCGCGACCTTGGCGGGGCGGCGCAAGCTCTCCTCGCTGCTGTTCCGGTAACCCCCGCACGGTGGCCGCCTTTCACCCCAAATTCGCCGATCTGCCGGCGGAGATCGCGGTCTTCCCGCTCTCCGGCGCGCTGCTGCTGCCCGGCGGCCGACTGCCGCTGAACATCTTCGAGCCGCGCTACCTGGCGATGACGATGGACAGCCTCGGCACCGGCCGCATGTTCGGCATGATCCAGCCGGAGCCGGCGGCGCCGCGCGGCGAGACCGGCCCGGGCCTCTACCGCATCGGCTGCCTCGGCCGGCTGTCGTCCTTCGCCGAGACCGAGGATGGCCGGCTGCTGATCACGTTGAGCGGGGTGATCCGCTTCCGGGTGGGCGAGGAGCTGGCGATGCGCCGCGGCTACCGCCGCGTCCGGCCCGATTACGTCGGGTTCGAGGCCGACCTCGACCTGTCCGAGAAGCCCGTCGGCGTCGACCGCGCGGCCCTGCTCGACGCGCTGCGGGCCTTCTTCGCGGCGCGCGGGATCGAGGCCAATTGGGAGGCGATCGAGCAGACCTCGGACGAGATGCTGGTGCTGACCCTCGCCATGGTCTGCCCCTTCGAGGTGCGCGAGAAACAGGCGCTGCTGGTGGCGGCGACACCGGAGGAGCGGGCCGAAATGCTGGTCGCGCTGCTGCGGATCGGGGCGCATCCGGAACCCGGCGGCAGCGACCTGCCCGCCGACCGCCGGCCGAGCTAAGGATGCCCCGATGAGCGACACCCCCACCACCTCCGCCCCCAGCCCGGGCGGCGAGGTCGATCCCGCCCTGCTGGAAATCCTCGTCTGCCCGGTCACCAAGGGGCCGCTGCGCTATGACCGCGCCCGCGGCGAGCTGGTCAGCGACCAGGGCCGGCTGGCCTACCCGATCCGCGACGGCATCCCGATCATGCTGCCGGACGAGGCGCGGTCGCTCGACGCCTGATGCCGACGCCGACCGAGATCCGCCTGAAGCGGGCCGAGCGGCTGCTGGAGGTCGCCTTCGACGACGGCGCCCGCTTCGCCCTGCCGGCCGAATACCTGCGGGTCGAGAGCCCCTCGGCCGAGGTGCAGGGGCACGGGCCAGGGCAGAAGGTGCTGGTGGCGGGCCGGCGGGAGGTCGGCATCCTGCGGGTCGAGCCGGTCGGGCATTACGCCATCCGCATCGCCTTCGACGACCTGCACGACAGCGGGATCTATTCCTGGGCGTACCTGCACCAGCTGGGCGTCGAACACGCCGAACGCTGGGCGGCGTATGAGCAGGCGCTGGCGGCGAAGGGGCTGGTGCGGGCGCCACCGAAACGCGGCGGGTAGGCGGAGCCCGGGTTATCCGCGCGGGTACATATCCGTCCCCTTAGATACCCTATCGGGCCGCGCGGCGCCGGCCGGGCAGGTCGTCGGCCCGGGCAGCCACCGCCGCTGATCGGCACGCCGCGCCGCAAGCGGCCGGGCAGCGCCTACCCCGCCCGCTGCAGCCCCTGCCCCGCCAGCAGCCCCGTCACCCCCGGCCCAAGCCCCATCGCCTGCCGCGCGAAGGCCCGCTTCAGCCCCGGCATCCGGTCCACCGCCGCGATCCCGAGCCGCCGGGCCCAGCGCACCGGCGGGATGTCGTTGCCGAACAGCCGCTCCAGCGCATGCATCCCCGACAGCATCAGCAGCGTGTCCGGCCGCCGCCGCGCCTGGTAGCGCGCCAGCACCGCGGCACTTCCCGGGTCGGCGCCGGCATGGACGGCGGCGATCACCTCCTCCGCCAGCGCCGCGACGTCACGGAAGCCGAGGTTCAGCCCCTGCCCGGCGATCGGATGCACGCCATGCGCGGCATCCCCGACCAGCGCCAGCCGCGTATCCGTCCAGCGCTCCACGTGCAGCGCGCTCAGCGGGTAGGACCAGCGCCGGCCGATCGGCCGGATCGCGCCCAGGTGGTCGCCCAGCCGGCGCCCGAGTTCCCGCCCGAACGCCGCATCGTCCAGCGCCAGCATCCGCCGGGCGATCGCGGTGCGGTCGGCCCAGACGAAGGCCGAGGCGTGCGGGAACGCCGCCGTGCCGAAATTCCCCGGGCCGCTCAGCGGCAGCTGGGCGAAGGGGCCGTTCGGCAGGAATTGCTCCAGCGCGATATTGTTGTGCGGCCTCTCATGCGCGAAGGCGCCGACCATGCCGATCTGGTGGTAGTCGAGCGTCGCGGTGCGGATGCCGGCCTGGCGCCGCAGCGGGCTGTTGCGTCCCTCGGCGGCCACCACCAGCCGGGCCGCCAGCACCTGGCCGGTCGAAAGCCGCACCGTCGCGCCCGCCGCCCGGCGCTCCACCGTGGCAGTGGCCGGGGCGAAGACGGCCAGGTTTGGCATCCCCGGCAGCCGGGCGTTCAGCCCGACACGCAGGCTGCGCGCCTCCACCATGAAGCCGAAGGGCTCGTCTGAGACCGACGCCGCGTCGAATTGCAGGGCGAGCGGGGAGGCTGGCTCGCCCGGGCGGCCATCCGCCACCCGGATGCCC
Source organism: Paracraurococcus sp. (assembly GCA_049315625.1). GTDB lineage: Bacteria > Pseudomonadota > Alphaproteobacteria > Acetobacterales > Acetobacteraceae > Paracraurococcus. The sequence continues at coordinate 12,664 of JBMOJU010000056.1, forward strand.
TGGATCGGGCAGGGCGGCTGCGGCAGCCGGTCCCAGATGCCGGCGGCCGCCAGCAGACGCTTGGAGGTCAGCGCGATGGCGTAGGCCCGGCCGTCGAAATCCGGCAATTCCATCCCCGGCAGGGGCTGGGCGTCGACGACCGCGGTCGGCACGCCGGCGGCGGCCAGGGTGGCGGCCAGGGTGGCGCCCACCGGGCCGGCGCCCAGGATGCAGACCTCGACCTCGGAATGCTCGTTCATCTCGGGTTCCTCCCATCGGGGCAGGGGGTGGTCAAGGGAGGTGGCCCCGGACGGCGTTTCCGGAAGCTTCGCCTGACTCCTGTCCTGCCACTGCCCAATATGCGGGCAATTGTCATCCGACGCGGAGTTCTGGCGTTGCAATGTAAAGGATATGGCAATGGACCCCGGCCGTGGCGCCGCCCCACAGCCGGGGTCGGGACGCGCCGGCCTTGGTCGACCTGGCCATGCCGTGTCCCCTGCGCAACATCACGGCGCCGTTACTCCGGGTCAGGCCCGGTCGCGCCCGGCCGGCGGGCGCCGGCGCCAGGGTGGCACGGGATTTGGAAGGTCCACCTGCCGGATTTTCAGGAGGACTGCGGGCAGATGAAGCTGGTCATGGCATTCATCAAGCCCTTCAAGCTGGACGAGGTGCGCGATGCGCTCACTCCGCTCGGCGTGCAGGGGCTTACGGTGACCGAGGTGAAGGGCTTTGGTCGCCAGAAGGGGCAGACGGAGATCTACCGGGGCGCTGAGTACCAGGTGAGCTTCCTGCCGAAGATGAAGATCGAGGTCGTCGTGCCCGACGAACTGGCCGATGGCGTGGTCGAGGCGATCGCCAAGGCCAGCCGGACGGAGAAGATCGGTGACGGCAAGATCTTCGTGATCGATGTGGAACGCGCGCTGCGCATCCGCACCGGCGAGACCGACGTGGCGGCGCTCTAGGCGCCCGCCGAAGATCCAGAACGAACAGGGGATTACACGATGAGGATGCCCGCACGCGTGCTGGCCGGAGCGGCTGCTGCGCTGCTCGTCGCCGCGCCTGCCCTGGCCGATGACGGCCCGAAGATCGATACCGGCGACACCGCCTGGATGCTCACCGCCACCGCCCTGGTGCTGATGATGACCGTCCCGGGCCTCGCGCTCTTCTATGCGGGCATGGTCCGCAAGAAGAACGTGCTCGCCACCATGATGCAGAGCTTCGCCATCACGGCGATCGTCACGGTGGTCTGGACCATCATCGGCTACAGCCTGGCCTTCGGCGAGGGCAACGCCTACATCGGCGACCTGTCCAAGCTGTTCCTGACCAGCCTGGCGGAAAACTGGGACAAGCCCTTCACGCTCGGTAGCGGCGACGCGGCGGTGGCCACCACCGTCCCGGAAACCGTCTTCCTGATGTTCCAGATGACCTTCGCGATCATCACCCCCGCGCTCATCGCCGGCGCCTTCGCCGACCGGATGAAGTTCAGCGCGCTGGTGATCTTCAGCATCCTCTGGACCATCCTGATCTACAGCCCGGTGGCGCACTGGGTATGGCATCCGAATGGCTGGATCTTCGCGCTCGGCGCGCTCGACTTCGCCGGCGGCACCGTGGTGCACGTGAATGCGGGCGTCGCGGGTCTGGTCTGTGCCCTCGTCCTCGGCAAGCGGGTTGGCTACGGCAACGACAACATGTCGCCGTACAACCTGGCGCTGGCCGTGATCGGCGCGGGCCTGCTCTGGGTCGGCTGGTTCGGCTTCAACGCGGGGTCCGCGGTGGGTGCGGGCGCCCGTGCGGGCATGGCCATGCTGGTCACGCAGGTCGCCGCCGGCGCCGCGGCGCTGGCCTGGATGTTCGCCGAATGGGCGACCAAGGGTAAGCCGAGCGTCCTCGGTGCCATCTCCGGCGCGGTCGCCGGCCTGGTTGCCATCACCCCGGCCAGCGGCTTCGTCCTGCCGGTGCCGGCCCTGATCATCGGCGTCGTTGCCGGCCTCGCGGGCTTCTGGGGCGCCACCGCGCTCAAGCACCTCTGCGGCTATGACGACAGCCTGGACGCCTTCGGCGTGCACGGCGTCTGCGGCATCGTCGGCTCCCTGCTGACCGGCGTCTTCGCCTACGGCGCGCTGTCGGCGACGGCCGCCACCCCGGACGGCTACTCGGGCAGCATGGACCAGTTCATCATCCAGGTGGAAGCGACGGCCGCGGTCTTCGCCTACACCGCGATCGGCACCTTCATCCTGCTCAAGATCACCGACGTGATCGTCGGCCTCCGGGTACCGGAGGAAGAGGAGCGCGAGGGTCTCGACGTCACGCAGCACGGCGAGCGTCTGGCCTGATCCAACCCTGGGGGGAGGAGGCCCCGTGCCTCCTCCCCTTTTTTGACTACAGAAAAGGTTGCCGTATACCAACGGATTGACGCTAACCCGTCATAAACCAGGGGACCATCCGCGATGAACACCTTCTCCGGGCTGCTGGCGCGTCCAGCCGCCCTTCTCCGGGGCGCCGCCTTCGCGGCGGCTGCCCTCGTCCTCCCGGCGCTGCCGGCCGCGGCCCAGCAGACGATCGAATCGCTCGGGCTGACCGTGACCACCACGCCCGCCGTGTCGAACGACTACCTGTTCCGCGGCATCAGCCAGACCCGCAACAACTGGGCCTTCCAGGGCACCGTCGACGTCCAGCATGAAAGTGGCGTCTACATCGGCGGCTTCATCTCGAACGCCAAGTTCGTCGGCGGCCCGTGGAACGACACGCGGCAGGAAGTCGACCTGACCGCCGGCTACCGCATCACCCTGGCCGACATCAACTTCGACGTTGGCTACATCGGCTACCTCTACCCGGGCCAGGACAAGGCGCCCGGCACCCAGTTGAACGAGTATCATGAGCTCGCCATCAAGGCGAACTACACCATCGATGCCGTGAAGCTGCTGGCCGCCTACAACTTCTCGCCCAACTTCTTCGGCCGTTCCGGCACCGGCCACTATGTCGAGGGCGGCGTCGACGTGACCCTGCCGTTCGAGGTGACCGGCTCCGGCCGCGTCGGCTACCAGTGGATCGAGAAGAACACGGTGTTCGGCACGCCGGACTACCTCTGGTACTCGATCGGCTTCTCGCGTGAGATCTATGCCGGCTTCACCGGCACGGTCGCGTGGTACGGCACCAACATCGACAAGAAGGAATGCGTCCCGGTCGCCGGCCGCGCCGATGGCGGCCAGCGCATCTGCGAGGGCCGGGTGCTCTTCACCCTCAGCAAGATCTTCTGATCCGACGGATCAGGGCAGACGGAACGGGGCGCCGGCCGCAAGGCCGGCGCCTTTTTTCATGCCCAGCGGCGGCCTGCGGGACTCCTGGCTTTTTCAGCGCGTTGCGGCGTAATCTTGCGGTCGAATTCCAGCCGGACATCCGCCGCGCCATGCCCGCGACCCGCGCCTCCGTCACCAGCGCCCCACTCGCCGGGGTCCGCCGCTTCGCCTCCCCAGCCGTCAAGGCGGCGATCCGCCGCCGGCTCTTCGAGCTGCTTGGCCTTGGTTGCGGCCTGATCGGCCTCGCCCTGCTGGTGGCGCTGGCCAGCTACGACCCGGCCGACCCCTCGCTCTCCACCGCCACCATGCGGGCACCGGGCAACCTGGTAGGCCCGACCGGGGCGATCATTGCCGATCTCCTGCTGCAGGGCTTCGGCTGGGCCGGCGCTCTGCCTGGTGTCGCCCTGCTGGCCTGGGCCTGGCGGCTGGCGACGCATCGCGGGCTCGGCCTGCTTCCCGCCCGCCTCGCGGCGCTGCTGGCCGCCCTGCCGGCCGCCGGTGCGGCGCTGACCCTGGCGCCGCTGCCGGCCAGCCTGCCGGCCGCGGCCGGCGCGGGCGGCGCCGGCGGCAGCGTCGCCGCCCGGGCCGTGCTCGACACCGCCGGCGCGCTGCTCGGCCCCTTCGGCGGGCTGGTCGCCGGCAGTGCCCTGGCCGTGCTGGCGGGCCTGCTGGCGGTCGCCGCGCTCGGCCTCGCGCCCGCCGAATGGCTGCGCCTGGGCCGTGCCGCGAAAGCGCAGGCCGGCGGCGTCGCCCGGGTCGGCGGCGCCGGGGCGCGCGCCTCGGCCGGGCTGCTCGGCCGGCTCGGCGGCCTCTTCCGCTTCCGCCGGCGCCGTCCGGTGGCGCCGGGCGCCGATCTCTCCGCCGTGCTGCGCGCCGCCGACGCCGCGGCCGAGGAGCGCCGCCGCCCGCGCGCCGAGCCGAGCATGGCGCCGCCGCCGGCGGCCGAACGGCCCGCCGCGCGCCCGCCTGCCCGCGTTGCCCCCGCCGCACCGCCGGCCAAGCCCGGCAAGCCGCCGCGGCAGGAAGTGCTGCCGCTCGGCGACGACCCCTGGCGCCCGCCGGCGCTCGCCCTGCTGGCCGAGCCACCCGCCAAGCGGGTCGGCCGGCCGAGCGAGGAGGCGCTGCAGGCCAATGCCCGGCTGTTGGAGCAGGTGCTGGATGATTACGGCGTGCGCGGCCGCATCGGCTCGATCAACCCCGGCCCGGTGGTGACGCTGTACGAGCTGGAACCCGCGCCCGGCACCAAATCCGCCCGCGTCATCGGCCTGGCCGACGACATCGCCCGCAACATGCACGTCACCGCTGTGCGCATCGCCACCGTCCCCGGCCGCAACGTCATCGGCATCGAGCTGCCGAACGCCAAGCGGGAGACGGTCTATTTCAGTGAGATGATGGGCTGCGAGGACTGGACCCGCCACCCGGGCAAGCTGCCGCTGGCGCTGGGCAAGGATATCGGCGGCAACCCGGTGATCGCCGACCTGGCCCGCATGCCGCATCTGCTGATCGCCGGCACCACCGGCTCGGGCAAGTCGGTCGCCATCAACACCATGATCCTGTCCCTGCTGTACCGCTTCGGGCCGGAGGAATGCCGCTTCATCATGATCGACCCGAAGATGCTCGAACTGAGCGTCTACGACCGCATCCCGCATCTGCTGGCGCCGGTGGTGACCGAGCCGCCCAAGGCGATCGGCGCGCTGAAATGGACGGTGCGGGAGATGGAGCGCCGCTACCGCGCCATGTCGCAGCTCGGCGTGCGCAATATCGGCGGCTACAACGAGAAGGTGCAGGAGGCCCGCCGCCGCGGCGAGGTGCTGACCCGCCGCGTGCAGACCGGCTTCGACCCGGAAACCAACAAGCCGGTGCATGAGGACCAGCCGCTGGCCCTGGCCCCCTTGCCGATGATCGTCGTCGTCATCGACGAGATGGCCGACCTGATGATCGTCGCCGGCAAGGAGATCGAGGCCGCGGTGCAGCGGCTGGCGCAGATGGCGCGCGCCGCCGGCATCCACGTGATCATGGCGACGCAGCGGCCTTCGGTGGATGTCATCACCGGCACCATCAAGGCGAATTTCCCGACCCGCATCTCCTTCCAGGTGACCAGCAAGATCGACAGCCGGACCATCCTCGGCGAGATGGGCGCCGAGCAATTGCTCGGCCAGGGCGACATGCTGCACATGGCCGGCGGCGGCCGCGTCGCCCGCGTGCACGGCCCCTTCGTCTCCGACGAGGAGGTCGAGCGCGTGGTGGAATACCTGCGCGAGCAGGGCGAGCCGGCCTATGTCGAGGAGGTCACCGAGGTCGAGGACGAGCCGGGCGAGGGCGACGGTCTGTCGCTCTCCGGCATCGCCGGCGCCTCGGATGGTGAGAAGGGGCTGTTCGACCAGGCGGTCGACCTCGTCAGCCGGGAGGGCAAGGCCAGCACGTCGTTCATCCAGCGCCACCTCAACATCGGCTACAACCGCGCCGCCAAGCTGATCGAGCAGATGGAGAAGGAGGGCGTGGTCGGCGCCGCCAACCATGTCGGCAAGCGGGAGGTCCTGGCGCGGCGGACGAACGAGGATTGACCTGGCGCCTCACCCCGGCGCTGGTGTTCCTGCTGGCCGCGGCGCCCGCCCTGGCGCAGGACCGCCCGCTCTTCACCCCGACGCGCGACGTCGCCGTCACCTACCGGGTCACCAGCGGCCCCGGGGAGGGCCATGAGCTGCGCATGGCCTGGCTGGTCGCCGAGCGGAAGCTGCGCGTCGACGCCGCCGGCGCCCCCGGCTGGACGGTGATCGACCAGCAGGCGCAGCGCATGTTGGTGGTGATGGAGCAGCAGCGCGCGGTGCTGGAGGTCCCGGCGAATAGCGGCCCCGGCGGCGTTTCCCTGCCAACCGAGCCGCCCGCCGGCGCCCGCTTCACCCGCGGCGCGGCAGCGACGGTCGCCGGCCTGCGCTGCACCACGTGGCGTTACACCGATGGCGACAAGGCGGGGGAGGCCTGCCTGACCGCCGACGGGGTCATGCTGCGCAGCCGCGGCGGTCAGGGGGCGAAATCGGGCGCGGTGGAGGCGACCGCGGTGGCCTATGACCCGCAGGACCCGGCGCGCTTCCAGGCGCCGGCCGGCTTCCGCACCGTGCCCATGCCCTCCGGCCTGGGGCTGCCCGGGGCGAAGCCGCCGGGGCGCTGAGGCGGCGCCACCGCGGGCGACCGGCGCAGCCGGGCGAGTGCCAGCAGCGCGTGTGCCGCGGCGATCTCCCGCGGCAGGGCGGTGGGCGGCAGCGTGGCCGGGGCGGCCAGGGCCGGGCTCTCCGCCACCACCCGGGTCCAGGCCTGGCCGAAGCACGGCGCCGAGAGCGCGGCGCCGAGCGAGCCCGCCGGCAGGCCGAGCCGGGCCGCCCAGCGGCGGAACTCGGGCGTCTCGCGCTCGAAGACCCCGTTGCCCTGGGTCCAGAATTCGCGCATCGCCCGGCGTGCCCGCAGCCGGCGCCAGACCGCCCGGGCGGGCTCGACCGGGGCTGGGGGCAGCGTCGCCTCCACCCGCATCCCGGCCAGGTGGCGGACGCGGCCATCCTGACGGCGCAGCCCCGCCAGCAGGCCGGCGACGCCACCCGCCGGGCCGACCGGCAGGCCGCCCAACGCCCGCAGCGCCGCACCGCGCAGGGCCAGGCTGGCTGCGCTCTCCTGCCCATGCGCGGGCGAGGGATCGGCCGGGTCGGGGTCGAGTCGCGCCGCCAGCGCCACCAGCAGCCCGGCATGGCGCCCGGCGGCGTCCGGACCGCGGCCGGGCGGCACCACCTCGCCCAGCGCGGCGTCCAGTTGGCCGCCGGCCAGGGCCGCCAGGGCCTGCGCCACCCAGCCAGCCTCCGGCACCGCCCCGGCCGTGGTGCTCAGCACGACACCGGCGGAGCCGGCCCAGCGCAGCGCCGCATCCAGCCCCGCCCGCAGGGCCCAGTCGCCGGCCGGCACCGGGGCGGTGATGCGCACGGCATAGGGCAGGGCGGGGCCGAGGCTGGCGAGCACGCCTTCCACCGTCTCGACCGGGCCGTTCGGCACCAGGACCACGCCGAAGGCATCCGGCGCCAGCCAGAGCCGGTCCATGCTGCGCTGCAGCGCCAGGGCGCAGAGGCTGCGGAGCAGCGGCGCGGGTTCCCGCCCGGCGGCGAGGGCGATGACCGCCTGCGGCCGGGATCGGGCAGTCTGGCAGGCCGCGGTCTGCGGCAGGGACTCGGGCATGGGGTCGGCCATCGGATGGGGACAGGGGGGAAACGCGCGCCAGGGCGTCCCGTCCCACGCCGCGGCCGGCAGTGGGGGTCACCTCCCCGTCACGCGGCTTCACCTTCGGATAAGGACCGTGACGCGGTGCGGGCCGGCCGGGCCTTTCCCCGGGCGCCGGCGTGGTCCACATGGGGGGCGATGCTCCGTCGCCCCCTGCTCGCCCTTCCCGCCCTGATCGCCGCCGGCCGTGCCGGGGCGCAGTCGCGCCCGCTCTCCGACCGCGACCGCGCCGACATCGCCCGGGCCGAGGCTTGGCTGAACCGGCTGGCCAGCCTGAAGGCCCGCTTCGTGCAGATCGCCCAGAACGGCGCCGCGGCCGAGGGCACCGGCTGGATCGTCCGGCCGGGGAAGATGCGCTTCGAATACGACCCGCCGGAGCCGCTGCTCCTGGTCGCCAGCCATGGCCAGTTCTTCTACTTCGACCGGCAAGTGAAGCAGGCGACGACCCTGCCGCTGGGTGCCACGCCGCTGGGCATGCTGCTGC
>JBMOJU010000388.1:0-4668 GCA_049315625.1 Paracraurococcus sp.
GCGTGCGCGCCGGAGGCGACCCGCTTGAACACCGGGTCGGTCTCGGGAACCTCCAGCGGCGGCCGCCCCGGCACGCCGGGCGGCATGCCGGCCAGCAGGAAGCGGGCGAAGCGGTAAGCCAGGGTCGCCTTGCCCACCCCGGGCGGGCCGGCGATCAGCCAGGCATGGTGCAGCCGGCCCGACCGCGCCGCCTCCTCCAGCGTGAGGGCGGCGTCGTCATGGCCGACCAGGTCGGGATTGGCGCGGGGTTCGGGCGGGGGACTCACCGCGGCAGGTTAGGCGATCCGCCGGGCGGCGGGAACGGCGCCGGCGGAGTGTCAGACCTTGTCGCCTGCCGGGCGCGGCACCTGCCGCTGCCGGATGCGGTCGCGGCGCTCATCGAACAGCACGGAGGCCCAGACCACCCCGCCAACCGTCACCGCCAGGGTCAGCGATACTGCCAGGAATTCCAGGTGGAGGTTCCCCCGGGCCCCGGTAGCACACGCCGCGCCGCCACATGAAGGAAGCCGGCCAGCACAAGCCAGATAGAGGCATTGGCCAGAACGCCCGCCACCGCAAAGCGCCCGGGCAGCAGCATGATCCCCGCCAAGGGCAGGATCACGCCGGCGTTGAGCGCCGCGGTCGAGGCGCGGTCGATGGCGTTGGCCTTGCGCTTCACCAGCTCGACCTCGCCCGGCGTCACGTGCCCAGCCGCGCCCGCACCACGCGCAGGATCTCGGCCGCCACGCCCTCAGGAGCCGCGGTCGCATCCACCACCGCGCAGCGCCCCGGCTCGGCCGCGGCGATGGCGCGGAAGCCGGCGCGGACGCGTTCATGGAAGGCCGGGTCCAGCGCCTCGTAGCGGTTGGTCTCGCCGCGGGCGGCGGCGCGGGCCAGCCCCTCGCCCGGGCCGATGTCGAGCACCAGGGTCAGGTCGGGCGCCAGCCCCTCCAGCGCCACCGCGGCCAGCGCGTCGAAGACCGCGCGCGACACGCCCTGGCCGTAGACCTGATAGGCCATGGTGCTGTCGGCGAAGCGGTCGGAGATCACCCAGGCACCGGCGTCCAACGCCGGGCGGATGGTACGGATCACGTGTTCGCGCCGCGCGGCGAAATGCAGCATGCATTCCGCCACGCCGTCCCACGGTCCCTCGCCGAGCAGCACGCCACGGATCGCCTCGGCGCCCGGCGCGCCGCCCGGCTCCCGCGTGCGGACCACCCGGTGGCCCGCACTGACCAGCGCCGCCTCCAGCAGCCTGGCCTGGGTGGACTTGCCCGCCCCTTCCCCGCCTTCCAGCGTGATGAAGCGGCCGCGCCGCATCAGCTGCCGGCGAACCAGGAGCCGATGACGGCGGGAATGCGCGGCAGCAGGCCGAGCCGCTCGACATCGGCGCCGGCCAGCAGCGGCAGCGCCAGGTTCGGCACGCCCTGGCCGGAGACCAGCAGCTTGCCCAGCTCCTGCCCCTTCAGCACCGGCGCCTCGACCGGGGCGTCGTATTGCAGCTTCGCCTGCAGCTTGTTGCGCCAGCTGCGCGGCAGGGTCACCACCATGTCGCGGCCGCCCACCAACGGCACGCTGCGGCGGTTGCCGAGATGCACCGGCACCTCCTCCACCACCTCGGCCGCCTTGAACAGCACCACGTTCTCGAACTCGCGGAAGCCCCATTCCAGCAGCCGCTCGCTCTCCTCGGCGCGCGCCTTCATGCTCGGCAGGCCGTTGAAGACGAGGATGAGCCGGCGGTCGCCGCGTTTCGCGCTGGCGGTCAGGCCGTAGCCGGCTTCCTCGGTATGGCCGGTCTTCAGGCCGTCGGCGCCGGGCACGCGGGCGAGCGCCGGGTTGCGGTTGTCCTGGCTGATGCCGTTCCAGGTGAAGCTGCGCTCGTTGTAGATCTTGTAGTATTCGGGGAAGTCGATGATCAGCCGCTTCGCCAGACGGGCCAGGTCGCGGCTGGTCATCCGGTGCTCGGGGTCGGGCCAGCCGGTGGCGTTGCGGAAATTGCTGTCCTTCAGGCCGATCCGCTTCGCCTCCTGGTTCAGCAACTCGGCGAATTGCGCCTCCGAGCCGCTGATCGCCTCGGCGAAGACCACGCAGGCATCATTGCCCGATTGCACGATGACGCCGCGCATCAGCGCCTCGACCGGCACCTGGTTGCCGATCTGGACGAACATCTTGCTGCCGCCCATCTTCCAGGCGCGCTCGCTGACCGGCAGCTCCTGGTTCGGCTGCAGCCTGCCCTTCTTCAGCATGTCGAAGACGACGTACATCGTCATCAGCTTCGACATGGATGACGGCGGCATCCGCTCGTCGGCGTTCTTCTCCAGCAGCACGGCCTCGGTGTCGTAGTCGATGATCAGCGCCTGGCGGGCGATGGTATCGACGGGGCCGAGCGGCGTCGTCGCCGGCGTGCCGGCGGGCGGCGCCGGGGCGCGCGGCGCGGGGCGGGCGGCGGGCGCGGCGGGGCGCTGCTGCGCCAGGGCGGGCAGCGGCAAGGCGCCAGCAGCCAGCGAGGCTGCCGCCGGCAGCAGGACGGCGCGGCGGGAAGCGCCCTTCGGTTCGGCGCGGCGACTCATGGGGCTCAGGACTCCGGCGGGCTTCGGTCTCCGCATACGCTGTCCGGGCCGGTCAACTCAAGCGGTTGAGGCCGGCTACTCCACCAAAAGCTGAACCTCCGGCAGGCCAGCCCGCAGCACCGCGGCGACGGCGCGGTCGGCCGAGGCCACGTCGGGATAGGGGCCGAGCCGGACACGGTATTGCGGCGTGCGGCCCTGGCCGAAGGGCTCCGCCCGGCCGCCGACCCGCGCCGCCTGGCGCAGCGCCAGGTCGCGGCGGAAGAAGGTCCCGGCCTCCACATACAGCCGCCCCGGCATGGCATAGCGCTGCATCCGCTGCTCCGGCAGCGGGTCGGGCGGGAGGTCGGCGGCGGCATCGGCCACCGCGGCGATCGCCGGGCCGCGCGGCGCCTCGCGCAGCCGCTCCGCCTGGCGGGCGCCGGGGATCGGCGCCAGGCTCTCGCGCTCCACCGCGGCGCTCGGCACCGCCTCCACCTGCACCGCCTCGCGCTCGGTGCTCGGCAGGGCACGGCCGAGCGCCCGGCTCGGCGCGTCATCGACGCTCACCCGAACCTGTGCGGTGCCGCCTTCCGGGATGCCGAGCAGCAGCGCGGCGCGGGCCGAGAGGCCGATGACCCGGCCGGGCTGCGCCGGGCCGCGGTCGTTCACCCGGACCCGCATCTCCAGCCCGTTCTCCAGGTTCCAGACGGTGACGATGGCGGGCAATTGAAGGGTGCGGTGCGCGGCCATCAGTTGGCCGGGATCGAAGATCTCGCCATTGGCGGTGCGCCGGCCGGCGCGGCGGTCCGGCAGCACGGCGGCGAGCCCGGTCTCGACCCGGCCGAATCCCTCCTTCGGGTAGGACCAGAGGCCGCCCAGGCTGTAGGGCTCGCCGAGCATGTAGCGGCCGGCCGGCTTCGGCGCCGGCGGTTGCATGCAGCCCGCCAGCGCCGGGATGGCGGCCAGCACCGCCCAGCGCCACCGCCTCATCCGAAGCGGTCGGACAGCAGGCCGACGGCCAGGCCGTAATTCACCGGGCTGTTGTAGCGGCGGATGACCCGGAGGTTGTGGTGGCCGAGGAAGATCTGCCCGCTGCCGCGGTTGGGGAAGACCAGCGTCGCCTCCAGCTCGGAGGCCGGCAGCGCGCCGCCATCCTCGGCGCGGAAGCCGAGCCGGCCCCACTCCCGCAGCGACCGCCCGACCGACTGGTCGACGCCTTCCAGGCTGACACCCGGCGGTGGCCGCACCGCGCGGCCCCAGGGCTCGCCCTCCCGCCAGCCGGATTTCTGGAAGTAGTGGGCGATGGAGGCGAGCGCGTCGGCCCGGCTGTCCCAGATGTCCCGCCGGCCGTCGCCATCGAAATCGACCGCCATGCGCTCGAAATTGGTCGGCATGAATTGCGGCTGGCCCATCGCCCCGGCCCAGCTTCCGGTCATCCGCGCCGCGGCGATATGGCCGCCCTCCAGCACCCGCAGGGCGGCCAGCAATTCCTTGCGGAAATACTCCGCGCGGCGGCCTTCCCAGGCCAGCGTCGCCAAGGCCTCCATCACCCCGAAGCCGCCGGTATTGCCGCCGAAATTGGTCTCGACGCCCCAGATGGCGACGATCACGCGGGGCGAGACGCGGAAGCGGGCCTCGATGCTTTGCAGCAGGCCGCGGTTATCGTTGAAGTTCCGCTGGCCGTTCTGCACCCGCGTCGGGTTGACCATGATGCGGTCGCGGTATTCCTCCCAGCTCAGGAACCCCTCGGCCTGGCGGCGGTCGAGCTCGATGACCCGCTGGTTCGGCCGGATGCCGGTGAAGGCCCGCTGCAGCGTGGCGGCGGAGATTCCCGCCTTGCGCGCTTCCGCCCGGACGCCTTCGAGAAAGGCGTCGAACCCGCCCTGGGCGAGGGCGAGGGCGGGAGCGGCGGCGAGGGATGCGACTCCGCCGAGGAAGGGACGCCGTGCGAGCATGGTGCGGAGCAGTGCCACGCGCCGCCGCCCGCCGCAACGCGCATGGCGCGGCGCCCGCCGCAACGCGCATGGCGCGGCGCCCGCCGCAACGCGTATGGCGCGGCGCCTGCGGCAACGCGTATGGCGCGGTTCCCGCCGCGACGCATCTGGCGCGGCTCCCGCCGCGACGCATCTGGCGCGGCTCC
>JBMOJU010000389.1:0-4666 GCA_049315625.1 Paracraurococcus sp.
GCCCACCAACGTCGGCCCCATGTCGCCCGACGATGCCACCCTGCTCGACGCCCAGCAGGCCTTCGGCTACACCCAGGAAGACCTGAAGTTCCTGCTGACCCCCATGGTCCTCACCGGCCAGGAGGCAATCGGCTCCATGGGCGCGGACAACCCGGTCTCGGTGCTGTCGCGCCGGGCCAAGCACCTGTCGACCTATTTCAAGCAGAACTTCGCCCAGGTCACCAACCCGCCGATCGACCCGATCCGCGAGGAATTGGTGATGTCGCTCGTGTCGATGATCGGGCCGCGGCCGAACCTGCTCGGGCACCATGCCGGTTCGCACTACCGGCTGGAAGTGGCGCAGCCGGTGCTGACCAACGCCGATCTGGCGAAGATCCGCGGCATCGCCAAGCTGGCCGGCGACGCCTTCCGCACCGCGACGCTGGATGCGACCTGGGCCGCCGCCGAGGGCGCGGCTGGCCTGGCCCCGGCGGTGGAGCGGCTGTGCAACGCGGCGACCAACGCCGTGCTGGAAGGCCACAACATCCTGGTGCTTTCGGACCGCGCGGTGGCCGCCGCGCGCATCCCGATCCCCGCGCCGCTGGCCACCGCCGCGGTGCATCACCACCTCATCCGCCAGGGGCTGCGCACCCAGACCGGGCTGGTGGTGGAGACCGGCGAGGCCCGCCAGGTGCACCATTTCTGCGTCCTCGCCGGCTATGGCGCGGAGGCGGTGAATCCGTATCTGGCCTTCGAGACGCTGGAGGAGCTGCGCCAGCGCAGCAAGCTGCCGCTGAAGCCGTACGAGGTGCAGAAGAATTTCCTCAAGGCGATCGGCAAGGGCGTGATGAAGGTGATGTCCAAGATGGGCATCTCCACCTACCAATCCTATTGCGGCGCGCAGATCTTCGACGCCGTGGGCCTGTCCTCCGCCTTCGTCGAGAAATACTTCACCGGCACGCAAAGCGTGATCGAGGGCGCCGGGATCGACGAGATCGCCGCGGAAGCCGTGCAGCGGCATCGCCACGCCTTCGGCGACGACCCGGTCTACCGCGACCTGCTGGATGTGGGCGGCGACTATGCCTTCCGCCTGCGCGGCGAGGACCATGCCTGGACACCCGAGAGCGTGTCCCGCCTGCAGCATGCGGTGCGCGGCAATTCGCAGGACGAGTACCGCGCCTACGCCGCCGGCATCAACGACCAGAGCCGCCGGCTGCTGACGCTGCGCGGGCTGATGGAGTTCAAGCCGGCCGAGGCGCCGGTGCCGCTGGCGGAGGTGGAAACCGCGGCCAGCATCGTCCGCCGCTTCGCCACGGGCGCGATGAGCTTCGGCTCGATCAGCCGGGAGGCGCATACGACGCTGGCGATCGCGATGAACCGCATCGGCGGCCGTTCCAACACCGGCGAGGGCGGCGAGGAAGCCGACCGCTTCGTGCCGCTGCCGAACGGCGATTCCATGCGCTCGGCGATCAAGCAGGTCGCCTCCGGCCGCTTCGGCGTGACCACCGAATACCTGGTCAATGCCGACGATATCCAGATCAAGATGGCGCAGGGCGCGAAACCGGGTGAGGGCGGCCAGCTGCCCGGCCACAAGGTCGACAAGAACATCGCCAAGGTGCGGCATTCGACGCCCGGTGTCGGCCTGATCAGCCCGCCGCCGCACCACGACATCTACTCGATCGAGGATCTGGCGCAGCTCATCCACGATTTGAAGAACGTGAACGACCGCGCCCGCATTTCGGTCAAGCTGGTCTCCGAGATCGGCGTCGGCACGGTGGCGGCCGGCGTGTCGAAGGCGCGTGCCGACCATGTGACCATCTCGGGCTACGAGGGCGGCACGGGCGCGAGCCCGCTGACCTCCCTCACCCATGCCGGGTCGCCGTGGGAGATCGGGCTGGCCGAGACGCAGCAGACGCTGGTGCTGAACGGGTTGCGCGGCCGCATCGCCGTGCAGGTCGATGGCGGCCTGCGGACGGGCCGCGACGTCGTCATCGGCGCGCTGCTCGGCGCCGACGAGTTCGGCTTCGCCACCGCGCCGCTGATCGCCGCCGGCTGCATCATGATGCGGAAGTGCCACCTGAACACCTGCCCCGTCGGCGTCGCCACGCAGGACCCGGTGCTGCGCGCCCGCTTCACCGGCCTGCCGGAGCACGTGATCAACTTCTTCTTCTTCGTCGCGGAGGAGATGCGCGAGATCATGGCGCAGCTCGGCTTCCGCACGGTGGAGGAGATGGTCGGCCGGGTCGATCGGCTCGACATGCGCGCCGCGCTCGACCACTGGAAGGCCAAGGGCGTCGACCTCACCCGGCTGCTCTATCAGCCGCCGGCGCGCGAGGGCGTGGCGATCCGCCATGCCGAGACGCAGGACCATGGCCTCGACCGCGCGATGGATCGCGGCCTGATCGCCGATGCGGCCGAGGCGATCGAGCGCGGCACGCCGGTGCGGCTGACGCGGGAGATCGGCAACCTGCACCGCACCGTCGGCGCCATGCTGTCGGGCGCCGTGGCGCGGCGGCACGGCAATGAAGGCCTGGCGGACGACACCATCCGCATCGCCTTCACCGGCCATGCCGGCCAGTCCTTCGGCGCCTTCCTGGCGCGCGGCGTGACGCTGGAACTGACCGGCGACGCCAACGACTATGTCGGCAAGGGGCTGTCGGGCGGCCGCATCGCGGTGAAGCCGCCGGCCGGCCTGGCGCGCGACCCGGCGAAGAACATCATCGTCGGCAACACGGTGCTGTATGGCGCGATTTCCGGGGAGGCCTATTTCGAAGGCGTCGCCGGGGAGCGCTTCGCGGTGCGCAACTCGGGCGCCGTCACCGTGGTGGAAGGCTGCGGCGACCATGGCTGCGAGTACATGACCGGCGGCGTGGTGGCGGTGCTGGGCGAGACGGGGCGGAACTTCGCCGCGGGCATGTCGGGCGGCATCGCCTATGTCTACGATCCCGACGGCGCGTTCCGCGACCGCTGCAACCTCTCGATGGTGGCGCTGGAGGCGATCGCGCCGGCCGATCCTGCCGCCAATGATGCGCCGGGCCGGCCGCGCCAGCGCTCGGTCTCGGCCGAGGATAGCGGCATGGGCGACATGCTGCGCCACGATGCCGAACGCCTGCGCATCCTGGTGGAGCGGCACCTGCTGCTGACCGGCAGCGCCCGCGCGCGGCTGCTGCTGGAGGATTGGGACACCGCCCTGACGCGGTTCGTGAAGGTGATGCCGGAAGACTATCGCCGCGCGCTGCGCGACCTGCAGGCGGAGACCGCGGCCCCGGCCGTGGCGGCCGAGTAAGGACACGACCATGGGCAAGCCGACAGGGTTCCTCGAGATCGACCGGCGCGACCGGGGCTACGAGGCACCGGAAAGCCGCGTGAAGAATTGGCGCGAATACGTCACCCCGCTGCCGGCGGAGACGCTGGGCCAGCAGGCGGCGCGCTGCATGAATTGCGGCATCCCGTACTGCCACAACGGGTGCCCCGTGAACAACATGATCCCGGACTGGAACGACCTGGTCTACCGGGAGCAGTGGCAGGCGGCCCTCGCCACGCTGCATTCGACCAACAACTTCCCGGAATTCACCGGCCGCATCTGCCCCGCCCCCTGCGAGGCGAGCTGCACGCTGAACATCCAGGACGCGCCGGTCACCATCAAGTCGATCGAATGCGCCATCGTCGATCGCGGGTGGCAGGAAGGCTGGATCGTGCCGCAGGTGCCGGCCCGGCAGACCGGCAAGCGCGTCGCCGTCGTCGGTTCCGGCCCCGCCGGCATGGCGGCGGCGCAGCAACTGGCGCGCGCCGGGCACGCGGTGACGCTGTTCGAGAAGAACGAGCGCATCGGCGGCCTGCTGCGCTACGGCATCCCCGACTTCAAGATGGAAAAGCACCTGATCGACCGCCGGGTCGAGCAGATGGCGGCCGAGGGGGTCGAATTCCGCACCGGAATCGAGATCGGCGCCGGCCTGCCGGTGGAGGCGCTGCTGGCGGAGTACGCCGCCGTGGTGCTGTCGGGCGGCGCCGAATGGCCGCGCGACCTGGAGGTCGAGGGCCGCGCCCTCAACGGCATCCACTACGCCATGGACTACCTAGTGCAGCAGAACCGCCGCGTCCACGGCGCGCCGGAGCAGCACGCGGCACCGCGCGGCACGATCAGCGCGCACGGCAAGCATGTCGTCGTCATCGGCGGTGGCGACACCGGCGCCGACTGCATCGGCACGGCGGCGCGGCAGGGCGCCGCCTCGATCACCCAGATCGAGATCATGCCGAAGCCACCCGAGCGGGAAGACAAGGCGCTGTCCTGGCCGAATTGGCCGAACAAGCTGCGCACCGCGCCGGCGCATCTGGAAGGCTGCGCCCGCGACTGGGCGGTGCTGACCAAGCGCGCGGTCGGCGAGGCGGGCCGCGTCACCGCGCTGGATTGCGTGCGCGTCGACTGGGTGCGCGACGGCGGCCGCATGCAGATGCGGGAGATCGAGGGCAGCGGGCTGACCCTGCGCGCCGACCTCGTGCTGCTCGCCATGGGCTTCCTCGGCCCGCAGCGCGCCGGGCTGCTGGAAAGCGCCGCGGTGGCGCTGGATGGCCGCGGCAACGTGAAGGCCGATACCGAGGGCTATGCGACCTCCGTCCCCCGCGTCTTCGCCGCCGGCGACATGCGGCGCGGCCAGTCGCTGGTGGTCTGGGCGATCCGCGAAGGCCG
>JBMOJU010000390.1:0-4663 GCA_049315625.1 Paracraurococcus sp.
TCTAGGCCGGGGCCCGCCGCGGCAGGCTGCCGGCGATCGCCACGCCCAGCAGGTTGCCCGCCGCCGCGATCATGATCACCGCGGCATAGCCGCCGGTCAGGTCGAAGACCCGGCCGGCCACCACCGGCAGGGTGATGGCGGCCACGCACCAGGCGACATAGAGCCGCCCGGCCAGCCGGCCATACTGCGCCGAGCCCCAGTAGATGCCGATTGCCGCCGCGACGCTGCCGCTGACCAGCCCGTAGCCGATGCCGATCACCGCCAGGGTCGCCACCGCCAGCAGCGGCCCCGGGAACAGCACCAGCAGCGCATCGGCCGACAGCGCCAGCGCATGCGCACCAGCCATCACCAGCGGCGCCGGCACGCGGTCCGCCAGCCAGCCGCCGCCGATCCGCGCCGCGGCGATGCAGCCGGTGATGGCGGTGGTGGCCGACAGCGCCAGGGCCTTGGTGCCGCCATAGGCCTCCACCATGCCGGCGGCCTGGCCCAGCACCGTCAGCCCAGCGGCGGCGGCCAGGAAGAAGACCAGCCAGAGCCGGACGAAGATCGAGCGCAGCCGCGCCGGCGGCGGTCCGGCCACCGTGCCGGGCGGCGGCGCCATCCGCATGCCGGAGGCGGCGGCGAGCAGCGTGGAGACCAGCCCCGCCACCGCCACCGTCACCGCCAGCCCGCCCAGCGTCGGCCGCAGCCCATGCGCCGCCAGCGCCCAGCCGAAGACCGGCGCGCCGATCATCGCCCCCATCGGGTAGAGGCTGACGATGAAGCCGTTCGCCAGCCCGCGTCGCGTGGTGAGCATGAGGTTCATGCCCTGCAGCAGCACCACATAGGCGACGCCGCCGCCGAAGCCGAAGAGCGCGCCATAGCCGAGCGCGAGCTGGACGATTCCCCCCGCCGTCGCCGCCAGGGCGACGCCCAGCGCGGCAAGGGCGGCGGAGGCGGCAACCAGCAGCGGCGCCGCGGCCAAGCGATAAAGCAGCGGGCCGGCATTCATCCCCAGCGTGAAGCCGAGGATGGCAAGCCCGAACACCACCGACAGCGCCGCGCGGGTCAGGCCCAGTTCGGCCTCCAGCGGCCGGATGAAGATGCTGAAGGCGTAGACCGTGCCGAGCGGCAGGTTCAGCGCGACGACCGCGGCGAGCGCCAGCGGCACCCGCCACGCCGCCCTCGACTCAGTCAAGATCGACGACCACCTCGCCGAAGCCGGCGAAGCCGCCGGTGACGCGCTGCTTGCCATCCACGTAGAGCAGCCCGGTGCAGCTTCCTGTGGTGACCACCTGCCCGGCCTCCAGCGCCAGCCCGACGCTGGGCAGGTAGTTCGCCAGCCAGAGCAGCGGGGTGAAGGGATCGCCGGAGGGGTTGCCGCCCACCTTCTCCACCTGCACCGTCCCGCCGCAGGTCTGCTTCACGATCAGGGCCTTCAGGTCCATGGCGCGCCAGTCCGGCACCTCGGCTCCCAGCACCAGCCCGGCATGGGCGATGCTGTCGGCCATCGCCTCGTTCATCGTCACCTTCGAGGTATCGACGTAGCGGCTGCTGACCATCTCGATCGCCGGGAAGGCGGCTTCGATGCCGTCCTGGATCTCCGCCAGGGTGTAGGGCGCATCCCGCTTCGGGAAGCCGCGGCCGAGGCGGAAGGCGATCTCCGTCTCGATGCCGATCTGCCCACCCGCCGGCACCGGCCAATGCAGCGGCGCCGCACGGATGAAGGCCGCGTCCAGCATGGCGGCGGAGGTCGGCTTGCCCGGGGGCGCGGCGCATTTCCAGCCGCCGGCGCGAGTGCCGAGGCGCTTCAGCACCTCCGCCTGCACGGCGAAGGCGCCGGCCTCGGTCTGCGGCGCCGCGGCGCCGAGGCCGGCGACCTTGGGGCCGCCGTTGCGGACGGCCATCAGGATGTCGGCGGCCTGCTGCGTGGTGTCGCTCATGGTTTGGTTTCCTCCCGAAGCGGCAGCATGGGCGCGGATGGCGCCGGGATGAAGCCCCCCGCTTGCGGCAGCCCGCCGCCGCCGCATAGGCTGCCCCCCAACCGAGCGAGGGCAGGATCGTGGCAGACGGGATGGATGGCGGCTTCGGCCGCTTCGGCAGCGGCCAGGCGGTGCGGCGGATCGAGGATGGGCCGCTGCTGCGCGGCCATGGGTCCTTCTCCGACGACCTTTCGCTGCCCGGCCAGACGCACATGGTCTTCCTGCGCTCGCCGCATGCGCATGCGCGCATCGTCTCGATCGACACGACGGAGTCGAAGGCCATCCCCGGCGTGCTGGCGGTGATTACCGGCGCCGACCTCGAGGCCGCCGGTCTCGGCCGGCTCGGCATCGCGCTGCCCTTCAAGCGGCCGGACGGCTCGCCGCTCGCTGCCCCGGCGCGGCCGGTGCTGGCGGTGGGCGAGGCGAATTTCGCCGGCGAGGCTGTGGTCGCCGTGGTGGGAGAAACCATGGGCGCGGCGCGCGACGGCGCCGAGGCAGTGGTGGTGGAGTATGAGGAACTTCCCGCGGTGACCACAGTCGCCGCCGCTGCCGCGCCGGACGCGCCGCAGGTCTGGCCGGCGGCGACCGGTAACGTCGTGGCGCAGACGCAATACGGCGACCGCGCCAAGGCGGAGGCCGCCTTTGCCGGCGCGGCGCATGTCGTCACGCTCGACATCGTCAACCAGCGCCTGGCCCCGGTCTCGATGGAGCCGCGGGTGATGGTCGCGTCCTACGACGCGACGACCGACCGCATCGCGGTGACGATGAGCACGCAGACGCCGTCCTCCACGCGCGACCAGATCTGCAAGGAGGTGCTGAACCTGCCGGCCGAGAAGATGCGCGTCCTGGTCGGCGATGTCGGCGGCGGCTTCGGCATGAAGACCGGCTGCTACCCGGAGGACGCGGTCGTCGCCTATGCCTCGAAGCTGCTGGCTCGCCCGGTGAAGTGGGCTGCGACGCGGATGGAGGATTTCCTGTCCGCCACGCATGGCCGCGACACCGACAGCCAGGTCGCCATGGCGCTGGATGCCGACGGCAAGGTGCTGGGGCTGCGGGTGCGGACGCTGGCGAACATGGGTGCCTATACGCGGCCGGCCGGCGTCGCCATCCAGCTGCTGATCGGGCCCTGGGTGTCGACCAGCATCTACGACATCCGCACCATCGACTTCGAATTCACCGCCATCCTCAGCCACACCGCGCCGACCAGCCCCTATCGCGGCGCAGGGCGGCCCGAGGCGATCCACATCATCGAACGGCTGATGGACACCGCGGCGCGCAAGCTGGGGATGGACCAGGCCGAGCTGCGCCGGCGCAACATGATCGACCCGGCGCTGATGCCTTACACCAACGCCATGGGCCAGACCTACGACAGCGGCAAATTCGCCCAGGTGCTGGATGAGGGTCTCGCCCTGGCCGATTGGGATGGCTTCGCGGCGCGCGAGGCAGCGTCGAAGGCCGACGGCAAGCTGCGCGGGCGCGGCATCGCCAGCTTCCTGGAATGGACCGGCGCGAACGTGTTCGAGGAACGCGTGACCGTCGCTGTCAAGGGCAGCGGCGAGATCGAGATCTACGCCACCACCCAGCAAATGGGCCAGGGCATCGCCACCAGCTACGCGCAGCTGGCGGTCGACGTGTTCGGCGTGCCGATCGAGAGCATCCGCATCGTGCTGGGCGACACCGATCGCGGCGTGGGCTTTGGCAGCGCCGGGTCGCGTTCCTTGTTCACCGCCGGCTCGGCGGTGAAGGTCGCCTCCGACAAGACCATCGACACCGCCAAGGACCTGGCGGCCGAGGCGCTGGAGGCCGCGGCGGTCGATCTCGAATACGTCGCGGGCGCCTTCCGCGTGGCCGGCACCGACCGGGCGATCGGGATCTTCGACCTGGCGGCGAAGCAGCCGGAGCAGCGCATCTTCATCGACAGCACCAGCAGCGTCGGCGGCCCGACCTGGCCGAACGGCACGCATATCTGCGAGGTGGAGATCGACCCCGACACCGGCATGGTAGAGATCGCCTCCTATGCCTCGGCCAATGATGCCGGACGGGTGGTGAACCCGCTGATCGTCGAGGGCCAGATCGCCGGCGGCGCGGCGCAGGGCCTCGGCCAGGCGATGTACGAGGCGGTGGTCTACGATCCTGATTCCGGCCAGCCGCTGAGCGCCAGCTTCATGGACTACGCGCTGCCACGTGCCGACATGATCGCCGGCTATGTCACGCAGCTCGACCAGTCGATCCCCTGCGTGACCAATCCGCTCGGCGTGAAGGGCGTCGGCGAGCTCGGCACGATCGGGGCGACGCCGGCACTGGTGAATGCGGTGGCAGACGCACTGGCGCGCCATGGCCATGCGACGGCGGCGGATACGCTGCAGATGCCGCTGACGCCTGCGCGGGTCTGGGCGCTGATGCACGGGTAAAGGGGGCGCGGCTGCCTCGATGCGGAGGGCGCTTCGCGCCCTACCGCTCCGCGATGGTTGACCGTGTGCTGGGGCGGCGCACGGTCCGTGGTCCCGAGTGGAGCTTCGCGGCAGTCCCGACTGTCCTCACCCAGGCTGACCCGGCGTGGCCGGTGTGCCGATTGAGCGGATGGGTCCGTCGCGCGCTCGCGGCGTCCGGTACGAAGCCTATTCTTGATCGTCACGGCACAGACATTCCACCGCGGCGGCGGTTCGGAGGGCCGCGTAGGCTCTCTTCGCATCCGCGTCCTG
>JBMOJU010000057.1:0-20549 GCA_049315625.1 Paracraurococcus sp.
GCAGACCGTCCCCTCCCCGCTGGCGGGGGAGGGGACGGTGGGGGTGGTCTGGCGGTGGCTGATGCCTACGCCTTCACCAACGCACACCCACCCTCGCTCAACGGCCGGAACGCCTGCTCCGCCGGAACCGTCCCCGCCAGCGTATAGACGTCGCCCGGATACTTGTTCTCGCCTGGCCGCTTCACCTGCAACAGGAAGCTCGGGTGGATCTTCCGCCCATCCTCGCGGATCATGCCCTTGCCGAAGGCGTCGTCGTCGGTCGGCATGCGCTTCATCAGCGCCACCACCTCCCGCCCGCTCGCCTTGGCGCGCGCCACGCCCATCTCCTTCACCGCCTTCAGGTAGTGCGTCACGCCGGCGTAGTTCCCGGCATGCACGTAGTTCGGGAAGACGCCGGCGGGCAGCTTCTGCTGCACCCGCTTGGTGAAGCCCCGGGTGCGGTCGTCGAAATCCCACCAGAAGGTCTCGGAGATATACATCCCCTGCATCGTCTCCAGGCCCGCCGCGATGACGCCGGTGATGGAGCCGATGATGGCCGCGTACTTCATCCCCGATTTGCCCAGGCCGAATTCCTGCGCCTGCTTCACGCAATTCACCAGATCGTCGCCCGCCATCGCCAGGCCCAGCACCTTGGCTTTCGACGCCTGCGCCTGCAGCAGGAACGCGGAAAAGTCCGTGGTCTGCGGGAAGGGGTAGCGCGTGGCGCCGAGCAGCCTGCCGCCGGCGGCCTCGACGAAGCGCGTGGTGTCGCGCTCGATCGCATGGCCGAAGGCATAGTCGGCGGTGATGAAGTACCAGGTATTGTTGCCCGCCTTGGTCAGCGCGGTGCCCGAGGTGTTGGACAGGCACCAGGTGTCGTAGGTCCAGTGGATGGTGTTCGGCGTGCAGGATTTCGCCGTGAGCTCCGACGTCCCGGCCGAGGCGTTCAGGTGGACGCGGTCCTTCTCGACGCAGACCGGATTGATGCCGAGCGCGATGGCGCTGTTGCCGACATCCGTCACCACATCGACGCCGCGCTGGTCGAACCACTGGCGGACGGTGTTGATGCCGACATCGGGCTTGTTCTGGTGGTCGGCGGCGATGATCTCGATCTTGATGTCGGGGTTCTGCGCGGTGAATTCCTCGACCGCCTGGCGGACGCAGGCGACGGAGGTCGGGCCGGTCACGTCGCGGTAGGGGCCGGAGAGGTCGGTCAGGACGCCGATGCGGATGGTGTCGGCCGCCTGGGCGCGGGCATTGCCGAAGACGAAGGTGGCGGCAGTCGCACCGAAGGCGGCGCGGCGGGTCAGCAGCATGAACGGACTCCCTTGCGGCGGCGCTGTCTGGCCGCTGTCGCGCGCCAGCCTAGCAGGCGTCAGGCGGTTGTCGAACCGCAGGAGCAGCAACGAATTTGCCCATGAAAACATCAAAAAGGCGACGGAATGAACTCATTCGCTGCAAGGAAGACCGTATTGCCTTGATGTGCGGCAAATTCTAGCCTTTGCGCCGCCACCCCTTCGGAGTGCCGCTGATGCCCACCGCCCTGTCCCGTCGCGCCCTGCTCGGCAGCGCCGCCGCCGCGACGCTCCCGTGGGACCTCGCGCTGGCCCAGGCCCCGGGCGGCACGCTCCGGGTCGGCATGACCGCCTCTGCCGTTCCGCTCGCCAATGGCGTGCCGGACCAGGGGGCGGAGGGGCATCGCTTCATGGGCATCACGCTGTTCGACCAGTTGGTGCACTGGGACCTGTCCGCCGCCGACCGGCTGGCGACGCTGAAGCCCGGCCTGGCGACCGACTGGAAGCCCGACCCGGCCGACCCCAAGCGCTGGATCTTCACCCTGCGCGAGGGCGTGAAGTTCCACGACGGCAAGCCCTTCACCGCGGAGGACGTCGTCTTTTCCTTCGACCGGCTGGTGAAGAACGACCACCCGGCCTTCGATGCGCGCGGCTCGGCGATCAGCCGGTCACGCTTCTTCACCGTCGCCTCCTACCGCGCCGATGGGCCCCTCCGCCTGATCATCGACTGCAACCGCGTCGACAGCATGCTGCCCTACCTGCTGGTCTGGGTCGGCATCACCCACCAGGGCGCGTGGGAGGCCGCGGGGCGCAGCTGGGACACCTTCATGACGAAGGCGATCGGCAGCGGCCCGTGGAAGCTGGAAAGCTTCGCCATCCGTGAGCGCTGCGTCATGGTGCGCAATGCCGATTACTGGGATGCCGACCGCACCCCGCGGGCCGAGCGCCTGGTGCTGCTGCCACTGCCGGAGCCCAATACCCGCGTCGCGGCGTTGCGCGCCGGCCAGGTCGATTTCATCGAGGCGCCGCCGCCCGATGCCATCCCCACCCTGAAGCAGGCGGGGTTCCGTATCGCCAGCAACTCCTATCCGCACAACTGGATGTATTTCCTGAGCTACGTCGAGGGCTCGCCCTGGCGCGACCCGCGCATCCGCCGCGCCGCCAATCTCGGCATCGACCGCGCCGGGATGAAGCAGATGCTGGGCGGGATGATGAGCGAGGGCGCCGGCCTGCTGTACGAGGGCCACCCCTGGTATGGCGAGCCGAAGCACCGCCCGCGCTTCGACCCCGACGCGGCGCGGAAGCTGCTGGCCGAGGCGGGCTACACGCCGCGCAACCCGCTGAAGACCAAGGTGGCGATCTCGCCCAGCGGGTCCGGCCAGATGCAGCCGCTGCCGATGAACGAATACGTCCAGCAGAACCTGAAGGAGGTCGGGATCGAGCTCGGCTTCGAGGTGATGGACTGGAACACCCTGCTGACCCAGCTGCGGGAAGGCGCCTGGATGCCTGGCGCCCGCGGCTGCCACGCGATCAACGCGTCCTGGAATGCGCAGGACCCCTATGTCGGCTTCATCCGGCCGCTGCACACCGCCTTCGCGCCGCCGGTCGCCTTCAATTGGGGCCGCCATTCGGACGCCGAGGCCGACGCGCTGATGGACGCCATGCTGCTGGAATTCGACACCGCGAAGCAGGACGCGCTGATGCGCCGGCTGCATGCGCGGCTGGTCGAGCAGGATGCCTGCATCTTCATCGCGCATGACCTGAACCCGCGGGCGATGGGCCCGAAGGTGCAGGGCTTCGTCCAGGCACAGTCCTGGCTGCAGGACCTGACGCCGATCCGCATCGGCTGACCCAGACCAACCATAAGACCGGGGATATCACCATGAGCTTCACCATCGGCCGTCGCGGCCTGCTCGGCGGTCTCGGCGCCGCCGCCGTGCTGCCCTACGACCTCGCCCAGGCGCAGGGCACGCCGACCACCACGCTGCGGGTCGGCATGACCGCCTCCGCCGTGCCGCTGTCGAACGGCGTGCCGGACCAGGGGGCGGAAGGCCACCGCTTCATGGGCATCACGGTCTATGACCAGCTCGCCGGCTGGGACCTGACCACCTTCGACAAGCCGGTCGGCATCCGCCCCGGCCTTGCGACGTCCTGGAAAGTCGATCCGGCCAATCCGAAGCGCTGGATCATCACCCTGCGGGAAGGGGTGAAGTTCCACGACGGCAAGGTGATGACGGCGGACGACGTCGTCTTCTCCTACGACCGCGCGCTGAAGAACGACGCGCCGCACTACGACCCGCGTGCCGCCGCCTTCGCCCGCATCCGCATGCCGACGGTAATCGCCTGGCGGGCGGAGGGGCCGAACACCTTCATCATCGAGACCAACCGGGTCGACAGCCTGGTGCCCTACGGCATGACCTGGATCGGCATCACCCACCAGGGCGCCTGGGAGGCGGCGGGGAAGAACTGGGACAATTACATGACCCGGGCGATCGGCACCGGCCCCTGGAAGCTGGAGCAGTTCAGCATCCGCGAGCGCGCCGTCCTCGCCCGCAACCCGGACCACTGGGATGCGACGCGCATCCCGAAGGTCGGCAAGGTGGTGCTGCTGCCGCTGCCGGAGGCGAATACCCGCGTCGCCGCCCTGCGTTCCGGCCAGGTCGACTTCATCGAGGCGCCGCCGCCGGATGCGATCCCGTCGCTCAAGGCGGCCGGCTTCACGGTGGTGACCAACACCTATCCGCATAACTGGACCTGGCACCTCTCGATGGTCGAGGGCTCGCCCTGGCGTGACCTGCGCATCCGCCAGGCGGCCAACCTGGCGATCGACCGGGCGGGGATGGAGACCATGCTCGGCGGCATCATGGCACCCGGGGCCGGCATCGTCCCGCCGAAACACCCTTGGTACGGCGCGCCGAAGGATCCGGTGCGCTTCGATCCCGCCGCGGCCCGCAAGCTGTTGGCCGAGGCCGGCTTCACGCCCCGCAACCCGCTGAAGACCAAGGTGGCGATCTCGCCCAGCGGGTCCGGCCAGATGCAGCCGCTGCCGATGAACGAGGCGGTGCAGCAGAACCTGAAGGAGGTCGGCATCGATGTCTCCTTCGAGGTGATCGAATGGAACGCGCTGCTCGGCATCTGGCGGGAAGGCGCCAAGGCGCCGTCCAACCGCGGCGTCTCGGCGATCAACATCTCCTACGCCGCGCTGGAGCCCTTCACCGCGATGATCCGCTTCCTGAAGTCGGATCTGGTGCCGCCGCTGGCGAACAATTGGGGCTATTTTGCCGATGCCGACTACGATGCGCTGATGGCGCGCATCTACGAGACCTTCGAGCCCGGCCCGCAGGACAAGCTGATGGGCGAACTGCACGCGAAGATCGTCGACGACCGGCTGTTCCTGTTCATCGCGCATGACCTCAATCCCCGCGCGATGAGCAAGCAGGTGAAGGGCTTCGTGCAGGCGCAGAGCTGGTTCCAGGAACTGACGCCGATCAGCCTGGGCTGAGCGCGGCCCGTCCCTTGCTACCCAATTCGGCATTCCCGGTTGAGAGGTGAGGGACGTGGTGCATCACGGCTTCGGACGGCGTGGCCTGCTGGGCGGCGCGGGCGGTATCCTGGCGGCGGCGGCGCTGCCCTGGGATCTGGCGCTTGCCCAAGGCGCAAGCACGCTGCGCGTCGGCATGACGGCGGCGGCGGTACCGCTGACCAACGGTGTCCCCGACCAGGGCGCCGAGGGCCACCGCTTCATGGGCATCACGCTATATGACCAGCTGGTGCACTGGGACCTGTCCAAGGCAGATGGCCCGGCGGTGCTCTGCCCCGGCCTCGCCACGTCCTGGAAGGTCGACCCGGCCAATCCGAAGCGCTGGGTCTTCACCCTGCGGCCCGGGGTGAAGTTCCACGACGGCAAGCTGCTGACGGCGCAGGATGTCGTCTTCTCCTTCGACCGTGTGCTGAAGACCGACGCGCCGCATTTCGACCAGCGCGCCGCCGCCTTCGGCCGGGTCCGCGTCCCGACCGTGGCGAGCTGGGAGGCGGTGGACGAGCTGACCTTCGCGCTCGAGACCCGCACCATCGACAGCACCGTGCCCTACGGCGCGAGCTGGATCGGCATTGTCCACCAGGGCGCCTGGGAGGCGGCAGGCAAAAGCTGGGACAGCTACATGCCGAAGGCGGTCGGCACCGGCCCCTGGAAGCTGGAAAGCTGGTCGATCCGCGAACGCGCCGTGCTGGTCCGCAATGCCGATTACTGGGATGCCGCCCGGGTGCCGAAATGCGAGCGCCTGGTGCTGCTGCCGCTGGCCGAGCCGAATACTAGGGTCGCCGCGCTGCGCTCCAACCAGGTGGACTGGATCGAGGCGCCGCCGGCCGATGCGGTGCCCAGCCTGAAGCAGGCCGGCTACACCATCGTCACCAATTCCTACCCACACAACTGGACCTGGCAATTGGCGACGGCCGAGGGCTCGCCCTGGCGCGACCCGCGGGTGCGGCGCGGCGCCAATCTGGCGATCGACCGGGCAGCGATGAAGGGCATGCTCGGCGGGCTGATGGATGAGGGCGCCGGGATGCTGCCGCTCGGCAGCACCTGGAACAACGTGCCGAAATTCAAATGGGCCTTCGACCAGGCGGCGGCGCGGAAGCTGCTGGCGGAGGCTGGCATCACCCCGCGCACGCCGCTGAAGACCAGGATCGGTATCAGCGTCTCCGGCTCCGGCCAGATGCAGCCGATGGCGATGAACGAGGCCCTGCAGCAGATGCTGAAGGAGGTCGGCATCGAGATCGAGTTCGAGGTGTTCGAGTGGAACACGCTGCTGACGATCTGGCGGGATGGCTGGAAGGCGCCGTCCAATCGCGGGATCACGGGGATCAACATCAGCTTCACCGCGATCGATCCCTTTACCGCGATGATCCGCTTCCTCCGCTCCGATCTCGCCCCACCGGCGGGCAACAATTGGGGCGGCTTTGCCAACCCGGATTACGATGCGCTGATCGGCAGGATCCTGTCGGAGTTCGACCAGGCCGCGCAGGACCGGCTGGTGTCGGAACTGCACGCGAAGATCGTCGACGACGCGCTGTTCCTCTTCGTCGCGCATGACCTGAACCCGCGGGCGATGCACCGGAAGGTGCAGGGCTTCGTGCAGGCGCGGTCCTGGTTCCAGGACCTGACTCCGGTGCGGGTGACCGGCTGATCGGGTCGGATGCCCGCGGCGCCGGAAGGCGTGGCGGCCGGGCCGACGTACAGGCACTACCGGTCCGGGACCCAGACCTCCAGGGTGCCAGGCGCCGGGGAGGGATCGAAGCCGCGGAAATCCTGGATTGCCCAGCCGCGGCCAAGCCGCCCGGCGACGCGCGCCGCGGCGGCGGCATCCTCGCCATGGAAGTAGCGGACCACCCGCTGCCCGGGCACGGCCGGCACGGCGCGGAGGTCCGGCACCTCGAACCCGCCTTCGCGCAGCGGCGCGACCAGCGCGGCGGCGGCCTCTGCCCCGGCGGCCGAGCCGCTGCGGTGGTGGACGAAGACCCGCGGCTGGGCGCCGGTGGCGGCGTCGGGTCGCGGCGGTCGGGCCGGGATGGGTGTCGGCGGGGCCCCGGCGTCGCGGCGCTGTGCCGTGCCGGCATCCCGCTGCGCCGCGGCGAGATCACGTTGCAGGGCGGCCAGTTGCGCTTCCGCCGTTGTCCGCGCCCGGGTCAACGCCTCCAGCCGGGCCTGCTGCTCGGCCTCGGCTGCCGCCCGGGTCCGGGCCAGGGCGTCGAGCCGCGCCTGTTCCTGCTCGACCGCACGCCGCAGGGCAGCGAGATCGGCGTCGAGCTCCGCCCGATCGGTCGCCGCCGGGGAGGATGCCGGCGCCGTGACCGGAGTAACCATCGGGGCCGGCGGCGGCCGCAGCCCCAGCCCCACCACCACGCCGCCGATCGCTCCACCCAGGCTGAGCACGAGCGCGAGAAGCACCGCGCGCAGCGAGACGCGTCGCTGCGGGCGGAGCAACGGAGGGGAGGGGCCTCGCTTCGGTTCGCGCAAGCGTCAGGCGGGCCGGGCGAGGCCCGGCCTCCGTCTCAATGGGTCTCGGCGGCCTCGGGTTCGAGCACCGCCGGCAGGCTGACCGCGGCTGCCTGGCTCTGCGCCGCCAGGGCACGCGCCATCTGGCTCAGCGCTTCCTGATGCTTCTCATTGTCGATCATGGCGAAGTTGCGCGCGAGCTCCAGGCACATGCGCTGGCGCGGCGAGACCTCGTGGTGCTCGGAATCCACCGAAAGCCCTTCGAAGAACCACGATACGCCGACGCCGAGCACCTGGGCGATCTCGAACAGCCGGCCGGCGGAGATGCGGTTCAGGCCGCGCTCGTACTTGTGGGCCTGCTGGTAGGTGACGCCGATCATCCGGGCGAGTTGCTGCTGCGACAGGCCCATCATCACCCGGCGTTCCCGGATGCGCGAGCCGACATGGCGGTCCGCCGCATTGGCCCGTTGTCCCGGCTTGGCGCCGTCACCCCGCTTCGGCTCGGCCTGCGTCGTCGTTTGCACCATCACCGTGCCCTTTGCCGTTGAGAATCTCACCCAACGGAATGCCGCGGCATGGCGGGCGTTCCACTTCGGCGCGTGACGAACGCGTGATGGAAGCACGAGCCTTCAACTCACGCCCCGCGCGAGGGACCCGGATCGGTTCGTTGCGCTTCGGCCAGCTGCCGGCGCAGCATGTCCACCTCCGCCTTCAGCGACTCCATGGTCGCCGGCACCTCCGGCGGGCGGAACGGGGCGAACAGGCTCATCGCCCGCTCCAGCATCGCCATGTTCTGCTTGCCGACCTCCTCCAGCCCGGGAATGCCGCCGAAGGGCATGAAGCCGCCCATCGCCTGCTCGACCGAACGGCGCATCTGCTCCTGCTGCCGGGCGAAGCCGGCCATGGCGAATTCCAGGTAGCGCGGCAGCACGCTCTGCAGGCTGTCCCCGTAGAAGCCGATCAGATGCCGCAGGAAGCTCTCCGGCAGCAGGCTGCGGCCCTTCGACTCTTCCTCGACGATGATCTGGGTGAGCACCGAGCGGGTGATGTCCTCCCCGGACTTCGCGTCGAAGACGATGAAGTCGCGCCCCTGCCGGACCATGTTCGCCAGATCCTCCAGCGTGACGTAGCTGGAGGATTCCGTGTTGTAGAGTCGGCGGTTCGCGTATTTCTTCACCACCACCGGTTGCAGCGGCGATTCCGTCGTGCTGTCGGCGCGGGCAGCGGTCTCGGCCATGGCGGCTCCTGTCCTTCGTTCGTCGCAGTCCCGCGGGGCGGCTGCAGGCGGATGCATTGGGGCCAGACTAGCACGCAGGTCCCAGCGTTGCGTTAGCGGGAATTCCGCATTGCACCAAGGCCCCGCCCGCAGGTGCAGCACGCATTGCCTTGCCCGCCGCGCCGGGGCATCGATGGCGCCGTCGCTGGACATGCGCGGTGGAAGCGGCGAACAGGAGAGGCAGGTGACCAACCCCAAGGACGCGGCATGCGAACCGGATTTGGACAGCCTGGCGGAAGCCTGGATCGCGCTCTGGCAGGGCGAGCTCGCCGCGCTTGCCGCCGACCCGGAGGTGGCGGCGGCCTGGCGGCATGCCTTCGGCCTCGGTGCGACCTGGCTGGACGCGGCGCAGGCCCGGCCCGCGGGTGAGCGCGCCGCCGCTTCGCCGGGGGCCACGGCCGCTGGCGCTGCACCTGGCGATGGCACTGGCGACCCGCTGGGCGGCGCGGACGCCGCCGGAGTCGAAGCCCGGATCGCTGCGCTGGAGCGCCGCATCACCGCGCTCGAAGGCCGGCCAGGCGGAGGCGGCGCGGATCGCCGCGGCCCTCGCCGCCGGCCGGCACCAGCCTGAGGCGTTCGCCGGCGCGGTCGAGCGGCGGCTACTGGCGCGCGAGGCAGCGCTGCTGCGCGGCATCCTGGCCTATCGCCGACATCCCTTCCATAGGTCGATGCCCGCACCGCCGTCCTGCTGGGCCGAGGGCGGCAGCCGGCTGCTCGACTATGGCGGGCCGCCCGGGGCGCCCGTGCTCCTCCTCGTACCGTCCCTGGTGAACCGGGCCGAGGTGCTGGACCTGCTGCCCGGCGCTTCGATGCTGCGGCACCTGGCGGCGGGCGGGGTGCGGCCGCTGTTGCTGGACTGGGGCGCGCCGGGAGTGGCGGAGCGCGACTTCTCCCTGACCGATTACGTCGCCGGGCGGCTGGAACGCGCGCTGGCGGCGGCGCAGGAGATCGCCGGTGGGCCGGTGGTGCTGGCCGGCTATTGCATGGGCGGGCTGCTCGGCCTCGCCCTGGCGCAGCGGCGGCCGGAGCGGCTGCGCGGGCTGGCGCTGCTGGCGACGCCCTGGGATTTCTGGGCCGTCGACCCGGCCCGCGCCCGCGGCCTGGCGGCCACGCTGCCGGTCCTCGAGCCCTTGTTGACGGCGACGGGGACGCTGCCGGTGGATGCGCTGCAGGCGCTGTTCGCCGCGCATGACCCGGCCGGGATCGGCGAGAAGTACCGCGCCTTCGGCCGGCTGGCCCCGGACAGCCCGCAGGCCCGCCGCTTCATCGCGCTGGAGGACTGGCTGAACGACGGCGTCGCCCTGGCCGCGCCGGTGGCGCGGGAGGCGCTGGCGGGCTGGTACGGCGCCAACACCCCGGCCCGTGGCGAATGGCGGATCGCCGGGTCGGTGGTGGCGCCGCGGAGCGTGCGGCTGCCCGCCTTCCTGGCCATCCCGGCCCGCGACCGCATCGTCCCACCCGCTTCGGCCCTGGCCCTTTCGGCCGAGATGCCGGCGGCCCATGTCCACCATGCCGCGGCCGGCCATGTCGGCATGGTCGCCGGGAGCGGGGCGGAAGCGCAGCTTTGGCGTCCCCTCCTGACCTGGATCAAGGCGCTGCCCGGCCTGCCGGGCTTGTAGGGGGCGGCGGCGCCGGTCCACATTGCGGCGCAACACGAGAGGGTGGGAGACCCAGTCATGACCGAGATCGTCATCGCGTCCGCGGCCCGCACGCCGGTCGGCAGCTTCAACGGTGCCTTTGCCACCCTGTCGGCGCATGCGCTCGGCACCGTCGCCATCCAGGCCGCGCTGGAGCGCGCCGGGGTGAAGCCGGAGGAGGTGGACGAGGTCATCATGGGCCAGATCCTGACCGCCGGAACCGGCCAGAACCCGGCCCGCCAGGCGGCCATGAACGCCGGCATCCCGGCCAGTTCGACGGCCTTCGGCATCAACCAGCTCTGCGGCTCCGGCCTCCGCGCCGTGGCGCTCGCGGCGCAGCAGATCGCGGCCGGTGATGCCAGCATCATCGTCGCCGGTGGCCAGGAAAGCATGACCCAGGCACCGCACGCGGCGCAGCTCCGCGCCGGGCAGAAGATGGGCGGGCTCGAGCTGGTCGACACCATGCTCAAGGACGGGCTGTGGGACGCCTTCCACGGCTACCACATGGGCACCACGGCGGAGAACGTTGCCGAGAAGTACCAGATCACCCGGGAACAGCAGGACCAGTTCGCCGCCGCCAGCCAGCGCAAGGCCGGCGAGGCGATGCAGGCCGGCCGCTTCAGGGACGAGATCGCCCCGGTGACCGTGAAGGGCCGCAAGGGCGACGTGGTGATCTCGGAGGACGAATACCCGAAGCCGTCGACCGACTACGACGTGCTGGCGAAGCTCCGCCCGGCCTCCAGCAAGACCGGCACGGTCACCGCCGGCAATGCCTCCGGCATCAACGACGGCGCCGCGGTGGCGGTGGTGATGTCCGCGGCCGAGGCGGCGAAGCGCGGCATCACGCCGATGGCGCGGATCGTCAGCTGGGCGACCGCGGGCGTCGATCCCTCGATCATGGGGACCGGGCCGATCCCGGCCAGCCGCAAGGCGCTCGCCAAGGCCGGCTGGTCGATCGACACGCTGGACCTGGTGGAGGCGAACGAGGCCTTCGCGGCGCAGGCCTGCGCGGTGAACAAGGATCTGGGCTGGGATCCTTCGAAGGTGAACGTCAATGGTGGGGCCATCGCGCTCGGCCATCCGATCGGTGCCTCGGGCGCGCGGGTGCTGAACACGCTGCTGTTCGAGATGCAGCGGCGGAATGCGAAGCGCGGCCTGGCGACGCTGTGCATCGGCGGCGGCATGGGTGTCGCGCTCTGCGTCGAGCGGGTCTGAGACAGGCGATGCCGGGGCGGGCGAAGGCCCTCCCCGGTCTCCGGTCGCGGCGCAGGTTAGCAGGCGCGCCATGACCTGAATGGCGCTGCGGGCAGCGGCGGGCAGGGTGTTTCGCGCCCTGGCCGCGCGCTTGGCCTGGTTGCCGAAAACCATGCGGTCGTCGCGGCGGTGTCGGCCACATCTGGCGCGGCGCTTGCGTCCGCCCATGGCGCTGCGCGCCCGTACCGGCGCGCGCGAGGATCGAGGAGCGAGCGTGGTGGATGTATCAGGCGCTTTCGCGCGGGTGGTCGCGCTGGTCGGCGGGGCGGCCGTGGTGGCGCGGCGGCTCACGGATGGCGCGCCGCAGCCGGCCTGGGGCGCCGCCCCGGCGATCCCGCCGGCCAAGCCGCAGGGCATGATCCCGACGCTGAAGATGCCGACCGCCCAGGGCTGGGCCCCGGGCCAGCGGCCGGCCGCCGCGCCCGGCCTCCAGGTCAATGCCTTCGCCGCCGGGCTCGACCATCCGCGCTGGATCCAGGTGCTGCCCAATGGCGACGTGCTGGTCGCGGAATCGACCAGCGTGCCGCGGGCGAAGATGCGCGGCCTGTTCGACTACGCCATGACCAGCACCATGCGGCGCGCCGCCGCCGTGGGCGTCAGCGCCAACCGCATCACCCTGCTGCGCGCCGCCGATGGCGACGGCGTGGCGGAGATCCGCGAGCCGTTCCTGGAGGGCCTCAACCAGCCCTTCGGCATGGCCCTGGTGGGGGAGACCTTCTACGTCGGCAATACCGACGGCGTGATGGCCTTCCCCTACGTGCCGGGTGCCACCCGCATCGATGCCCCGGGGCGCCGGCTGGCCACCTTCAAGCCCGGCGGCCACTGGACCCGCAGCCTGCTGCCGAGCCCGGATGGGAAGAAGCTCTATGTCGGGGTCGGCTCGCTGACCAACATCGCCGATGAAGGCATGGCGGTGGAGGCCGGCCGCGCCGCGATCCACGAGATCGACCTGGAGAGCGGCGAGGACCGGATCTTCGCCGGCGGCCTGCGCAACGCGGTCGGGCTGGCCTGGGAGCCGCGGACCGGCGCGCTCTGGACCGTGGTCAACGAACGCGACGGGCTGGGCGACGAGACGCCGCCCGACTACCTCACCTCGGTGCGCGACGGCGGCTTCTACGGCTGGCCCTACTGCTACTGGGGCCAGACGGTGGACGACCGGGTGCCGCAGGACGCGGTCGCGGTGGCGAGCGCCATCACGCCCGATTATGCGCTCGGCGGGCATACCGCCTCGCTCGGCCTCTGCTGGCTGCCGGAGGGCACGCTGCCGGGCTTCCCCGAGGGGATGGCGATCGGCCAGCACGGGTCGTGGAACCGCAGCACGCTGAGCGGCTACAAGCTGGTCTTCGTGCCCTTCGAGGATGGACGGCCGGCCGGGCCGGCGCGGGATATCCTCTCGGGCTTCCTGGCGCCGGACGAGAGGGTCTCCTACGGCCGGCCGGTCGGGGTGACCCTTGGCGCGGATGGGGCCGTGCTGATGGCCGACGACGTGGGCAACGTGATCTGGCGGGTCACCCCGGCACGGCCGGGCTGACCCCGCCCGCCTGCCACCCGGGTGCGGGTGGCAGGTCGTTGATCAGCCTCAGCAGAAATGCGCGCCGCGCGTCTCCACCGGCAGCAGGTAGACGCTCTGGCTCGCCGTCATCAGCAGCTGGTTCCGCCGGACGCCGCCGAAGCAGAGGTTGGCGCAGATCTCCGGCAGCTTGATCAGCCCGATCCGGGCGCCGTCGGGCGCGAAGACATGCACGCCGTCGTACCCCGCCCCCACCCA
Source organism: Paracraurococcus sp. (assembly GCA_049315625.1). Classification (GTDB taxonomy): domain Bacteria; phylum Pseudomonadota; class Alphaproteobacteria; order Acetobacterales; family Acetobacteraceae; genus Paracraurococcus. Next base: position 13,205 of record JBMOJU010000057.1, read on the forward strand.
GCCGGCGCCGACCCAGATATTGCCCGCCTCGTCGCAGCGGACGCCGTCGCCGAAGCCGGACTTGCCGTCCAGCTCCATGCTGCACAGCGCCTTCGCGTTGCTGGTGCGGCTGCCATCGACATCGAAGGACCAGACGACGTTCTTCGCTTCCGGGTAGTGGCTGCTGCCGCTGTCGGCGACATAGAGCTTCTTGTAGTCGGGGGAGAAGCAGAGCCCGTTCGGCTTGAACGGCTGGTCCGCCACCTTCGCCACCTGGCCGGTCTGCGCGTCGATCCGGTAGATCGCCTCCTTGATGTAGGGGCGCGGGCTGGTGGCGGCTTCCGGCACGCGCTGGCCCTCGTAGTTCATCAAGGCGCCATAGCCGGGGTCGGTGAACCAGATGCTGCCATCGGCGGGGTGGACCACGCCATCGTTCGGCGCGTTGAAATTGCCGTCCGGCCCCTTCGCCGCCAGCACCGTCAGCTTCCCGTCCGGCTCGTAGCGGACCACGTCGCGGTGGAAGTGGCGGAAGGCGATCTGCCGCCCCTCGCGGTCGAAGGTGTTGCCGTTGGAGAAGCCCGAGGGGCTGCGGAAGCGGCGATGGACCGAGAGATCCTCCTCGTTCAGCCGCAGGCATTCGTCGTTCGGGATGTCGGACCAGACCCAGAAGCGGCCGGTGGCGTGCCAGGCCGGACCTTCCGCCCAGGCATAGCCGGTGGCGACCCGCTTGATGGCGCTGTTGCCGAGGGTCATGTTGAAACGCTTCTTGTCCAGCGCGACGATGTCGGCATCCGGGTAGCGGGCCGGCGCGGCGTTGCGGCTGTAGTCGCGGGTCTGCGCGTTGGCCGGGATGGCGGCGCCGGCGGCCAGCGCACCTGCCAGGCCGCCGAGCACGGCGCGGCGCGAGGCCGCGGCGGTGGATGTATCGGTCATGTTGTTTCCTCCCAAGGCGGGCCCGCCCCGGAGGACGCGCCCGGCCGGCAGGGTGGCACGGCTCGGTACACGTAAGGCAAGGCAATCGTCGCGCGGGTCGCATGCCCGTGCACGGAATCGCGCTCGCCCCGGGGGCCGATTCCGTTCCTGCGCGCCGCGAATTTGGCTAGCCTGCCGATGCCTGCCAGCCAGGGAGAGGCGCCATGATCGTCGTCAGTGTCAGCTACCCGAACACCGAAGGCACCCGCTTCGACGAGACCTATTACCTCGAACGCCACATGCCGCTGGTGCATCACCGCTGGGCGTCGATGGGCCTGCGGGAGGCCAAGGTGCTGCGCGGCCTCGGCACCCCGGATGGCGGCCGCGGCCCGGTGCGGATCACGGCGCTGCTGACCTTCGAATCCGAGGACGCCTTCCGCAAGGCGGTCGAGGCGCATGGGGCGGAGCTGTTCGGCGACATCCCCAACTTCACCGATACGCACCCGGCGGTGCAACTGCACGCGCCGGCGGGCTGACCCCGCCGGCCCCTGGTTGTCCCGCTGGCGACCTTCAGGCGAGAGTCGTCAGGTCCTGGAACCAGTGCTGCGCCTGGGTGTAGCCGCGCACCGCCCTGCCCAGGGCACGCGGGTTGGTGTCGTGCACCACGAAGACCAGCAGCGCCTGGTCGACCACGCGCTCATGCACCTTGGCCATCAGCCGGTCGACCTCGGCCGGGTCGAAGGTCCGCATGGCGGTGTCGATCAGCGCGTCGGTCTCCGGGTCGCTGTAATGGCTCCAATTCACGCCGGTCGGCGCGACCTGCTTCGAGTGGAAGAAGCGGATCAGCGCATAGAGCGGGTCCGACGTGACATAGGCCACGTTGTTGGCGGTGATGTTGCCCGACCTGGCGATCTCGCCCGCCGCGCCCTGGCGCCAGCAGGTATAGAGCACCTCCAGCTCCACCGCCTGGAACTCGACCTCGATCCCCACCTCGCGCCAGGCCGACTGGATGTATTCGTTCATCGGCATGGACAGCATCTGGCCGCTGCCGCCGGTGGCCACCAGGAACTTGGTGCGCAGCGGGCTGCCCTTCGAGAATCCCGCCTCCGCCAGCAGCTTGCGCGCCGCGTCGGGGTCGTACTTCACCTGGAAGCTGGGCTTGCCGAACCAGGGGGAGGAGGGGTCGACCACGCCGCTGGCGGGCTTGGCCAGGCCGTTCATCAGCCCGACCACGTCGTCCCGGTTGATCGCCAGGTTCGCCGCCTTCCGCAGCCGCAGGTCGCGCCAGGGCGAGCCCTCCAGCAGGCTGAGATGGTAGTTCCAGACATGCGGCGTCACGTTCTCCATGATCCGCATGCCGGACTGCTTGAGGCGCGGCACCAGGTCCGGCGCCGGGGTCTCGATCAGGTCGACCTGGCCGGTCAGCAGGGCGTTGCTGCGGGTCACCGCCTCCGGCGCCACCACCAGCACGATGCGGTCGACCTTGGCCATCCGCTTCGGGTCCCAGTAGCCCGGGTTCTTCAGCAGCTCCAGGCTGGCGCGCGGCACCAGCCGGCCGGCGCGGAACGGGCCGGTGCCCGAGGGCTCCTGCGCGAAGCGTTCCCAGGATTTGCCCAGCTTCTCGTACTGCGCCGGGGAGGAGATGAGGAACCACAGCATCTGGTAGGGGAAGATGCTGTCGACCACCTTGGTGGTGACCTCCACCGTCATCGCATCCAGCTTCCGCCAGGCGGCGACGGAGGGCAGCCGCGGCCGCACCTGGGCGGCCTGGCGGTTGTCGAAATGCGGCGCCTGCGGGTTCAGCACCTTCTCGAAATTCCACACCACCGCATCGGCGTCGAAGGCCGAGCCGTCGTGGAAGGTGACGCCCGGGCGGAGCTTGAAGACCCACTTCGTCCGGTCGGCCGGATCGGCCTCCCAGCTCGTCGCCAGGCCGGGGACCAGCTTGCCGGGCCGGTCGGCCACGTCCATCTCCCAGGCGACCAGCGGGTCGTAGAGGGTATAGCCGGTGAACTGGTAGGCGCCCGCGCCGCGGTCCGGCTGGCCGGTGGTCTGCGGGATGTCGGCCATGGAGATGCCATAGCGCAGCGTGCGCTCGGCGCCCTGGGCGGCGGCGGGGCTGGTTGCCCAATCGGCGGGCAGGGCGGCGAGGCCTGACGCCCCGAGCAGGGCACGGCGTGAGAATGACATACGGGACCCCGGGCTGGTTGCGTGTTCCCGACACGCAATCCGCGTGCCGGACCGGCCTGCCCACGCCGTCCAATCGATGCGATGGAACCAGCCATGGGGCGGCACGCCGCCCATGCTAAGCTCACCTAATGGTGATGCCGTCGTCTCGCGCCTTTGGATGCCTCGACCAGGCCGACCCGAGCAAGGACCTGCGTCCGTGATGCCGTTGCCGCGCCGCCTCTTCCGTTCTCCGTGGGCCTGGCTCGCGAGCGGCCTTCTGCTGCTCAGCCTGGTCGGCCTAGGACTGCCGACCAGGCAGGCCCTGCCGCAGGACAGGCTCGATGCAATGGCCGGCGCCGCGGCGCAGCAGATTGCCGGGCTGCTCGCCGACCGCCTGGCGCAGATCGTCGACATCGCCGCCGCTTGGGACGCCGCCGGGCTGGCGCCCGGCTCCGCCATGACGGATGTTTGGCTGGAGGCGCGGCGGATCGCCGTCCCCGGCGCCGTCTGGCTCGGCATGGCCGGCTCCGATGGCCGTATCGGTGCCAGCAGCGTGCCGGCGCTCCGGGGTGCCGATGTTGCCCGGCGCGACTGGTACCGCGCCGGCAGCCAGGGCGCCGCCATGTTGCCGGCGCACGAGGCACCGCTGCTCGCGGCCGCCCTGGCCTATGAGCCAGGGAAAGTGCAACGGCTGCTGGACCTGGCGGCACCGGTGCACGGGGCCGATGGCCGGCCGGCCGGGGTGCTGGCGGTCCATCTCAGCGAACCCGCCCTCGCCGCCGAGGTCGCGGCCCTGATGCCGGAGCCGCTGGCCGGGTTGCGCCTCGTGGTGTTCGATGCCGATGGCCGGCCGGTGCTGGGCTTCGGCGGCCTGGAGCGAGGGCTGCAGCACAGCTCCCGTGCCGTGCCGCTCGCCTTCGACCCGGCGACGCGCGGATTGGACTGGGCGGTGAGGATCGAGGTGGTGCCCGCCGCGGCCGCCATACCGGCGGCTAACTGGCTGCTCGCCGCGGCGATGGCGGGCTTCGCCGGTACAGTACTGGTGGTCCTGCTGCCTATCCTGCGGCGGAGGCCGGGGGCGGCCCCGCGCCAGGCATTGCCGCTGGCCGCCGGGCTGGCCGCGGCGCTGCTTCTGACCGGCGGTTTCGAGGCCTATGCCTGGCGCAGCCGGACCGCGCTGGCGCCCGCGGCCGAGGCCCTGGGGCGGTCCTACCTCGCCGTGATGCTGGACCGCCAGGCGGCGCGGCTCAGCAACGCGATGTCCCTGCATGTCATGGCCGGCCAGCTCACAGCCTGGCTGGAGGATGGCGACAGCACGGCCTTCGTCGCCGCGCTCGACGCGCTGCGCGGCAGGCTGGCGCGGCCCGACATGGCCGGAGCCACGGTCACGGGACTGGATGCGGCGGGGCAGCCGCTCTGGGCCTCCGCCGTAGCGAGCGGCCTGGCCCCGATCATTGACCGCACCGATCTGGCGCCGATCCTCGATGGCGGGGCCGACCTCGCCTTCGGGATCATCCTCCACCGGGGCCTGCCCATGCCGATCATGCCGCTCGCCGGGGCAATCCGCGCTCCGGACGGCCGGTTGCGCAGCATCGCGGTGGTCAATCTCCGGGCGGGGACGTTCTCCAACGGGCTTCGCCTGATCGCCGACCGCGCCGGCCCGGCGGCGGCCGAGCACGCGTTGCTCGCCCTGGCGCGGGAGGATGGCGCGGTCCTGATCCGAAGCGACCTGCGCGAATTGCCGGGAGAGCGGCTTCCGGCCGCCCTGGTGGACGCGATCACGGCGGCCGGGGGCGGCATGGTGCTGGCCTGGCCGGGCCAGCTGGGGGCGCCGCCCGATCGGCTCTTGCTGGCCCAGCGGTTGCAGCCAGGCAGCCTGGTGTCGATCGTGTCGATCGATATCGGCGGCCTCCGGGCAGAGTTGACCAACCGGTTGAGCCTTTTGCGCGCGGGTGGCCTGGCCGCCGCCACGCTGGTGCTGGTGTTGGCGTCCTTGGCGATGCGGCTGGCGGCTCAGCGGCGGGACCGCGAAGCGGCCGAGGCGGCGGCGGCGGCGGCGGATCGCGATGCCGCCTTCTTCCGGGCGCTGACCGACAACCTGCAGGAATCCGTGGCGGTGCTGGATGGCGAAGGCTGCGTGCGCTTCCACAATGCCCAGGTGGCGAGGATGTTCGGAGCCGAGCGGGCGGCCGGGGCGATCGGCCGCAACCTGGCCGAGCTGTTCGTGGAGGCGCCGTTGCGGGATATCGCCGCCGGCCGCATTCGCGCGGCGGTGGCCGGCGCGATGCTGCCGCCGATGCGGTACACGACCGCCGGCCCCGATGGCCGGCCGCTCATCTTCGAGGGCCGGGTCATCGGGCTGCCCGCCGAGGTGCGCGACGTGCTGGGCGGCCGCGCCATCGGCGCCTGCCTCGACATCACCGAACGGGCCATGGCGGAGGCGGCGCGCGACGCGGCCGAGGCCCGCATCGTGCAGCTGCTGGCGGCGATGCCGGGCGTGCTGCTGGAATTCGACGTGGCCGACGCCGCCGACCCCTGGCGGGTGACCTGGTGCTCGGCCTCGGTGGAGCGCCTGCTGGGCAGCACGCCGGACCAGGCCATGGCCCCCGGCTGGTGGCTGCGGCTGACCGAGGGCGAGGCGGTGAGGCGGTTCGCCGCCGCCCTGCCGGCGTTGCGCCAGGGCCGCGATGCACAAAACGACGTGGAGCTCCGCACGCCGGATGGCCGAGTGCGGCCCTTCCATGCCAGCGCGCGCCTCGAAGGCCGGGGGCGCGCGGAACGCCTGGTCGTCTACCTGCGCGACGTCACGGACGAACGCGCCGCCGCAATGCGGCTGCAGGACCTGGAGCGCAGCAGCTTCCTGGCCGAGGTCGCCGTCGGCTTTTCGCATGAGGTCAACCAGCCCCTGTCGATCATCGGCATGGGCGTGCAGAACCTGCAGCGCACATTGGGCCGGCTGCTGCCGGCGGAAACGGCGGTGCAGGCGCGAATGCAGCGCGTGCTGGACCAGGTGCTGCGGGTCGGCCGCATGACCGAGGAATTCCGCGAGATCGGCAGCGTCGTCGGCCAGCGGCTGCAACCGGTGGACCCGGCCGGGACCGCCCAGGCGGCGATTGGGCTGCTGGCGGAGGAGGCGATGCGGGCGAATGTGACGCTCGCGCTCGACCTGCCCGAAGGCCTGCCCTGGGTGATGGGCCACCCATTGTCGCTGCGCCAGGCCCTGGTCGAGGCGCTGCGTGCCGCCATCGTCGCCCATGCGGCGCGGGAGTCCGGCGCACTGGCGGATGCGGGCGACGTCGTCATGCTCTCTGCCCGGGCGGAGGGGGCGGAGGTTGTGCTGGCAGTCAGCGACGCCGCCGGGCCGATCCCGGAAGCGCTGCTCGGCCAGGTCTTCACCCCCTTCGCACCGATCCGGACGCTGGCGCCGAGTGGCGGGCTGGGGCTGGCGAAATGCCGGCACGCCGTGCTGGCGATGCAGGGGACCCTCGGCGCGGCGAATCTGGGGACGGGGGTGCGGCTGGAGATGCGCCTGGGCGCGACGGAGGGCGCCGCGGCGCCGGCGCGCGGGCTGGAGGTGCCGGTCGCCGGGTGAGGGCGGGCCGGCGCGCGGCTGCCCCCGGTTACTCCGCCGCGGCCAGCCGCATCGCGCCCGCCGGCCGTCGCGCCGCTTCCGCCGGCAGGATGGACAGCGGCCGCTCCACCGCCAGGTACAGGAAAGCCGACCCGGCCAGGGTGGCGATGAAGGCCGGCAGCAGCAGCACCCACCAGGCCGCCTCGCCCAGGCCGGCCAGGTCCGGTGCGAGCCTGCGCAGGAGGCGGAACGCCACGTCCAGCACCAGCCCATGCGCCAGGTAGTAGGAATAGCTCATATTCCCGAGCCAGCGCAGCGGCCGCCAGGACAGCGCCTGCGCCACGCGGCCGGTGCCGACGAAGGCGGCGGCCGGCAGCAGGAAGCCGGCGACGAAGAGCGCCAGGAAGGACACCTGCCCGCCGGGGCCGGACAGCAGCAGAACGCCGCAGCCGGCGACCGCCACGCCCGCGGCGCCATCCAGCGGGGCGCCGTGCCGGCCGAGGCGATGCAGCGCCGGCATCGCCTCCACCAGCAGCATGCCGCAGGCGAACATGCCCATCCGGCCATGCTCCCAATCCGTCGCCAGCATCAGCGCCACCGCGCCGAGCACGGCGGCGATCCGTGCCGCCGGCGGCCAGCCGCGCAGCCGCAGCAGTGCGACCAGCGGCGGCAGTAGGAGGTAGAAGGCCATCTCGTAGCTGAGCGACCAGGCGA
>JBMOJU010000391.1:0-4654 GCA_049315625.1 Paracraurococcus sp.
ACAGGCCGGGATCGGCCGCCGGCGCCAGCGGGGCGCCCCCGGCGCGAAGCGGGTCTGCGGGGCTGTCGATGGGGCGCATGCCGGAAGGATCGCCGCATCGGATGAAGGACCTGTTATCGGGCGGCGGGGGGCGCGTTGACAGGCGCGTGTCGGCATCGGCATGGTCCGCCGCTTCCGCGCCGGGCCTCCGGCGCGCCGGAATTCGCCGCGGGACAACGACCATGGACGCCAGCACCCTGCAATCGCGCATCGAAGCCCTGTGGGAGAGGCGCGACACGCTCTCCCCCGCCACCGGCGGCGACGACCGGGCGGTGGTCGAGGCGGCGCTGGAGGCGCTCGACACCGGCAAGGCCCGCGTCGCCGAGCCGCTCGGCGCGGCCGGCGAGTGGCGGGTGAACCAGTGGCTGAAGCAGGCGGTGCTGCTCTCCTTCCGGCTGACCGATTCGGCCCCGATGGAGGTCGGCACCGGCGCCTACGACAAGGTGCCGCTGAAATTCGCCGATTGGGGCCCGAACCGCTTCAAGGAGGCCGGCTTCCGCGCCGTGCCCGGCGCCATCGTGCGGCGCTCCGCCTACATCGCCCCGGGCGTCGTGCTCATGCCGTCCTTCGTCAATCTCGGCGCCCATGTCGACCGCAACACCATGGTGGATACCTGGGCCACGGTCGGGTCCTGCGCGCAGATCGGCAAGAACGTGCATATCTCCGGCGGCGTCGGCATCGGCGGGGTGCTCGAGCCGCTGCAGGCCAACCCGGTGATCATCGAGGATGACTGCTTCGTCGGCGCGCGGTCGGAAGTGGCCGAGGGCGTGGTGGTGGAGCGCGGCGCGGTGCTGTCGATGGGCGTCTTCCTCGGCGCCAGCACCAAGATCATCGATCGCGCCACCGGGCAGATCTACATGGGGCGGGTGCCTTCCTACTCCGTCGTCGTCCCCGGCAGCCTGCCGGGCAAGCCGCTGCCGGACGGCACGCCGGGGCCGAGCCTCTACTGCGCGGTGATCGTCAAGCGGGTGGATGAGCAGACCCGGGCGAAGACCTCGATCAACGAGCTGCTGCGGGACTGATGCGCAATACCCCCACCGACCCCGTCCCGCTGGCGCAGGCGCTGATCCGCTGCCCGAGCGTCACCCCGGCCGATGCCGGGGCGCTCGGCGTGCTGGAGGATGCGCTGACGGCGCTCGGCTTCACCTGCCACCGCCTCACCTTCGGCGAAACGCCCAACCTGTTCGCCCGCCGCGGCACGACCGGCCCGCATTTCTGCTACGCCGGCCACACCGACGTGGTGCCGACCGGCCCGGCCGAGGCCTGGGCGGATGGCCCCTTCGACGGCACGGTGAAGGACGGCGTGCTGTACGGCCGCGGCGCCTGCGACATGAAGGGCGGCATCAGCGCCTTCGTCGCCGGCCTCACCGACTACCTGGCCGCCAACCCGGACCGCGAGGGCAGCATCAGCCTGCTGATCACCGGCGACGAGGAAGGCCCGGCCAAGGACGGCACGGTGAAGGTGCTCGACTGGCTGGCGGCGCGGGGCGAGATCCCCGACATGGCGCTGGTCGGCGAACCGACCTCGCGCGTCGCCCTCGGTGACCTGATCAAGGTCGGCCGCCGCGGCAGCATGACGGCCTACATCACCCTGTTCGGCACCCAGGGCCACAGCGCCTACCCGCAGCGCGCCGACAACCCGATCCACCGGCTGGTCCGCGTGCTGCACCGGCTGACGGCGCAGCCGATCGACGCCGGCAGCGAGTTCTTCGAGGCGACGACCCTGCAGGTCACCGGCTTCGATGTCGGCAACGCCGCCAACAACGTCATCCCCGGCGAGGCCCGGGCGATGCTGAACATCCGTTTCAACGACCTGCACACCAGCGCGTCGCTGACCGAGCACCTGCACGCCGCGCTGCGCGCGGAAGATGCGCGCTACGAGATGCGGGTCGATTGCTCCGGCGAGAGCTTCCTCACCAAACCCGGTCCTTTCGTCGATGCGCTGAAGCGCGCCGTCCTGCGCGCCACGGGCACCGAGCCGGCGCTGGACACCGGCGGCGGTACCTCCGACGCCCGCTTCATCGCCCGCTTCTGCCCGGTGGCGGAGCTCGGCGCGGTGGGGTCCACCATGCACAAGGTGAACGAGGCGGCGCCGGTGGCGGAGCTGCGCGACCTCGCCGCGCTGTACCGCATGGTGCTCGAGGAGGCCTTCGCCTGAGCGGGTCGCCGCCGCCGTCCACGCGCGGGACCATCGCCGCCGGGCTGCGTGGTGCCTTCCGCCTGGCGCAGGGCCGGCCGGACGGGCTGTTGCTGGTGGCGGATTCGCCGGCCGCCGTCGCCCGCAGCTTCTGGGCCGCGGCGCTCTGCCTGCCCGGCTTCCTGGCGCTGAAGCTGCTCGCCTGGTCGGGTGATGCACTGCCGGAGGGCGGCTTCGGGCGGGCGATCACGGCCGAGCTGATCGGCTATGCGGTGGCCTGGGCCGGTTTCGCGCTTGCCTCCCTGCCGCTGGCGGAGATGCAGGGGCGCCGGGCCGACTGGCCGCGCTTCATCGCCGCCTGGAACTGGGCCAACGTGGTCCAGTACATGGTGCTGATCGCGCTGACCGCGCCGGCGGCGCTCGGGCTGCCGGATGCGATCGCGCAGGGGCTGGGGCTGGCGGCGCTGGGCTATGCGCTCTGGCTCGAATGGTTCGTCACGCGGGTGGCGCTGCGGCTGCCGGGCGGGGCGGCGATGATCTTCGTGGTGCTGGACCTGCTGCTGGGCATCTTCATCGGCGGCTTCGTGGCGCGGCTCAGCACCGGCTGAGCGAGGATTCGTACCGCGGCCGGCGCGACTGTTCTTCAAACCGTCATCCCGTTGCAATGAAACTTGGCTACCCCTGGATGCTGCCAAAGAGGGGACTGGGCATGACGGGTCAGGACGGCGAAACGCCCACACGGTCGTGGATCGATCTCGAGCTCGAGGATGATTTCGACGAGGAACTGGAGCAGGAGATCGATGACACGCGGCTGCCCGCCGCGCTGCGCCAGCTCCACCAGGCCCGCAAGAAGAGCACCATCGAGCGCGGCTTCTACTTCCGCGAATTGCTGCGGCTGCAATCCGAGCTGGTGAAGCTGCAGGACTGGGTGCAGCACAAGGGCCTGAAGCTGTTGGTGCTGTGCGAAGGCCGCGACAGCGCCGGCAAGGGCGGCACCATCAAGCGCATCACCCAGCGGGTGAACCCGCGCACCTGTCGCGTCGTGGCGCTGCCGGCGCCGTCCGACCGCGAGAAGACGCAATGGTACTTCCAGCGCTACGTCCCGCACCTTCCGGCGGCCGGCGAGATCGTGCTGTTCGACCGCAGCTGGTACAACCGCGCCGGCGTCGAGCGCGTCATGGGCTTCGCCAACGAGACCCAGGTCGAGGAATTCTTCCGCGACGTGCCGGAATTCGAGCGCATGCTGGTGCGCTCCGGCATCATCGTGGTGAAGTACTGGTTCTCGATCACGGATGAGGAGCAGCAGCTTCGCTTCCTCATGCGCATCCACGACCCGCTGAAGCAGTGGAAGCTTTCGCCGATGGACCTGCAATCCCGCGTCCGCTGGGAGCAGTACACCAAGGCGAAGGAGGACATGTTCGAGCGCACCAACATCCCCGAGGCGCCCTGGACCATCGTCGAGGGCAACGACAAGAAGCGGGCACGGCTGAACTGCATCTCGCACCTGCTGTCGATGATCCCGTACGAGGAGGTGCCGCACCAGGAGGTCGTGCTGCCGGAGCGGGTGTTCGACCCGAATTACGAGCGCCGCACCCTGCCGCCCGAGCTCTACGTGCCGGAACGTTACTGAGCGCGGCTCAGCGCCAATCGGGCTCGTCCGCATAGCGGACGAAGGTGAAGCAGAGGCCCTCGGGCGGGGCCGTCATCCCCGCCCGGGTGCGGTCGCGGCCGTCCAGCACCTGGCGCGGCCATGCCACGCCGCGGCGGCCCTGGCCGACCTCCAGCAGGGTGCCGACCAGGTTGCGGATCTGGTGGTGCAGGAAGCTGCGCGCCTCGGCGGTCACCACCACCTCCTCCCCCACCCGCGCCACCTCCAGCCGATCCAGCGTCCGCAGCGGCGATTTCGCCTGGCAGGCGGCGGCGCGGTAGGCGGAGAAATCATGCTTCCCCAGCAGCCCCTGCGCCGCCGCATGCATGGCAGTGGCGTCGAGCGGGGTCTTCACGTGCCAGAGCAGCCCCTCCTCCAGCGCCGGCCGGGCGCGGCGGTTGAGGATGCGGTAGCGGTAGCCGCGCTTCACCGCGGAGAAGCGGGCGTTCCAGCCGGGCGGCGCCAGCGCGGCGCGGCGGATCGCCACCGGATGCGGCCTGGTGTGGAAATCCAGCGCCTCGCGCAGACGGTCGGGGGTGATCTCCCGCGCCAGCTCGATCTGCGCCACCTGGCCTTCGGCATGCACGCCGGCATCGGTGCGGCCGGCGGCGATGGCGGTGGGCGGGATGCCATCGTTCAGCTTGGCCGCCGCCTCCTCCAGCACCTGCTGGACCGAGAGGCCGTTCTCCTGCCGCTGCCAGCCGACGAAGGGGCCGCCATGGTATTCCAGGGTCAGGGCGTAGAGCGGCATTGCCTAGCCGCCGGCAAGGGAAGGTTGGGGAGGGAAAAGTATTCCCTCCCCAAGCCCCACCCTTCCTTTTTGTGAGTCT
>JBMOJU010000392.1:0-4630 GCA_049315625.1 Paracraurococcus sp.
CTGGTCGTCTACAGCGCGGCGCAGATGCCGCACGTGACCAAGACCGGCATCGCCGAATGCCTCGGCCTCGATGAGGGCCAGGTGCGCGTGGTCGCCCCCGATGTCGGCGGCGGCTTCGGCTACAAGGGCATCCTGCTGCCGGAGGAACTGGTCTGCGCCGCGCTGGCCATGCGCCTCCGCCGGCCGGTGCGCTGGCTGGAGGACCGGCTGGAACAGCTGACCGCCAACGCCAATTGCCGGGAACACCACTACGTGGTCACCGCCTGGGCGGATGCCGCCGGCCGGCTGCTGGGCTGCGAGGTGGATGCCACCGTCGATGCCGGCGCCTATTCCGCCTATCCGTTCAGCGCCTGCCTCGAAGCGGCGCAGATCGGCAGCATCTTCCCCGGCCCCTACACCCTGCCGCGCTTCCGGTTCCGCACCGTCTCCGCCTGCACCAACAAGCCGCCGATCCTGCCCTACCGCGGCGTCGCCCGCACCGGCGTCTGCTTCGCCATGGAGACCACGCTGGACGCGCTGGCGCGGAAGCTGGGCCTGTCGCCGGAGGCCGTGCGCCACGCCAACCTCGTCCCGCCGGAGGCGATGCCCTACCGCAACCTGGTCGGCAAGGTGTTCGACAGCGGCGACTACCCGGAAGCGCTCCGGCGCGCCGTCGCGGCCGTCGATGTCGCCGCGGTACGCGCCCGCCAGGCGAAGGGCGAGGCGGTCGGCTTCGGCCTCGCCGTCTCCTGCGAGCAGGGCGCGCACGGCACATCCGTTTACCACGGCTGGGGCATCCCCTTCGTGCCGGGCTTCGAGCAGGCGCAGGCGCGATTCACCCCCGATGGCGTGCTGGAACTCCGCGTGGGCCTGCACAGCCATGGCCAGGGGCTGGAGACCACGCTGGCGCAGGTGGCGCATGAGATCCTGGGCGTCGATCCGGCGCGCGTGCGGCTGGTGCATGGCGATACCGCGCTGACACCCTATTCCACCGGCACATGGGGCAGCCGCGCCATGGTCATGGCCGGCGGCGCGGTGGCGGAAGCCTGCCGGCTGCTCGGCGAACGCGCCATCGCCATCGGCGCCGCGCTGCTGCAGGCGGAACCGGGCGCGGCGGTGCTGCGCGACGGCGCGGTACATGTGGGGGAGGCACAGGTCACGCTCGACCAGGTTGCCCGCACCTGGTTCCGCAGCCCGCAGAACCTGCCCGCCGGCGTCGACCGCGGCGGGCTGGAGGTGACGGCCGGCTACCGCCCCGACCCCGACACCGGCACCCATAGCTACGCCGCGCATGCCGTGGTGGCGGCGGTGGACACCGACACCGGCATGGTGACGCTGGAGGACTACGTCATCGTCGAGGATGGCGGCACGCTGGTGAACCCGATGATCGTCGACGGCCAGGTGCTCGGCGGCACCGCGCAGGGCATCGGCACCGCCCTGTATGAGGAAATGCCCTTCGACGCCGATGGCCAGCCGCTGGCCGGCACGCTGGCCGACTACCTGCTGCCCGGCGCGACCGAGGTACCGGACATCCGCATCGAACACATGGAAACGCCCAGCCCCTGGACCCGATTCGGCCAGAAGGGCATCGGCGAAAGCGGCGCCATCGGCCCGCCCGCGGCAATCCTCAACGCCATCAACGACGCGCTGGCGCCGCTGGGGGCCGAGGTGACGGAATTGCCCGCCACGCCGGCCCGGGTGCTGGCAGCCATCGCGCGGGCGCACGCATGAAGCCCGCCGCCTTCGATTACGCCCGCCCGGCCGATTGGCCGGCGGCGCTGTCGCTGCTCGCGGCAGGCGCACGGCCGGTCGCCGGCGCGCAGTCGCTCGGGCCGATGCTGAACCTGCGCGTGGCGACGCCGGATCGGCTGGCCGATTTGCGGCACCTGCCCGGCTATGCCGGCGTGGAAGTTGTTGGCGACGTGGTCCGCATCGGCGCCGGCACCACCCATGCCGCCATCGAGGATGGCGCGGTACCCGGGCGGCTCGGCGCCATCCTGGCGGGCGTGGCGCGGCACATAGCCTACCGCGCGGTGCGCAACCGCGGCACCATCGGCGGCAGCCTGGCGCATGCCGACCCGGCAGCCGACTGGGTCGCGGTGTTTTCCGCGTTTCCCAGCTTCGCGTTGGCACTCGGGCCAGAGGGCGAGCGGCGCATCCCGCTGGCCGGCTTCATTTCCGGCGTAATGGAGACCGCCCTGCGCCACGATGAACTGCTGCGCGCCGTGGAACTGCCCGTGCTGCCCGACGCCACACGCTGGGGCCACTGGAAATTCTGCCGCAAGCCGGGCGAATTCTCGAAGGCCACCGCCTGCGTCCTGGCGCTGCCGGGCGCCACGCCGCGCGCCGTGCTGGCGGCGCTCGATGCCGCGCCGCTGGTGATCGCGGACGCCAGCGCGCTGCTCGCCGCGCCCGAAGCCGAAGCCGCCCGCATCGTCGCCGGCCTGGCGCTCGACGATCCCTGGCGCGTGGCGCTGGCCCGCGCCGCCTTGCGTCGTGCCGCGGAGCAGGCCGCATGATCACGCTCACCGTCAACGGCGACCGCGTCACCCTGGCCGCCGAACCCCGCACCCACTTGGCCGACCTGCTGCGCGGCGAATTGCTGCTCACCGGCACGCATCTCGGCTGCGAGCACGGCGTTTGCGGCGCCTGCACGGTGGAGGTGGACGGCGCCCCCGCCCGCGCCTGCCTGCTGCATGCCGGAAGCTGCGACGGCGCCAGCGTCCGCACCATCGAGGGCTTCGACGCCGACCCCGTCATGGCCCAGCTGCGGGAGGCCTTCGCCGCCGAACACGCGCTGCAATGCGGCTACTGCACGCCGGGCATGCTGGTCACCGCCCGCGACATCGTCCTTCGCCTGCCGCAGGCCGATGCGGCGCGGGTGCGGGAGGAGCTGGCCGGCAATCTCTGCCGCTGCACCGGCTATCGCGGCATCGTCCGCGCCATCCTCGCGGTGCTGGCGGCGCGCGCCGCTACCTGACCTTCGGCGCGGCGGCGCTCTCCGCCTCATGCGCATCGACCAGCCGGCGCAGCAGCCGCAGCAGCGTGGCCTGCTCGCGCGCCGGCAGCGGTGCCACCAGCCGGGCATGCGCCCGGGCCGCGGCCGGCCGCATCGCCGCCATCACCGCAGCACCCGCCTCGGTCAGCCACAGCAGTCGGGTGCGCCGGTCCGGCCCGGTCGCCACCCGCAGCAGCCCGGCGGATTGCAGCCGGCGGATAACGTCGGCGGTGGTGAAGCGGTCCAGCCGCAGCCCGGCGGCGGCGCTGCGCTGGTCCATGCCCGGCGCTGCCTCGGCCAGGCTCAGCAGGCTGTACTGCACCGGGGTCACGCCGAAGACGGCGCATTCCTCCTGGAACATGGCGGAATGCACCTGGTGCAGCCGGCGTACCAGCACCCCGGGCCGGTCCAGCAGCAACGTGGCGGGCTCCGCGGCAACAGCCGCGCCGCGCGCCGCGCGCCGGCCTGGGGGACGATCTGGCATGGGAGTCTGCTTTGCGCCGCTCCGCCGCGCCCGGCAAGGTCGGGCGCGGCGTGGCCACATCGCGCAACTGTCTTGCCGCCGTCACGCCAGGACACGGGTTGCATATTGCTGCGGCCAGGCGCCATCGCTAGCGTCAAGCGGCGTACGAGTGCGCGCACCGCCGATTCCAGGTCCACTGCGCCAAGACAAGGCGGCGGCCCAGGGCGGGTTAACAAACTGAGGGAGGCCTTGATGCGGCTTGCCACCGTGATCGCCGCCGGTCTGGCGGTCCTATCCTGCGGCCCGGTATGGGCGCAGGCCCCGACCGGGTCCGCCGGCCTGGTCACCACCGCCATGCTGGCCGAGACCTGCGGCGCCAGCGGCACCGACGAGGCCGGTGCTGCGGCCGTCGGCTATTGCCGCGGCTTCATCACCGGCGCCGGCCAGTACCACCAGGAGATGATCGCCGGCCGGCCGGCAATCTTCTGCCTGCCCAGCCCGTCGCCGACCCTCGAAGCGGTGCAGGTATCCTTCGTCTCCTGGGCGCGGTCCAACCCGCAGCGCGGCAGCGAGAAGGCGCTGGACGGGCTGCTCCGCTGGGCGTCCGACACCTATCCCTGCCCGCCCGCGGCCGCCAAGCCGGCCTCGCGCAAGCAAAAGCAGTGACACCGGGAGGATCGATCGTGACCCATCGCCTGATGACGGCCGGCCTGCTGGCCGCCGCCCTGTCGCTTTCCGCCTGCGCCGATCTCAGCCCGACCGCGCAGCGCACCGGCACCGGCGCGCTGGGCGGCGCCGCCGGCGGCGCGCTGATCGGCGCCATGGCCGGCAATGCCGGGCTCGGCGCCGCCATCGGTGCCGGTGTCGGCGCTGCCGGCGGCTTTGCCTGGGACCGCCACCAGCAAAGCAACGAGCGCGCCTTCAACCAGGGCGTCCAGGCGGGGCGCGCCGCACCCCGCTGAACCGCTCCAGCGGCCAGCGGCGCCCCCGCCACGCCCGGAAGGATAACCCGGCTTGCGGCGGCCAACCTATCGGTTATGCGGACCGATCTGAGCCGCCCGATTGCCGCCGGCCGCGTCTGAACCACCTGCGGGGGCGCGGGACGGAGCCGGGGGGAGGGACGCCACGGGTGATGTCGAGACGCCGCTACGCCCCGCGCCGGGCGCACACTGTCTTGCGCCTGGCGCTGC
>JBMOJU010000393.1:0-4621 GCA_049315625.1 Paracraurococcus sp.
GTGTGTGGCAAGATAGGTCACTCTCGCCCGTTATTATTTACAGAAATGGGAAATGTAAGTTTGCAAACTGGTTCAGGCTAAGAAAACTCGATACCCTCACCACTTGTTTAGTGGTCACAAGCGCCAGGTCTCCGGTGCCTCTGGAGTGCCCAACAATGATTGATCTGAACGTACAGACAGGTCGAGGCAAAATATATTGGATAAAGCCCACATTTATGGACCTAGCCGCTGGCGAAGCGGACTTGTTTTTGCCTCGTATTTTTTCTAACGTTGTTGGGCATATTTTGACGCCGCCTCCGGGCATTTGAAGTCCGCGATACAAGGCAATATCTGAGTAAGGTGCCGCCTCGCCCACTTTTGGCCAGCCTTGTCCCGATCATCCCCCCGTTCCCACGCCGCCCCAACCCATCCTACTCTCCAGCCATGCCCCGCCCCAGCCGCCCCGGCAGCCCCCTCCCCCGCCGCGGGCTCCTTGCTTTGCCTGCCCTACTCGCGCGCCCCGCCCGCGCCGCCCCCCTCCTCCGCATCGGCTCGAAGAACTTCACCGAACAGCTCGTCGTCGCCGAGCTCTTCGCCCAGGGCCTCGAACGCGCCGGTGCCAGGGTGGAACGCCGGGTCAACCTCGGCGGCACCGCCATCGCCCAGGCCGCGCTGCTCAGCGGCGAGATCGACCTCTACCCGGAATACACCGGCACCGGCCTCGGGGTGGTGCTCAAGCAGCCCCCGGTCGGCAGCGCGGCGGAGGTGCTGGCCAAGGTCCGCGCCGGCTACCAGGCGCAGTTCAACCTGACCTGGCTCGACCCCTCCGGCATCGACAACGGCAATGCGCTGCTGCTGCTGCCGCGCACCGCGCAGCGGCTCGGCCTCGCCACGCTGTCGGACCTCGCCCGCGCCGCACCCCAGCTGACCCTGGCGGCGGGGAACGAGTTCGCCGACCGCGCCGATGGCCTGCCCGGCCTGAAGCGCGTCTACGGCATGGAATTCCGCCGCTTCCGGCAATTCGCCGCCCTCGGCCTGCGCTACGCCGCGCTCCAGCACGGCCAGGCGGATGTGGTGAACGCCTATGCCACGGATTGGCAGATCGCCGTCGGCGGCTACAGCGTGATGGCGGACGACAAGCAGCTCTGGCCGCCCTACCAGCTTGCCGCCGTGGTGCGGAACCAGGCGCTGCGGGACTGGCCCGGCCTCGCCGCGCCGCTGCTGGCGATCGGCGCGACGCTCGACAACCCGGTGATGCAGGCGCTGAACCGCCAGGTGGACCAGGATGGCGAGGAGCCGCGCGAGGTCGCCGCCCGCTTCCTCAAGCGCCAGGGCCTCGCCTGATGCGCTGGACGGCGCGGAACCTGGATACGATCGGCGCGGCCACGCTGGCCCATCTCGGCCTGGTCGCCGCGGCGCTGGCGCTCGCCCTGCTGGTGGCGCTGCCGCTCGGCCTGCTGGTGGCGCGGCGGCCGGGGCTGCGCGCCTCGGTGCTCGGCACCGCCTCCATCCTCTACAGCCTGCCAACGCTGGCGGTCTTCGCCCTGCTGGTGCCGGTGCTGGGCCTGGGCTTCTGGCCGGCGCTGGTGGCGCTGGTCTCCTACGCGGTGCCGATCCTGCTGCGCTCCCTGGTCGCCGGCCTCGCCGCCCTGCCGCCGGCGGTGCTGGAGGCCGCGAAGGGCATGGGGCTGACCCCGCTGCAACGGCTGTGGCGGGTGGAGCTGCCGCTCGCCTTGCCGGCGCTGCTGGGCGGGCTGCGCATCGCCTCGGTCACGCTGGTCTCGGCGGCGACCGTCGCGGCCTATATCAGCGCCGGCGGGCTGGGCACGCTGATCCTCACCGGGCTGGACCAGGGCCATACCGAGAAGATCCTGGTCGGCGCCGGCCTCGTCACGCTGATGGCGCTGCTGCTGGATGCCGGGCTGGGCGCGGTGCAGCGCCGCCTGCCGGCGGTGGCCTGAGATGGAGACATTGGTAGGCGCCGCCGCCTGGCTCGGCGCGCATCCCGGCGGCTTCCTGGCGGCGGTCGGGGAGCATCTGGCGCTGTCGCTGGTCGGCCTCGGCCTTGGCATCGCCATCGCCCTGCCGCTCGGCATCGCAGTGGCGCAGCGGCGGCGGCTGGCGGAGGCGGCGATCGCCACCTCCGGCGCGCTGCGCACCATCCCGAGCCTCGCCGTGCTCGCGGCGCTGCTGCCGCTGCTCGGCGTCGGGTTCACGCCTTCGGTCATCGCGCTGGCCCTGCTGGCGCTGCCGCCGGTGCTGGTGAACACCGTCACCGGCCTGCGCGGCGCCGACCCGGCGGCGCTGGAGGCGGCGCGCGGCCTTGGCATGACGCCCTGGCAAAGGGCGCTGCGGGTGGAGCTGCCCTTGGCCGCGCCGCTGGTCTTCGCCGGGCTGCGGATCGCCGCCGTGCAGGTGGTCTCGGCCGCCGCGCTGGCGACCTTCATCGGCGGCGGCGGCCTGGGCGACCTGGTGACGCAGGGCCTCGCCTTGCTGGATACCGGACGGATGCTGGTCGGCGCGGTGGCGATCGCGCTGCTGGCGCTGGGGACGGAAGCGGGATTCGGGCTGCTGGAACAGCGGCTCGCGGCACGGGTGCGGGGCGCATGATCGAATTGCAGGGGCTGACCAAGCGCTGGCCCGGCGCCACCAGCGATGCCGTGCACGAGCTGACGCTGACGGTGCCGGAGGGGACGAGCTGCGCCCTGATCGGCCCTTCCGGCTCCGGCAAGACCACCACGCTGCGCATGGTGAACCGGCTGATCGAGCCGAGCGGCGGCGCCTTGCGGATCGCCGGGCAGGATGCGCTGCGGCTGGATGCGGTCACCCTGCGCCGGAGCATCGGCTACGTGATCCAGGAGGTCGGGCTCTTTCCGCATTGGAGCATCGCCGAGAACGTCGCCACGGTGCCGAAGCTGCTCGGCTGGGCACCGGCGCGGATCGCCGCGCGGGTGGAGGAGGTGCTGGCGCTGACCGGGCTGGACCCGGCGAGATTCGCCGGACGCCGGCCGCACCAGCTCTCGGGCGGGGAGCGCCAGCGGGTCGGCGTGGCGCGGGCGCTGGCCGGCGACCCGCCGGTGCTGCTGATGGACGAGCCCTTCGGCGCGGTCGACCCGGTGGTGCGCGGCCGGCTGCAGGAGGAGGTGCTGCGGCTGCTGAAGACGCTGCGCAAGACCGTGCTGATCGTCACCCACGACCTGGAGGAGGCGGTGCGGCTGGGCGATGCGGTCGCCGTGCTGCACGACGGGCGGCTGGCGCAGCACGCCGCGGCGGCCGAGTTGCTGGCGCGGCCGGCCGACGCCTTCGTCGCGGCGTTCCTCGGCAGCGACCGGGCGCTGCTGCGGCTGGCGCTGGTCCCGGCCGCGACGGCGCGGCGGGATGCGGCGGCCCCGGGCGAGGCGCTGGCCGCGGATGCGTCGTTGCGGGATGCCCTGGCGGCCATGCTGGCGCGCGGGGTGCGGGCGGTGCCGCTGGCCGGCGGCGGCTCGGTCGCCTGGGGTGACGTGAACGCCGTATCCCCTGGCGCGCCCGAAGGGATTTGAACCCCTAACCCCCAGATCCGAAGTCTGCACCTTTGTGCAAACAGCCGCATTGTTTTTCAGGTGTTTGCCTTGTGTTTTGTTCGGCACTCACCGCTGCGGTCCTCACCCGGCGCTCACCATCGCCGAACGCGACGCACCGGAACGCGCGGCCGGATAGGGTCGAACCACCTGTGCTGCGGCCAACCCGCCGCGATCCGGGCCTTGACCCGAACCGCGTCGATCCCGCGCGCCGCTGCCTGGGCGAGAACGTCACGCGGCACGCTCAGGGGCGTCGCGGCTGGCACGGCAAGGCGCGGCGATGCCGCACCGCCTGATGCGGGTCCTCGACCGCTCCCCTTGGCGAGAAGATCGGCGCCACGCACGCCCTTGCGCCACCGCGCATACACAGCAGCCGGCGTGACCTGCGCGTGACGCGCCAACGCAGCTATCGTATAGCGCGCCCCGTCGATCTCGATAATAATGGCAGGGCCGCGGCCCGACCCTCGCCGCCTTGGACTTGTGTTCATCGCCTCGCCGTAATGCGGAATGTCGGCGGGTTCGTTACGAGACATTATGCTACCATCACCCATTATCTATTCTGCCTCGGAATACTTAATCGCGTTACGCTAGGTGGCGGAAAAATCTACATCAAGCCGGGCCGGGCTGACAATTTCCGGCGCACCGTGGCGCCCATCCTGGCATGATGCCGGCATGACGCTCCCGGCGGCGCCCCACGCCCTGGCCCTCTATCCGACCTGGTGGCTCGATGCGCGCTGCGCCTGCGGCCGTAGCGCCCTGCTACCGTTCAAGCTGCTGGCGCGCCAGCGCCGGCCCGGTACAACGATCGCCGAAGTCGTGGCCCGGCTCCGCTGCCAAGCCTGCGGCACACCGCCCCGCCGGGTCGAGGCGGTCGATGACCCGCAGGCAGATGCGCCGGGGTACGTCGGCACCGCGCCACCCCAACGCATCACCCTGGGTCAGCCGATCAGGGAGTAGTCGCCCGGCTTCATGTAGCTGGCCCAATCGATGGTGATCCAGTTGTCGCCGTGCTGGTCGCCCATGTTCCACCAGTTCTGTATCCCGATCCCCATGGCGAGGTTCTCCCCGCCATGCGCCGCATC
>JBMOJU010000394.1:0-4616 GCA_049315625.1 Paracraurococcus sp.
TTTCCCCAGCCTTGTGCTTGGCGTTCATCGCGGCACCGGATTTGGCAGCGGCACGGGCCAGAGCGCGATCGGCTGGTGGGTCCAGCCGCCGGATGCGGCGCAGGCCATGGGCACGCTGGCCGCCACCCGCGCTGCCTCCAGCCGCGCCACCAGATCGGCCGGCAGGAAGGGGCCGTCGCCGGGGACCGAGAGCACGGTGGCGACATCGGGCCGGTGCGCCGCCGCCCAGTCCAGCCCGGCCAGCACGCCGGCGAGCGGCCCGGGGAAATCCGGCAGCGGGTCGGCCACCACCGGCAGGCCGTAGGCGGCGAAGCGCGCCGCGTCGCCATTGGCGTTGAGGATCACCGCGGCCACCTGCGGCGCGACGCGGTCCAGCACATGGTCCAGCAGCGGGCGGCCGGCCAGCAGGCGCAGCGGCTTGTCGCCGCCGCCCATGCGGCGGGCCAGGCCTCCGGCCAGGACCACGGCGATCACGCTACTCACCCAGCGCCTCCCGGCTGTTCTTCCGCCAGTGCCGGGCGCTTTCCTCCTCGACATAGTTCAGGTCGGCGTCGAAGACGATGCGTGCCTCGCCGGCCAGGGCGGTGAAGCGGCGGCCCTTGCAGCGGCCGATCAGGGTCAGCCCGACCTCCCGCGCCAGCTCCACCCCCCAGGCGGTGAAGCCGCTGCGGGAGACCAGGATGGGGATGCCCATCCGCACGGTCTTGATCACCATCTCCGAGGTCAGCCGGCCGGTGGTGTAGAAGACCTTGCCCGCCGGGTCGCAGGCGTTGCTGAACATCCAGCCGGCGATCTTGTCCACCGCGTTGTGGCGGCCGACGTCTTCCATGTAGACCAGCGGCCGGTCTGCCTCGCACAGCGCGCAGCCATGGATGGCGCCGGCTTCCAGGTAGAGCGTCGGCAGCGTGTTGATCCGGTGCAGCAGGCGGTAGAGCTCCGAGGTGCGGAGCGTGCCCGATTCCGGCAGGCGGGCGGCGGAAAAATCCTCCAGCAGGTCGCCGAAGGCGGTGCCCTGGGCGCAGCCGCTGGTCAGGGTCTTCTTCTTCAGCTTCTCCTCGAAGTCGGTGCGGCGCTCGGTGCGCACCACCACCACCTGCAGGTCGTCGTCGTACTCGACGCCGGTCACCGCGTCGTCCCGCCGCAGCATGCCCTGGTTCAGCAGGTAGCCCAGCGCCAGATCCTCCGGCCGGTCGAGGATCGTCATCATCGTCACGATCTCCTGCCCGTTCAGGTAGAGCGTCAAAGGGCGCTCCACCGTCACGCTGGCCTCGATCGGCGCGCCGGTGTGGTCGATGCCGGTGACGCGGCGGGTGAGGCGCGGATCGGCGGGGTCGGGCTGGACCAGCAGCGGCGTTTCCATGGCGCAAAAGGGTGGGGCGGCATCGCGCGTGGCGCAACCGGGGCGCCGGCGCCGGCGTTCAACCCGACACGCCCGGAGGACGTCATGACTACCTACCGGTTCCCCGCCGCGGCCGGCCTTGCCCTGGACGGCGGCGCGCCGACCGCGGCCGCCATCACCGACCGGCTGGCCTGGCTCGGCCTGTCCCGGCAGGGGCTGATGGTGACCCGGCACGACGACGCGGCGACGCTGGACGGCACGGTGCCGGACGAGGCGACGCGGGAACGCGTGCTGCTGGTGGTCGGCAACCTCCAGGGCATCGCCCGGGTGGAGGACCGGCTGACGGTGACCCGGCCGGGCGGGTTGTTCGACACGCTCGCCGCCTTTGCGCGCATCCCCGCCGGCAGCAGCGCCACCGAAGCCGCCGAGCGCGCGGTGCACCGGGCGGTGCCGGATGCGGGCGATACCGGCTTCGGGCCGGGCGGCAGCATCCTGCACCTGGTGCAGGCGGGCGAGACGCTGGAGGCGATCGCGGCGCGGCACTACGGCGACACCGCGGCGGCGGGATGGGTGCTGGAGAGCAACGCGCCGGTGTTGCCGGATGCGGCGGGGCTGCGGGCGGGAATGGTGCTGCGGCTGCCGCCCAGGTAACGGGCGGGCGCGGGTTGTTGCGCCAGGCCAGGGGGCGCTGCCCCCTGGACCCCCGCCAAAGGCCGAAAGGCCCTTGGAACCCTTGGGTTTGGGCCGGGGTGTTGGTTCCGGACAAATCGGCGGGGTGGGGCGGTTTTGCCGGTTTCGGACAAAGGGTGGCGGGCGGCGCGGCCGCCCGGGTGGGGGCGGGCCGGCGGCGCCGGTTCGGTCATCGCCTGGCGGGGGCCGGTGGAGCGGTGGCGGACGGCTGGATCATGCTGGGCTGCTCCGGCGATAAAGATATTATTCCTATATGATTGGCGGCGCAAGGGCAAGCGAAACCGTATCGGTTGGCAGTGCTTGCACCGCCGCGGTTCCACGGTACCATTCCGCTCACGCGAAAGTGGGTGGGCATCATGGCGGGAAGCATCACCCTGGTTGTCAGCGGCGACATGCCGCCGGGGCTGATCGCCCAGGAAACGCGCGACCTGGCCACGACGCTCGGCCGGCTGGGCGTCACCGCCGAACCGCCGGCCGCCGCGGCACAGGCCGGCGAGCGCGGCATCCTGAACGCCCTCGGCATGCTGGCCATCGGCCAGGAATTGTACGAGATCGGCGAAGCCTTGTTCGAGGGGCTCAAGCGCTTCCTGGGCACCGACCGGCGCGTCAAGATCGAGGTGACCTGGCCGGACGGCCGGAAAATCAGCGTCGATGCGAACACCATCGACGAGATGAAGGCGATGCTGGTCCACGCCAAGGACACGCTGGGCTGACCGCCGCCTGATGGCCCGTCGCCTGGCGATCCTCATCGGCAACCAGCGCTTCGCGCCGGACTCCGGCTTTGCGGAATTGCGCGGGCCGCACAACGACGTGGATGCGCTGGCGGCCATCCTGACCGACCCGGCGCGGGGCGGCTTCGAGCTGGCCGAGCCGCCGCTGAAGGATGCGTCGCGGCTGGCGATCATGGACGTGATCCGCCTGGCCCTGCACGAGGCCACCGCCGACGACACCCTGCTGATCCACTATTCCGGCCACGGCAAGCCGGATGCGAAGGGGCGGCTGCACTTCGCCGCCGCGGACAGCAAGGCCGGCCGGCTGCGCGACACCGCCCTCCGCGCCGAGGACCTGCACGAGGCGGTGGGCGAAAGCCGCTGCGGCGCCGTCATCCTGCTGCTGGATTGCTGCTACGCCGGGGCCATTGGCGCGCAGTACGGCGGCGGCATCCGGGGCGAGACCGCCGAGGCGATCCAGCAGCAATTGCGGGAGACGGCGAAGGCCCGCGGCCTGTTCATCCTGACCTCGTCCACCGCCTGGCAGACCTCGGAGGAGGTGGAGGACGAGCGCGACGGGCGGGTGATGGGCCGCTTCACCCGGGCGGTGGCGGCGCGGCTGAACGCGGTTGCGCCGGACCTGCCGGCGGAGGTGCGCTTCTCCCACCTCGCTGCGCATGTCGAGACGGCGTTTCCCGGCCAGGACACACGGAAATTCTTCGTCGATGCTCAGGGCGACCCGGTCATCGCCCGCCTGCCGCCGAGGGAGACGGCGGAGGAACGGCGGGAACGGCGACTGACCGGTTGGATGGCGGACGGCGTCCTGCCGCCTCACGTCTACGGACCGGCCTTCGAGGCGATCCATGGGCGTGGCCCGGCGGCGCTGGTGAGCCTGGTCGCACGCCTGCTGGATGCGCCCGGCATGACGGCGCAGGCCTTCGTGGCCGGGGTGCGGAACGCGCTGCCGGGCGAGGTGCCGCCGCCCTTTCCGCCCATCATCGAGCGCGGACCGCCCGCGGTGCCCGTCGCCTCGCCCGCCGTGCCTGCACCACCTGCCAGCGTCTCGCGCCGGCCGCGGCGATGGCTGCTCGGGCTGGTCGCGTCCGCCGCCGTGGCGGCCCTCGTCTATTCGCAGGTTCCACCCAGCACTACCGAGCCCCCGACCCGAGCCGAAGCCACCGCCACGAAACCGGAAACGGCAGCCCCCGCGCCGGCAGTGTCGGCTTCGCCCGACAAGCCTGCCGTGGCGACGGCCCTCACGCCGCCCAAACCCGCGCCGGGTCCAACGGACACCCAGGGGTCGAACATGCCGGCCACGGCCCCGCCTGCGGCATCGCCGACCATGCTTGCTCCTGCGACACCCCCCCCCGGCGGCCCGGACAAGCCTGCCGGCACGGCGCCCGCAACCTCATCGACATCGGTTACGCCTGCCAAACCCACCGGACCGATCAACCCGGCCGTAGCCACGCCCCCGGCGCTGCTGCGCCCCGGCACGGTCCTGCCGCGCGACTGCACCACGTGCCCGGACAACATGGTCGTCATCCCCGGCGGCACCTTCACCATGGGCAGTCCGAAGACGGACAAGGACAGCCAAGACAACGAACGCCCTCAGCGGCAGGTCACCGTGGCGTCCTTCGCCGCCGGCCGGTTCGAAGTCACCCGTCGTGAGTTCGCCGCCTTCATCGAGGCCAACGCCCAGCGCGACATGGGCGGATGCACGACTAGGGAAAACGGACGTTGGCAGTACCGCCGAGAGAGGAGTTGGCGCGACCCAGGCTTCGCAAGCATCCAGCAAAAGGACGATGATCACTTGCCGGCAAGGTTGGTAAGCTTGTTAGGCAGTGTATCGAGATTTAAGCAGACAGATGACGATCCAG